>JBDSGK010000218.1:0-13842 GCA_039919015.1 Ferruginibacter sp.
CACTGTCGCCACGTTCAAGTTCCTGCATCATTAAACCATAGCTGATATAATCCAGTCCGCCGCCGCCATATTTTTCCGGCACTGTTGGACCAAAGCAACCCAGGTCGCCCATTTGTTTTACGATCTGTTGCGGAAACTCAGCCCGCTGGGCATAATCCTCTATAATGGGAGAGATCTCTTTTTTTACATAATTGCGAACACTTTCACGAATGAGTTTATGTTCGTCGGTCAGTAATTCATCTACATTGAAATAATCGGGAGATTGAAAATTGTCTGTTTTAGCAGCCATCTTTATTATTTAATAGTTAATCTGTTAATCCGTTAATTGGTTAATCCGTTAATCCGTTGACCCGTATACTGAATACCAGTAACAGCTTTTATAGTGCCACTTAGGGCAGCATCTTAACCGCAAATATAAATACGTTAAATCAGAAGAAATTTTTTTGTTTTTTGCAGAGGATTGCCCATTATCCCATAACCGCCGACTGGACTAAAAGCCGCTGCCGGGGATAAAAAAATAAAATATTTTTAAAAATGTGCAACATTGCCGTAAAAGCCTTGTCTCTAACTATTAAAACCTTGATTTTTTGGAATTAACTGTATTACCACAACGGGATGAACTGATAGAACGCTGCCTGAGAGGTGATACGCTTGGGTATAAGGAGTTATACCAGCGTTATTCAAAAGCCATGTACAATACGTGCCTGCGCTTATTGAATAATACAGCTGAAGCTGAAGATGTATTGCAGGAGAGTTTTATCGAAGCCTTTAAAAACCTGGAGCGTTTTGAATACCGTACCAGTTTTGGGGGTTGGCTCAAGCAGATCTGTATCAACCGGGCCATTAACCAGCTTAAAAAAAGAAAAATAGACCTGGTGGATATAGAACAGGTTACCGGTTATGATCATGCTCCCGATAGCTATCGGGATGAAGCACCTGTTGATGAAGTGGAGATAAGTTTACAGGTTGATGCGGTTAAAAAAGCGATCATGAAATTACCTGATGGATACCGTACCGTTTTGAACCTGTATTTGCTGGAAGGGTATGATCATGAAGAGATAGCAGAGATACTGCAAGTTGCTGAATCAACAACACGTACACAGTACATGCGGGCAAAACAAAAATTATTACAATTTTTAAAAGAAGGATCATGAGCAATAAACTGAAAAAATTTATTTGGGATAACCGGAAGGCATTTGATAATGAAACCCCTTCTGATAAAGTTTGGGAAAATATTGAAGCATCTTTTTCTGCAAAGAAAAAAAAGAAATTCATACTTACACCGGTTTATAAATGGAGCATGGCAGCAGCAGCCATGTTGATCATTGCTTCAGGTGTTTATTTTATTGTCATAAAAAAAGATCCAACAGTAAAAACTGTTGTAAGTAATGAACCTGATATAAATAAACTGGCTCCTGAAGAATATGCTTCGCAGATGAACCAGTTCGTGAAATTGATCGACACTAAGCAGGAAGAATTGAAAACGCTTGCCAAAGAGCAGCCGGAACTCTACCAGAAGTTCACCTCAGCCATTAACCAATTGGACAGTTCATACAATACCCTTAAAAACCAACTCAGCGCAACACCCAACCGGGAAATGCTGCTGGAAGCCATGATCCAAAACCTGCAGCTGCAGCTGAATGTATTGAATCAGCAATTAAACATTATTCATCAAATTAAAGAATCAAAAAAGTATAGCCATGAAATGAGCCCCAATAAGATCTGACAAAATCAGGCAATTAAGCGGCGAATTCCATGTGACAATTAAAAAACAATTAAAATAATTCACATGAAAAAAATGATCAAACCATTTAAAATTATTCTTCCGTTATTAATATTGCTGCAGGTAAACGTGTTTGCCCAAAACGACAATGACAATAATGATAACGGCAAAAAGAAGTATGCCTTTGTAAAGACCAAATCGGTGAACAAAACATACCATGTTTCTTCAACTGATAAACTGAATATTGACAATTCATTCGGAAAGGTAGAGATACACACCTGGGATAAGAACGAGATAAAAGTGGACGTGCGTATTGAAGTGTCTGCCAATTCTGAATCACTGGCACAAAAAATGATCGACAGGATCTCTGTGTCTGATGAAAAGAACAGCAAGGGGATCTCTTTCGAAACAAAAATGAAAGACGTCAATAATAACAAGGAGGAGAAAAGCAGCATGTCAATTGACTACAGCATTTATATGCCTGCCGGCAATCCATTGCATGTTGAAAATGAATTTGGCGCTACCATTATACCCGATCACAGGGGAGAAGTGGAGTTGGTGAGCAAGTTCGGCTCTTTAACAGCCGGTAACCTGTCGAATGTTAAATCGATACAGGTAGAATTTGGGAGAGCAAAAATAGAAAGTGTCAATAATGGCAATCTTGTTATCAAGTATTCAAACTCAACCCTTGGAAAGTTATCAGGTAATATCAAGATGAATGTAGAGTTTAGTACGAATGTTATTATGAACTTGGATAATAGCCTTAGCGGTTTAGATGCTAAAGCTTCTTACTCCAGCCTGAACTTAAAACCATCGCCCGATATGTCGGCTTCCTATACCATCAACACCAGTTTTGGAAGTTTTAAAAATCGCACGGCGGTAAAATTCGACGGGGATGATGATAAGGATGAACGGAGTCCAAAATTTGATTACAAATACAGCGGCAGATCCGGAAGTGGAAACATCCAGATCAAAGTAAACACCAGTTTCGGTAATGTTATTTTGGGAGAACCGGGACCGAATGATATGAAAGATAAAAATAAATCAAAGAATAAATCCAGGACCTCGTAAGCAAAGTATAGCCATGAATAATAAAAGGTCTGTGATTAATCACAGACCTTTTTGTATTTTTATAAAAATTGCCGAAAAACAAAATAATACCGATCTCTATGAAACTGGTTAGAAATTGCATTTTCATTATTATGGCTGTTTTTTACTGCGTAAATGGCTGGTCACAAAATTATGGTATTGAAAATGCAGACTCGCTTTATAGAGCGTTTCAAATAAAAAGCGAGTATATCTATTCTTTTGAATTCAATAAAAATAAGGTTAAAGATAGTTTGATCGTAAAAGTAAATCTCTTTGACTCCATGGGCAGGCTAATTAAGCGTTTTAATTTTGATGATAAAATAAAGGACCTTATTAAATCTACCGAAATTTATGTGTACAATAGTGAGTGCAATAAGTTGCAAAAAATTATCACTAAAGATAATATACTGGGGTTTAGCAAAACAAAGGAATACACATATAGCAAAAACTGCACCCTGCTTGAAACGGTAACTTATTCTGCAGATAAAGATTCAAAAGGTAAGTTTGGTAAATATGAATACGATGAACATAATCACCTGAAAAAAGTATATGAGAAAACAGGAATTTCCGGTTCATATTTTATTAAAACCCAAATGCAATATCAAAATGAATTGCTTGAGAAAACAACCGAGTATGATGAAAACGGTTCGTCGAATTATTATACCCAGTATTTTTATGATAAAACAGGGCGTTTAAAACGTCAATATTATTATGTAAACGGGCTTAATGGTATTCTTACTGATTTTAAGTACGATGATTATGGACGTTGTAAGGAAAGGCAGGTTGTTTTTAATATTCATGGTTCAAATTTTATTGAACAGTGGCAATTGGATATGACTATCAATACGCCGGTAATTGAATATTATCTTTACTATCCTGAAGGATTATGTTTCGAAAGAAAATTTGCAGTTAATTATGAAACAACATTAATAAGGGCTTATTATTCTACTGACTATCCCGAAGATTTAAAATAGATCTCTATACATTGATATGCATTTATTATTAAAGATCCGTTTGCTGATCATTTTTTTTATGATCGCTTTAATTGTAAGCGGTGCTACAGCTATGCCGGCTGAAACCGGGTTACACTGGCTGATGCAGTATAAAGACATGATGCCTCAAAAACTGGGCGACTGGTTGCAAACCTGTTATCTTGCACTGGTAGATACCAATGACAAATATCCCTTCCTGGCTTATGGATACGACTGGCTGGCTTTTGCCCATTTTGTTATTGCCTTGTCTTTTATGGGACCGCTGAAAGATCCTGTAAAAAATATCTGGATCATCAATTGGCAACTCCTGTGTTGTGTGGCTGTACTTCCGCTTGCATTGATCGCAGGACCCATCAGGCAGATCCCCATCTTTCATATTGTAATAGATTGTAGTTTTGGAATACTGGGCATCATACCTTTATTGATCTGTAAGAACTGGATAAAAAAATTAGCAGCAACAACATGACAACATATTCTTACCTGGCGCTTGGCGATAGTTATACCATTGGAGAACAGGTAGCTTTTGCAGAAAACTTCCCCAATCAAACAATACAATTGTTGCGAAAAAATGGCTTTGCATTTTATGCAGCAGAGATCATTGCCAAAACCGGGTGGACAACCGATGAATTGAGCAATGCCATTGAAAACACCACTTTTTTGGAGACCTATGATATTGTATCGCTGCTTAGCGGTGTAAATAATCAATACCGGGGACGCAGCACAACTGAATTTAAAATTGAGTTTGAACACCTGTTACAAAAAGCTATCCAGTTTGCCGCCAATAAACCTTACCGCGTTTTTGTATTGAGTATACCCGATTGGGGAGTTACTCCATTTGCTGAGGGCAGAGATAGGAAAAAGGCTGCCGAAGAAATTGATGCATACAATTACATATGCGAAACATCGGCAAAAGAATTTCATACCAATTTTATTAACATTACCAACTCACAAAGGGAGGATGGGAAGAAAACGGAGTTCCTGGCTGGAGATGGTTTACATCCCTCAGGAAAAGAGTATACTAAATGGGCTGTAAAGCTCGAAGAAGCAATTATTAAAGAACTTTAGTGATGGACATGATCAATTTTAAAGAGGTTCAACGATTTAAAACCTGGTGGGCATGGCTTGCTGTGGCAGCGCTAAATATTCTTTTGATATATGTCATTGTGCAACAAATAATTTTAGGTAAACCTTTCGGCCCTAAACCAGCCCCGAATTATATTTTAGTGATCGTTGAGTTATTGCTGATGCTTGTTTTAATTTTTTTAATGTCGATCAGGTTAAAAACAAAAATTACCGATACCGGAATTTATTACCGCTTTTATCCTTTCCAGTTTAAAGAAACAATCATTGAATGGAATGAATTAAGGGATGCATATATGCGGAACTACGATTCTTTTTTTGAATATGGCGGATTTGGGCTACGCACCGGCACACCCAAGCTCGGTAAAGCCATTAATACTTCGGCATCTGGTGTTGAAGGGCTGCAACTTCAATTTACTGATGGTAAACTTTTATTGATCGGCACACGAAGACCGCGGGAGGTACAGGATATCATTGATACGGTCATGAAAGCAGGGAAAATAAACAGGGGAGTATAATTAATCTGCGATTCAATAATTAGATAAACAGATTGTAAGCCTGTCCCGATAGCTATCGGGACAACCTGACAGCTTTTTAAACTAAAGCCATCTAAACATTCAATATTCAACCATCTTTCTTTCTACAGTTCCGTCATTATAAAAATCAAACAGGGCATAGGCCGGTGCAAAATCCTGGAATGCTCCACCCCACCAATTACCACTAATGGCACCATTGCAGAAATATTTTATGCCCAGGTAATTCACTTCATCCTGTAAATGAATATGGCCACTCAGGCAGGCTTTGATATTTGGATATTTTTTAAAAAGGTCTTTTATCTTTCTTGCATCTGTATGCAATAACGCCCTGGAAAGTTTCCAATCACCATTGGGCAGCATGTCTTTAAAGAACATGGCGCTGCAAAAAGAAACAATGGGAATATGTGAAACGATGCAGATCATTTTTTCTTTATGGGCGGCCAATTCATTTTCCAGCCAGGTAAATTGGGGTTCATCCAATAAAGCGATATAGCCGCCGTTGTTTTCCTGCACACTGTCTAATAAAATAAAATGCCAGTTGTTGTGGGTAAAGCTGTAATAGGTTTTGGCATTGCCTGTTTGCTGCAGCCACCAGGCTTTGCCATATAACGCATCAGCTTTTACATCTTCCTTCAGCTGCCAGCCCCAGATGTCGTGATTACCCAGGCAATGCTTAACGGGTAATTTATTTTCTGCCTGCATTATTTTATTAAACAGGTCCCATTGTATTTGGGTATTTTCTTTATTGGCAGCCAGTGCATCCATAATGCTGTCGCCGCCGTTAATAATAAAATCAGGCTGTGGTTTTATTTGATTTATGTTTTGCAGGGCCTTTTTCATTCCCGCTTCTGCAATTTCTGAAGGTTTGACATGTATATCGCTGATGAAAGCTATTGTAAAGTTTTTTTTCTTTTTAGGAGTTTGGGCTCCTGATAATTTGGGTAGGGTTGCTGCAGCAGAGATAAGCGAAATGTTTTGGAGGAATTTTCTGCGTTGCATAAAATTAGTTTTATTGATTAACCCGCCTTCGACAGGCTCAGGCTGACAGCTTTTTGTCATGTTGTGCTTGTCGAAACATAAACAAAATGCGGTTAAAATTATGTAAGATAACCTGCCATTTCAGATTGATATTCCTGTGCAATGGCCCTGGCCTCTTTGGCAAAATCTTCTTTTCCGCTGGCATAAATAATTGCCCTGCTCGCATTTACTAAAAGGCCGCACTGAGCGGCAGTCGAAGTGTGAGCGGCAGTCGAAGTATCCTTTATCATACCATATTTACTTACTTCCTTTAAACTTCCTCCCTGGAAACCAACACCCGGCACCAATAAAAAATGATCGGGAATTATTTTACGGATATCTTCCAGGTCGCTGGCCCTGGTTGCTCCAACAACAAACATCAGGTTTTCATTAGTTCCCCAGCTACTTACTTTTTTTAAAACGGTTTCATACAAATATTCTTCACCACCTTGGTTGCTGTTCCAACCAACCTTGCCATGGTGCTCACCTTTGACTTCTTGGTTGGTGTCTCCACCAACCAAT
This sequence comes from Ferruginibacter sp., assembly GCA_039919015.1. GTDB lineage: Bacteria > Bacteroidota > Bacteroidia > Chitinophagales > Chitinophagaceae > Ferruginibacter. The sequence goes on from JBDSGK010000218.1 coordinate 6,960, forward strand.
CTCTCGCCATGGTTCGTGTCTGCACGAACCAACCTCAACTGCTCAAAATCTTTACTACCAGCATTACTGGTCAATCCCAAAACAATGGCCCATTTATTTTTAAATTCCAAAAAAGGCCTTACACTGTCTTCACCCATGTATGGAGCAACAGTAATGGCATCAAAATTCAGCGTTTCAAAAAAAGCTTTGGCATATTGAGATGATGTATTGCCAATATCGCCACGTTTGGCATCTGCAATAATGAATTGATCCTTGGGAATATAATTCACCGTTTTTTCCATGGTATCCCAACCCTTCGATCCCATGGCTTCGTAAAATGCGGTGTTTATTTTATAAGCCACACAAAGATCATGGGTAGCATCAATGATCTGTTTATTGAATTCAAAAACTGCATCGGGGAGTGACTGTACATGTTTTGGTATTTTGGTAATGTCGGAATCCAATCCAACACAGAGGTAGGACCTTTTTAATTGTATCTGCTGAACCAGTTGTTTTCTTGTCATGTGGCAAAGTTAACGTCTCAATCTATTCTCTTTATCATTTCCCTGGCGATCATTCTTGAATTTTCATCTCCACGTTTCATAAGTTCTTCAATGATATTTCTTTGAGATGCTTCATCCCTGTTCTGGCTCAGCTTAAAAACATTGTCGAGCATTTCTATTTCAATGGAAAAACCTACAATGGCTTTTACCATATGGTCAATATAGTCCTTGGGTAAATGGTCAAAAGATGCCGGGGTTGAAGTTCCTGCATATTTATCGCTGAGGGCCTTCACGGCATTGCGTGTGCCTTCTTCATCAAAAAAACTGATCTTTCCTTTTGCATGCACCGTCATGTAATTCCAGGTGGACCCAACGCCGGGCTCTGTATACCAGTTTGCATTTATAAAACAATGCGGACCGGTAAAAAGTACCAGTACGTTATTGTTCTTTTCAAAAGCCAGGTGATGATCGGTCTTTCTCATCATATGTCCCTCCAGGAATATTTTTTCATCCTGTAATTTTATAGCTAAGGGAATTTGTGTTGCAACAGGATGGTTTTCTCCAGTGCCGGTAATTATGGCAAAGGAATTTTCTTCCATAAAGGACATTACTTTTTCCTGGTCCTGTTCGGTGTAGTAAGAGAATTTGTACATGTTGTTTTTTTTAATCCCTGGCCTAAAGGCCAGGGTAATTCAGAAGGCCAGGGTAATTCAGCTTCGCAAATCTTTGAATCACCCGGCCCTTTAGGGCCCGGATCGGATGATATAAATTTAATGGGCTTTAGCCCTTCAATTTATCCAATATCATTTTTTCGATCTCTTCATCCTGCCACCTGTTATCAATGTCCGGCAATTCCATGATCTGTTGCATAATAGCTTCCTGTTTTTGTCCGCTTACCAGTGCTTCACTATATCGTATCTGTGGACTGAATGTTACCTGGCTGTATAAAGGGATCCATTTGCCCGGATTTTTTTTGCTGAATGCAGCTTCAATTTTCTTTTGCAATAAAAATTTAGGGTCAGCAACCTTATCCCTCATTTCTACAAAATTATTAAGTGCCAGGTCGCAAATGGCATCGCCATCGGGTTTTCTTAATGTTTGGTATTCAGCAAGTATCTCAGACCAATTTTCGTTATGCTCATCAATGAGGCTGTTTAAAACCGAGCAATCCTCAAAACCGCAGTTCATACCTTGTCCGAAGAATGGAACCATGGCATGCGCTGCATCACCGATCAATGCAAATTTATCCTGCCTTATCCAGGGAAAACATTTTACAGTGACTAAAGAGCCGGTCGGATTATTAAAAAAATCTTTTTCCAGTGTTGGCATTAATGGAGCTGCATCAGTGAAGGTCTTTTCAAAAAATGACCTCAGTTTTTCTTTTGTATCCAGTGATGCAAAAGAAGTTTCGCCCTCAAAAGGAAAGAAAAGTGTGCAGGTAAAACTTCCATCGATATTGGGTAAAGCGATCATCATATAATTGCCCCGGGGCCAGATATGCAATGCATTTTTTTCCAATAAAAATGTTCCATTCTCCACTGCAGGGATATTTAATTCTTTATAGCCAAAATCAATATAGTATTGGTTATACTGAAAACGGTCGTGCTGCAAATGGTGTGTAAGCCTGGCGGCAGAAAAAGCGCCGTCGCTGCCGAATACAAGTTGGGCGGACACAGGCCCGTGCGGGTTGTCCGTTGCATGTTGTCCGGTGGCAACATGCTGAAAATGAATTTCATTTTTATTCCAGTCGATGCTTTCACATCTTTGGTTAAAGGTAATTTCTGCACCGTTTTGTTCTGCCAGGTCCATCAACCTGCAATTCAGTTCACCACGGGAAACTGAATTAATGAATTGTCCTTCTTTTCCATAAGGCTGGTAAGCTGTGGTTCCATCTGAATTATGCATGAACCTGCCATGCATAGGAATGCATATTTTCCTGATCTCATCCATCAATCCAACTTCTGTCAGTGCTTTAATGCCCCGGTCGCTTAATGCCAGGTTTATGGAACGACCTGCCACCATATCTTCCTTCCGCATATCAGCCCGGCGTTCATAAATTTTTACTTGGTATCCACGCCTGGATAAATAAATGGAGAGTAATGAACCAACCAACCCGGCACCGATAATAACGACTTCTTTTTTCATTTATACTAATATAATAATTGTTGCAGCAATATAACAAATAGTAGCAATTGCAATTCCTCTTAAGGGTATATTAAACCAGTACTTTATTGCCAGGAAAAGAAAGAACAAGCTTGTTATGTCTGTAAGTATAATTAATGGTAATGCTGCAGATAAAAATTCAAAATAAAAGATGGCGAGGATAATATTCACAGCTCCCAAAAAAATACCTCCTGCACTGTGGCTACTGTTAAACCCGATCCAGGCGCTCCACATGGTAGTTCTATGGGTTAATACTGGATGGGTTTGTTTCATCATCTCCGTTGTATGGCTGTCTTTTGCATCAAATTTATTTGTGAAAAAAGTATACAGCAAATGCAATGTTGCCAACATGATATAAACAGACGAAGCTATTATCCAGAGAATTTGCGCTGTCATTTTAATTAATTACACTGCTGATTATTTTTCCAAAATTGAACACATCCTCAAAGGAATTGTATAGCGGAACAGGGGCAATTCGTATCACATTCGGCTCACGCCAATCTGCTAAAATCCCGTTTTGCTTTAAAGCTTCAAAAACTTCCTTTCCTTTTTCAAGCATCTGCATAGAAACCTGGCAGCCTTTTTCTTTTTTGGGTGTAATGATCTCTATCTTTTTTTCTTTTGCTGTTGCATTTAGCTCTTCAATGATAAAAAACAAATAATCACTCAGCCGTTGCCCTTTGACTGTTAGATTTTCTATCCCTGCTTCTTCAAAAATATCCAGCGAAGCTTTGTGTGCAGCCATACTTAGCACAGGTGCATTACTCAATTGCCAGCCCTCGGCGGTGGCAATGGGTTTAAACCCCTTCTCCATTTGAAAGCGGGTCTCTTTTTCGTAACCCCACCAGCCCGCTAGCCTGGGAAGGGTTGTATTGGCTGTATGTTTTTTATTGATGTATGCACCGGCCACGCCACCGGGCCCGCTGTTCAAATATTTATAGCTGCACCAGCAGGCAAAATCAACTTCCCAGTCATGCATATGCAATTCAATATTACCGGCAGCATGCGCCAGGTCAAAACCACAATAAGCGCCGGCATCATGTGCAGCTTTGGTGATCGACCTTATATCAAATACCTGTCCGTTATAATAATTTACACCACTGAAAATTACAAGTGCGGTTTCAGCTGCATGTTCTTTTATTGCCGAAAGAATATCTTCTGTTCTTATGGTATGTTCACCATCGCGGGGTGCTACCTCAATAATGGCATCATCAGGGTTTAATCCATGAAATTTTGCCTGAGATTCAAATGCATATTGATCTGAAGGAAATGCTTTTGCCTCACAAATGATCTTATACCTTTCTTTTGTTGGCTGATAAAAACTTGCCATCAATAAATGCAGGTTCACGGTGAGTTGGTTCATCACCACAATTTCTTCCGGTAATGCACCAATGATCTTTGTAAGCAGGTGGGGGAACATTTCATGATAACTGAACCAGGGTTGCCTGGCATGAAAATGACCTTCTACACCAAAGCTGGCCCAGTCTTCCAGTTCATTCAGCACATATTCCTGCGTGGTTTTGGGTTGCAGGCCAAGCGAGTTACCGGTGAAATAGATACAGTCATTACCATTGATGATGGGGATGTAAAATTTATCCCGGAAATGTTTTAATGTATCCTGTTCATCAAGTTGTTTGGCAAACTCCGGTGTATTAATAAAGTTCATATTTATTTGAATTGCTCCGGCCTTCAGGCCGGCGGTATTTTTTGATGATGGGCTTTAGCCCAATTTTATTTTGGCTAAAGCCGAAATACTTTTTCTTTTTCTCTGGGCTAAAGCCCGGAGCTATTCAATTGTTGCAATAACTTTTAATTCGATCGCAATGGGTGTTGGCAAACTTTTTACTTCAACAGTTGTGCGGCAGGCCTGCACAGAAGTAAAATACTCACCATAAATTTTATTGTAAACCGGAAAGTCCTTTTTCATGTTTGTAAGGAATACGGTTACATCCACGATCTTATCCCAACTGCTGCCGCTGGCTTCCAGCACAGCTTTTACATTGGCGAAGCATTGATGACATTCGGCTTCAATGTCATACTTTATAATATTTCCGTTTGCATCCTGTTCCAATCCTGGTATGGAATTATCTTTTGCACTACGGCTACCAATGCCGGAGAGGAATAATAAATTTCCTACACGCCTTGCATGGGGGTAAGCACCTAAAGGTTTTGCAGCTGTATCGGTATTTATTATTTCAGACATGGTTTTTATTTTAGTTCGCCTATCATCATTCCTATTCTATAATTTAGTCTATAACATTGTTTTTTATCTCCTTCACCTATAAGTAAAAATGTGCATTCTTTTGTATTTTGAGCGATTCTAACTTTAAGTAATTCTGAACCATTTTTTAAAAAAATAACTTCATCTTTTGAGTCACAAGAGCAATTTCCTTCATAATTCTTAAATATATCAGTAAAAGAAGTTAAGATGCTGCCAGAAGCTGTTATAGTAGTATCTAAAAGTCCATTATTTTTTTTAATCTGTATTTTATCTGCCTTAAGAATTATTTTTGAATAGTATTTTTCTCGTCTATCGCAAAAAGACAAAAACACTAACATTGTCAATAACAATATACCTAAAACTGTACGCATATATTTTTTGCCTCAGTAAAAAACCTCAACGCTTCCCAACCACCTTCTCTACCAACACCGCTGTTCTTCATGCCGCCGAAAGGCGTACGCAGATCTCTAACCAGCCAGCAGTTCACCCAAATGATCCCGCTTTCAACTTTTGCTGCAATCCGGTTTGCTTTGCTGATATCCTGTGTCCAGATAGTGGCAGCTAAACCGTACGTACTGTTATTGGCTAACTCCAAAGCTTCTTCCTCTGTGTCAAAAGGCTGGATAGTAACTACGGGCCCAAAAATCTCTTCCTGGTTGGTTTTACAGTTCTGTGTTAATCCTTCAATGATCGTTGGCTCAATAAAATAGCCGTCTGCACACCTGCCGGTTAATTTAACGGCATTGCCACCGCATAATATTTTTCCGCCTTCTTCTTTAGCAATTTCAATACAATTCATGATCTTATCAAAATGCAGTTTGCTTACTATAGCGCCCTGTTTTGATCTTTCATCAAGCGGATCACCTACGGTTTGCTTTTTTGTGATCTCTACAAAATGTTTTTTAAAAGTTTCGTATGCCGGTCTTTCTATCAATATCCTGCTGCCGCATAAACATATTTGTCCCTGGTTGCCAAAAGACGAACGTATTGTTTCGGAGAACATTTTTTCCCAGTTGCAATCATCAAAAATAATGTTGGGATTTTTACCGCCTAATTCCAATGATAATTTTTTGAACATGGGCGCTGCAATAGATGCAATCCTTTCTCCCGCCTTGGTACTGCCAGTGAAAGAAATGGCTTTTATGTCGGGATGCTTTACAATGGCTTCACCGCAATGTGCGCCAGTACCATGAACAATATTTAAAACACCATCGGGCATTCCGGCTTCTTTACAGATCTTTGCTAATAGAAAAGCAGTAACGGGCGTTATTTCAGAAGGTTTGGCTATTACACAATTTCCGGCGGCTAATGCAGGTGCAATTTTCCAGGTAAATAAATATAATGGAAGGTTCCAGGGGGAAATACAGCCAACAATACCAATGGGCTGCCGCAATGTATAATTCACAGCCTTGTCTTCCATATTATGACTCTCGTTTGCAAAATGCATAATGCCTGTTGCAAAGAACCGGAAGTTGGAAGAAGCCCTGGGAATATCCACTACTTTACTTAACCACAACGGTTTTCCATTATCAATGGTTTCGGCCATGGCCAGCTCTTCCAGGTTTTCATCAATGAGTTCCGCAATTTTATTTAGTATGGTAAATCTTTTTTCAACCGGTAAAACCGACCATTCCCGAAATGCATTTTTTGCAGCCTTAACTGCCACATCAATGTCTTTTTCATTGCTGTCGGGTATTTGTCCGTAAACGGCACCGGTAGCAGGGTCTGTATTGTCAATAAAATTGCCGCTGAGCGGACCAATGAAATTTCCGCCAATGAAATTTTCCAGGTGATATGGAATTGTGAGGTTCATAATTAAAGGTAAAGAATTTGAGTTAAGAGAACAAAGGAGAAAAGCAGGTGAGCATTGGAAGAAAGATATTTACTTTAAGAGTTTCAATAAAGTTATGTTGTACAAGAGTGGTTATTTATTTCTTTTTACAAAAAAGAAATAATAACTAAGTATCCTTGCCAATGAAGTTGGGTAAAGAGTAGATGCTTGGTACAAAAAAATAAT
>JBDSGK010000219.1:0-7181 GCA_039919015.1 Ferruginibacter sp.
GTAATTGGTGGAGGAGCTGCCGGTTTTTTCTGCGCAGTCAATGCAGCCAGGCTAAACCCTGCGCTGGAAGTGATTATACTTGAAAGATCGAACAAACTATTAAGCAAAGTAAAAGTAAGTGGTGGAGGCAGGTGTAATGTAACACATGCCTGTTTCAGCATTGCTGAGATGATCAAAAAATATCCCCGGGGTTCTTCATTCCTCAAAAAAGCATTTCATCATTTTTTTACAAACGATACCATTGACTGGTTTAAAGAACGGGGCGTAGTTTTAAAAACCGAAGCTGATGGCAGGATGTTCCCGGTAACCAACAGCTCTCAAACAATTATTGATTGCCTGGTAAAAGAAGCAAATAAATATGGCGTTGAGATCAGGATGAATAAAGAAGTAAAGCAGTTGGCAGTTGGCAGTAGGCAGTTGACAGCGGGCAGTCCGCAGGCCCCTGTGGGAGGGCATTCGACGGCAGGTAAACAATTTGAACTTCAGTTTGCAGATGATACGAGCCTGCAAGCCGACTATGTGTGCATTGCAAGCGGCGCTTATCCAAAAACAATACAGTACGGCTGGTTAAAAAGATCTGAACATCCTATAGAAGAACCTGTTCCTTCGTTGTTTACATTTAATATGCCCGGCAACCCGGTAACAGCATTGATGGGCATCAGTGTTGAGAACGTTAGCGTAAAGATCGTTGGATCTAAATTAACCGAAGAAGGCCCATTATTAATTACACATTGGGGAATGAGTGGGCCGGCCATATTAAAACTTTCGGCATGGGGAGCAAGAGAACTGGCCGCAAAAAATTATAATTTTTCCATACTGGTAAACTGGATACCCGGGCTTAATGAAAACAGTTTACGTGAGCGGTTCCAAAGAATAAGATTCGATCTTGCAGCCCAAAAAATTATTAACCGCAATCCCTTCGCCCTGCCAAACCGCTTGTGGGAATATCTTTTAATTGAATCGGGGATAGGCCAGGGTCTGCGCTGGGCAGACCTTCCTGCCAAAGAACAGAACAGGCTCATTAAAAATTTATGCGCCAAAGAACATGGAGTAAAAGGTAAAACTACATTTAAAGAAGAATTTGTAACTGCAGGAGGAATTCAACTGCAGGATATCGATTTCAATACCATGCAAAGTAAAAAACACCCGGGCCTGTTCTTCGCAGGAGAGATAATTAATGTGGATGGCATTACCGGTGGATTTAATTTTCAAAATGCATGGACAACGGGGTGGATAGCAGCGAAAGCAATAAGCAGCTTGGTTTAGGAGGTTTAGTAAGTTTAGAAAGTTTAGTTTGTGGTTTATAAAAGAAATGCCTGTGCTAAACTCTCTAAACCTTCTAAACTCCTCAATCAATCTTCACAAATTCTTCACTTCTGTATTTCTTTGCCAGCTTCATTTCAGTTACTTTTGTCGTACTTAAGGTATGAAAAAAATTGACCGCTACATACTGCTGAAATATCTGACTACATTTTTCTTTTGTTTGATATTATTTACGGCTATTGTTGTTGTTGTCGACATCAGTGAGAAAACAGACAACTTTGTAAAATCGAAATTGCCGATCTCCCGGATAATTACCGATTATTATTTTGGCTTTATACCCCGTATAGATGCCATGCTTTTTCCCCTGTTTGTTTTTATTTCAGTCATATTTTTTACCAGTAAAATGGCCGGCAGATCAGAGATCATTGCGATCCTCAGCAGTGGAGTAAGTTATCGCCGTTTTTTGTTGCCTTATGTTGTGGGCGGCCTCTTTTTGTCTGCAGTTCTATGGATGGGTTATCAGTATATTGTGCCCAAAGCAAATCTGAAATGGGCCAATTTTGAGATAAAATATATAGATGGTCCTACTGCTATTGAAAGTAATAATTCCCATTTTAAACAGAAGCTTTATTTTAAAATGGATTCCAATACCTATGTTGGTATTAGAGGTTATGATACCATTTTAAAATCAGGCAACGGTTTTTTTGTACAGCGGTTTGAAAAGAACAGGCTGGTTTACAATTTAAGATCCGATCAGTTTAACTGGGATAGTGCCACCCGCAAATGGAAATTATTTAATGTTGTTGAACGGAGGCTTGACAGTATATCGGAACGGATCAATAAATCGACGGAAATGTTGGTGCCCTATAATTTTAAGCCCCGGGACCTGCGCAGAGATGATTACCTGAAAGATCAATTGCCCACACCCGAACTTGATGAATTTATAAAACAGGAAAGATCAAGAGGATCTGAAATGTTGAATACCTTGTTGGTTGAGCGGTACAACAGGGATGCTATCCCGGTATCCGTATTAATTCTAACCATTATCGGGGCCGTACTTGCATCACGCAAAATAAGGGGGGGTAGTGGCGTTCACCTGGCGGTTGGGGTAGTAATAAGTGTACTCTATATCCTGTTCAGCCGGTTTTCCATAGTATTTGCTACCAAAGGAAATTTTACACCCTTCATTGCGTCCTGGACACCCAATATCCTATTTGGACTCCTGGCTTTTTACCTCTATAAAAAAGCACCTAAGTAACGTTTAAGCCGTATAAATTTCTTGTAAAACTTTTGTTTTAGCCGCTTATCCATCGTAATTTTATACATCCTTAACATACAGGTTAAAGCGAATTGAAAAGTGTTCTGCGTGTAAAAATATCAAATACATCAAGGGATTTCAATAATTTATATTAAATAGTTTTATGGGTATTATTAAAGACAGGTTTAAAGAGAAAGCGGATGTGACAGCTGCAGAGATCAAGGGTTTGCTGAAAGAACATGGCGATAAAGTAATTGGAGAAGTTACACTCAGCCAGGTATACCAGGGTATGCGTGGCATTACGGCTTTGGTATCTGAAACATCATTGCTTGATGCGCAGGATGGAATACGTTTTCGTGGCTATTCAATACCGGAGTTAAGAGAAAAACTGCCTAAAGCACCGGGCGGTACCGAACCTTTGCCCGAAGGCCTGTTTTATTTGATGCTGGTTGGTTCTTTACCTACTGATGAAGAAGTACAACATTTAAGCAGCACCTGGCAACGGCGCAGCCATGTACCCAATTATGTTTTTGCAACCATTGAAGCATTGCCGGTAAATGCACATCCAATGACACAATTTGTAGTAGCTATTATGAGCCTGCAGACCGAAAGTCATTTTTCAAAGCGCTATGCGAAAGGTATGAGCAAAGCCGATTATTGGGAAGCGGTTTTTGATGATTCCATGGACCTGATCGCAAGACTGCCCCGCATTGCAGCATATATATATCGCCGTAAATACAAAAATGGAGAACATATACAGCCAAATGGTTTGTTGGATTGGTCGGGCAACTTTGCACACATGCTGGGTTATGAAGAAGAAGGATTTCATGAGTTGATGCGTTTGTATATGACGATTCACGCCGATCATGAAGGCGGCAATGTTTCTGCACACACCACACATCTTGTGGGCTCTGCCTTAGCCGATCCTTATTTAAGTTTTGCAGCGGGTATGAACGGGCTTGCGGGACCGTTACACGGACTGGCTAACCAGGAAGTGATCAAGTGGATATATGAAATGCGGGAAAGTATCGGAACTGATACGCCAACCAAAGAGCAAATTGAGGAATACGTTAAAAAAACTTTAGGCCAGGGAAAAGTAGTACCGGGTTACGGACATGCGGTATTAAGGGAAACTGATCCCCGTTTTACGGCCCAAATGGAATTTGGAAAAAAACACATGCCCGACGATCCGTTGGTGCAAACAGTTTGGAATATTTATGAGGCTGTGCCCCCGGTTTTAGGTTCCATTGCCAAGATCAAGAATCCATGGCCTAATGTAGATGCTCATAGCGGTGCTTTACTGGTACATTACGGTATGGTGGAATATGAGTTTTACACCGTATTGTTTGGTGTTTCAAGGTCTCTGGGTGTATTGGCAAGCCTTTGTTGGGACAGGGCCCTTGGATTTCCGCTGGAAAGGCCAAAATCAGTTACAACGGGATTAGTTAAAGCCTGGCTGGAAGGAAAAGAAGAGATCTGGGGCGATTAAAAATATCTTTTTATTATTCTTGAAACCGGAATTCAATTCCGGTTTTTTTTATTAATTTGAGTGCTCTAAAATAAAAAAATGAAAAAATTAATCTTTGTATCCCTGGTTGCTCTTATTTGCTATAATGTAAATGCACAGGGTCCTAAACCTGCAGGTGCATCTGCAAATCCACATGTAAAAGTTTTTAAACAGGCAGTGATGAGTGGAGACATAGCCACCGGTATCACTGCATTGAGTTATTATGTAACTGAGCAAGGTGCAAATTCGGTTTATGAAGATACCCTGGCCATGCTGTATATGCAGCAGAATTCTTATGTACAATGTTACTATTGGGCAGATAAAAGACTGAAAGTAAAACCGGATGACCTGGTATTGCTGGAAATGAAAGGAATATGCCTTGATAAACTGCAACAGCCAAAAGAAGCAATTGTGATCTTTGAAAAACTATATGCCAAAACACAAAGCCCTTATCATGCATATACTTTAATGGAATTGCAATATAGTATTAAGAGATTGGCAGAATGCCTGGTGACAGCCAACAGTACGACAAAACTCCAGTTTAAACCTGAGTATACAGTAACCTATAATGTAGGCGAACAGGTTGGAAGAACTTATTTACAGGCCGGCATATATAATATACAGGCCTTAACCCTGTACGACCTTGATAAAAAAGCTGAAGCAAAACAATATTTTGAAAAAGCATTGGCGCTTGACAGTAATTTTGTGCTGGCACGTCAAAACCTTGACGCATTAAAATCAATTGAATCAGGTACAAACAAAGTGAACCCGGGTAATAATACAAACCCCAGTTCACCAGCCAATAAACAGAATTAAAAATTCATTTTGAAGCAAGGGTTGATGCCAGTATATTTGCACTCCAATTAAAAATGCCGAAGGGTTAGCTCAGTTGGATAGACATTAAAAGGGGGGTTAGCTCAGTTGGCTAGAGCGCTTGCATGGCATGCAAGAGGTCGTCGGTTCGACCCCGATACTCTCCACAAAATCATATCCTGCTTCGGCGGGATTTTTTTTATGAAAGAACCCCGTCTTGCCAAAGGCGAAACGGGTTCTTTTTTTTATAGAGGTTAGTAAGTTATAGTGCCATCACCGGTAATGCTGAATGTTGGTCCACCTGCTGTTGTAAGATCAACAATGCCATTGATTGAAAAGGACCCGGTTGCTCCAGCAAATCTTCCGGTTCCACCTGTAATGGTCCACACGCCAGTAATTGCTGCTGTTGTCCCTCCATGAAATATTACATTATTCAGATCGATCGCATCACTACCGGTATAAGTTATCATATCGCCATTAGCCGAAACGATCCGGCCAGTAGTTGTAGTAGAGAGTATAAATGTAGCCGGATTTAAATTACAACTTCCATCCAGCCCCATACTGGTCTCACCATTAATAAGGCCCAAATGTGTTGCATTGCCATGCAGAAAATACCCACTGTTGGTAATTGCAAACGGAACCCCCGGCATCGAACAGTTTAAAGTTGGAGATGCCAGATCTACTGTAGAATAAAAGTCAACCCTGATAGGCCTGCTGACCTGTACATTTTGAGCATTCGTTTTAGAAACCAGTTCAGCCTGCAGCCGGGCATTTAAACCCATTTCATTAATGTCTTTCCTGCATGCTGTAAAAAGCATAATTGTCAATGCAAAAATTGCAATTTTTTTCATAATCGTTTAGTTTAAAAAGTTAAAATATAAATGGTTGTAATCCTTATGTTTTTGGTGACTATATTATTTAGTTACTACTAATTTTACTCTCTCCTGGTTTTCATCTGACTGAAATTGAAGAAAAAAAGTTCCCTCCTTTACATGCTCATTGTTCCACATGAATTCATTTTTTCCTTCTTTAAAAATTCTATCCGCAACCGTTGAAACCAATCTATCGTTCATGTCAAATATTTTTAAAGAAACTTTCCTGCTTTGCGAAAGAGAAAATGAAATAATTGTTGAACCGGAAGCCGGGTTGGAATAAATTTCTGTAATGTGTGTTTCAGTGGAAGATGAATTTCCATTGAGCCTTAACCAGCAGCAGGAGCCCCAGCAATCACCATAACGCCAGCCATTATTCAGGTAGGTCTGAACATCGGCAGGAGAAACGCATTTCTTTTGGCAATGACATCCACACCCCTGGGAACCTTTTGACATAAGCACTTTATCGCCTTTACAGTTTTGTGCTGCTGCAAATTGATGCATCAAGCACAGCGTCAGTGCCACAAGCATAATTTTAATTTTTTTCATAATAGTTTGTTTTAATTGTTAAAATATTTTCAGAATGAAATTAAACAGGGCAAAGATTGAGCGAATAATGGCTTCCTGCAATAACTGAAACACGTTATCTTTGTTTGCTCTTCTGCTTAGAAAAGTCAAAAACTAACCTGTTTCAGTTATATGATGGTAGGGGTGAGCACATTACTTTTGTAAACCAGGCTTTAAAAAAATAAATATCAATCTTCGTTGATCCTGTTGAATTAAAAGTTAAAATGATGATGAAGTACTGCAAATTCCCATCTACATTTATTTTAAGCATTGTCTTTTTTATAACAGTGCAGGCTCAGCCCAAAAATAAGATTGATTCACTGTTACGGGTTCTGAAAACTGCAACAGAAGACAGCAGTAAAGCGAACACGTTGAATTCCCTGGGAAAGGAATCCTACCTGACTGGCAATTACGACCAGGCAAGAAAATACAGCAGTGACGCTTTGCAGCTCTGCGAAAAAACTAACTATGAAAAAGGGAAAATACCTGCTTACCTTAATACAGGACTTGCTTATTTTTTGCAAGGTAATTATCCCGAAGCGCTTAAAAATTATTTGACTGCATTACCAATCGCCAAAAAGATAAATGATAAACGGGGTATAGCTAATTGTTATAACAACATGGGGCTTGTTTTTACTTACCAGGGTAATTATGCTGAAGCACTTAAAAAACATTTAACCGCATTAAAGATCTACCGGGAGATCGGGGAAACAAAAGGCCTTATTAATTCTTATAACAACATGGGGATTATTTATGAGGAACAGGCCCATTACCCCGAAGCGTTGAGATCTTATTTTGCCGCTTTAAAAATTTCGGAACAAGCGGGGGATAAAAAAGCCACTGCTGATGCGTACTATAATATAGGGAATGTTAACAGCATACAGAATAACCTTCACGATGC
>JBDSGK010000220.1:0-20602 GCA_039919015.1 Ferruginibacter sp.
GTGGAAGTGTACAGGGCAGGTACCAGCGACCCAACAAAACCAGACCCTAAAAATCCATTACTGGCTAAGGGCACTGTTTCAAAAGCCAGTAATTTTACTGCTGAAATTACTTTAGATAAAGAATTAGATGTGAAACAGCCTGCAGATGCGTGGGTATTTGTTACCGCTCCTGTTTTTAAGGTAAAACCTATTCCGGTACAAATTATCACTTCGCAGTTAAGGGGCGTTTCGGGGCCGGTAAATTTTAATGGCGCCGATGCTTTACGGATCAAGAATTCACTCAGTGACTTTCCTTTGGTAACATTTACAGGAGCACCGGAATTGATCCTGGTAAAGGGCAATACCGTAGATTCAATTAAAATTGCGGCTAATGGATATGTATACAAGGCTGTTTCTTCCTCCAATACTGAGGGACTTAAAAGCGCCATCCTAAATTACGCACAGTATAAACTTTTACAGAATGAAATTAAAAACCCGGCAATAGATTTTGAAGTGATACTGGTGCCGGTTGTAAATGGCAAACCCGATACCAACCTCATTAGAACGAAACTGGTTAATGGAATTCCTCAATTTAAAGAAGGTGACCAGGTTGCTTTATGGGTTAAAAATAATGGCAGCCGTGCGGTTTATTTTAATATACTTGATATGCAACCGGATGGTGTTATTAATCCCGTATTGCCAAATAAAGATAACCTGATCTATCCACGGGATCTAAAAGTTGTCGGTGGTGCTTCTATTGTGAATTTCATGAATTTTATACTTGATGTATCCCGGCCTTTTGGGCTTGAAACATTTAAGGTCTTTGTTTCATTTGATGAAATCAATATGGAAGCTATCGCAACTTCGAAAGGAGCTACCAGCAGGGGAAACCTGGATTCATTTGAATCGCTTGTTAAAAGTTCATTTGGAACTTCCCGTGGCGTGGGAGGCTCTGTAAAAGCTTCGGAAGGGTCGACCTTTAACATTCCTTTCCGGATAGTTGAAAATAAATAAAAGGCAATCGTTATCTATTGCACGCAGATGAAGTGACCATGCGTTTCGATGGGTACTTATGATGAGAATGTAACATGTTTTGTAAAGTAATATCAAAGAGCTAATATTTTTTTTGTTTCGTTAATGTTCTATATATTTATTTTTTATTCTTAAACTTTAAACTAACTATTATGAAGAAGTTTTTTTTCGTTGCCTTAATGATGGCATGCGTATCATTCAGTAACCAGTCTTTTGCACAGAGTTCAAGAGGTACAGATGTTGTGGGTTCCAAAGTTGATAAAAGCAGGGGAGCATCACAGTATACACTGCCTACCACTGACGTTGAAGCCCCAAAACCAGACAAGTCACGCGGCACCTGCTGCATTAATTTTGACAACTGGACAGGCTATACTGTTTATGTATGGGTAGATGGTGTTTTTAAAGGAACTGTTAACGCCTGGCAGGATGGCGGAGTTTGTGTTGGAAGTGGCTGGACAAAATGGTATGCAAGAACTGCAGGTGGTACTTACGAATGGAGTGGCGAAGGAGATTGCCAGGGTAATTACAATCTAAAATTGAAATAATTTATTCAATCCATAAAAAGAGGCTGTCCTGTTAAGGGCAGCCTCTTTTTTATGGATCTTGTTATACGACAAGGTATTATTTTGATCTTCCATTGCCAATAATTATGGCAGCCATGGCCAAAGCCGTATCTTTTAAAAGATTGCCGGGGTTGCCATCCATTGCGGGTTGCAGGTGTAAAGTAAAAACAAATACGAGCAACATAGCAGCCAGTAAATAACAGGCCGGCATTTTAAGTTTGTTAATAAGAATGGCCAATGCTGCAGCAATGAATCCTGCTCCTGTTATATAGATCCACATCTTACCATCGCCCGGCATATAATCAGGGATAGCACCACTCATGGTATCTGCATTCATAAAATGCATTACACCAAAGAAACCCATGATCAAAGCATAAAGCATTTCAGCAAGTCTTGTTGGAAAGAATGATTTCATATGAATTGGTTTTAGTTAGAGCGAAAAATACAGATTTAAATTCATTAATACAATAGGGGGAACTGATTGAGCATTAAGTGTACCGGTGAAATATTATAAAAGCAAAGGCCACAGGCTAGAAAATTTAATTTATAAACCTGTGGCTTTTAGTAATTGAAAGAACTATTTCAACATGGTTCTCGGTACTTCTTTTTCCAGTAAATATTTATAAATGAATTTGGTCTTCATGTTTTGAAAATGGATGCCTTTATTACCACCCCAGCCATGCCGGCCTCCGCTATAAGGCATAAATTCAAAATCTTTTTTCAGGTCCTGCAATTTGCTGATGAACTGGATACTGTTCTGGATGTGTACATTATCATCGATCATGCCGTGCACGATCTGTATCATGCCTTTATATTTATCTGCATGGGTCATAACAGAACTGCTCTTATATCCTTCGGCATTGTTGGCAGGTGTGCCCATAAAACGTTCGGTATAATGCGAATCATATAAATTCCAGTCGGTAACGCTGCCGCCTGCCATGCCATGTGTAAATACATCACTGGCATAGGTTAATGCATAACAGGTCATGTAACCACCATAACTAAAACCGGTGATACATATTTTTTTTGCATCTGCACCGCCATTGGCAATTAGCCATTTTGCCAAAGTGCTGTAGTCTTTCATTTCCCAATAACCCAGGTTATGATACATATTGGCTACTCCCTCTTTACCAAAATGCCCGCTGGCACGATGATCCATACTAACCTGTATCAAACCTTCTTTAGCATACCATTGCTGGTTACCATTAAGGCCCCAGGTATCCATTACAGTTCCTGCATTTGGTCCCCCATAAACGGAGATCAGTACCGGGTACTTTTTATTTCTATCCATATTAAGCGGCCAGGTTACTTTCATGGGCAGGTCGTATAACCCATCATCGCTTTTAACACGTATGATCTCAGTTTTGGCAATATTGTAATTATTAAATTCTTCTCCTTTGCCGTCGCCAAGTTCTTTGATGATCTTTCTTTTTGTACTCATCAATGTCATTTTGGAAGGCGTGGCTGCATTATTATAGGTAGTTATAAAATAAGATCCACCCGGTGAAAGATTGATGGAATTATTAAAGTCGCCCAGGGTAAGGCGCTCCATATTTTTCCCATTTATATTAATGCGGTAAAAATCATTCCTGGCTGTATTCTCCTGGCTACGGGCAGTAAAATAAACAATGCCTTTTTCTTCATCAACATAATTTACATTGGTTACGGTAAATTTCCCGGCGGTAATGGCATTTACCAATTTACCCTTCATGTTGTGAAGATATAAATGATTCCAACCGCTAACATCGCTGGTAAGGATAAGGCCTGCACTCTGTTTTAAAAATTGGATACGCCCTCCCTGGTCATCAAGGTCTATCCAGCTTTTTTGTTTTTCGTTATAAAATTCTGTTTTAGCACCGGTAAAATTATTAACCTCGTAAATAATTAAATTATCCTGCAGGCGATTCATCCATTGTACCAATAAAGAACTGCCATCAGGTTTCCAGTAAGGAAGACCAAAATACTGGTCATCCTTTTCATTGAAAGCAGCCCATACAATATTATTTCCTTCCGGTTCAACAATGCCAACCTTTACTTCCGGGTTGGGATCTCCAACTTTGGGATACCTTTGTGTTTCCACCAATCCATGAAGCCCCGTACCATCTGTTATCGTAAAAACAGGGATCTTGCTATCATCCGATCTGAAAAAAGCAATACGCTTGCTATCCGGGCTCCACCAGAAAGAACGATACCTGCCGCGGCGGCCAAGTATCTCTTCCATATATACCCAACTTGCGTAACCGTTTAAAATGGTCTCACTGCCATCTTTGGTTAAGCGGGTTTCTTTTTTTGTGTTCAGGTTTACCGTGTATAGGTCGTTGTTCTTTGTATAGGCAATATAATTCCCATCAGGACTGAGGGTTTGATTTATTTCCTGGGCCGAATCGTTGGTAAGCTGAATGTCTCCAACATTTTTCCGAAGATACAGGTCATTCCCTTTGACAACAATTTCCGGTGTGGTTGCTATAGAGCCTTTGTTGATATTGGGTTCCACATATTCTTTCTCAGCGCCTGTTTTCGCATCTATCTCATAATTCTTCCCATCTCTCCTTAAAATAAAACGGCTGTCATCGATCCATTTTACAACTGTGGGCAAGGCATTGGCGATGCCTTTAAAATTATTTTTAAAATACTGTTCATCACTTAGTTCTTTTTTTTGTGCCTGCGTTGCCAGGCTGAAGGCCAATACTACAGCAATTGCCGTAATGTGTTTTACAGACTTTATCATATTTTAATTGATTTTTTATAGCCTCGCAGTTTGAAAATAATAAATCTAAAATGAATGTCAGTCCCGATAGCTATCGGGATTGCCGAAGCCGGTTTGCAACTCCGTAACCCGCCTTCGACATCCCGCCATGGGCGGGAGACAGCCTTTTTCAAACTGAGATACTAACTGGTTTTTTAATTGAGCGGACAAGATAACTTTTTTGAAATAAAATAGTAAACTATAATTGGCAAACGGCTAATTATTATTATTAATTAATACAACGGGTCATTTTTGTAATGATGTTATATCATCTAAAACATAAATACCCCGGCCATAAGTTGCAATTACCAATTGGTTGGTCTTAGGATGAATAAAAAGATCCTGCACAGATACAACTGCAGGAAGATCATTATTAAGCGATATCCATTTATTCCCTCCATCCTTGCTCATATAAACACCCATATCTGTTCCGCAGTAGAGGATATTTTTATGCTGGGGATCTTCCCTGATCACATTAACAGGGCTTGCAGGTAAGTTCCCACTCAGGCTTACCCATGTTTTACCCTGATCATTTGACCGGAAAATATATGGACTTATATTATCTTCTCTTCTGTCACTCATTGTTACATACACAGTTGTTGGATTATACTTTGATGTGACCAACCTTGATACATGCCCATTTGATGGTAAGCCTTTTGTTATTTCCGTCCAGTTAGCGCCATCATTCTGTGTGATCCATACCCTTCCATCATCGGTACCCACATATAATAATCCCTGTTTAAAAACAGATTCATCAATGGCGGTTATTGCCTGGTGATTAATAGCATAAGGGGTTCTGCCCATTCTTTGTTTGTTATTGTTACTCAAGTCAGGGCTGATGCGTTTCCAGGTAGAGCCACTGTCGATCGACTTAAATAAATATTGCATGCCATGGTAAACAGTAAAACTATTATGTGGCGAGATCATAGTATAAGCCAGCCATTCGCCCCTATGTGTTTCTTCGCCCTCAGATTTTTTGGGCGCAATATTTCTATCCTGTAAAGAATCTACCAGGTCAAGGTTTGCTTTTATCAGCCGCCCATAAAACGAGGAAGTATAAATTGTATTTGCATCACCCGGGTCAATGGCATGTATCACACCTTCTCCGCCCGGACCAAATTTCCACCTGTTGATGGTAGTATCTTTTATACCGAATGTGTTTTTTATACTTCCCATAAGTGATCCTTCATCCTGTACAGATCCAATGATATTAAAGGGAACCCTGGAGTCGTACGCAACATTGTAAAATTGAGTGGTTGGAATATCCTTATAAAAGTTCTTCCATTTTTTTCCGCCATTGTAGGTTACTGCAATTCCACCATCATCACCGTTGATGATATAATTTGTGTCTGCATGGTCGATCCATAGCCCATGATTATCGCCATGTATATAATCACCGGTTGTGTCTGTAGGCTGAAAACGTTTCCATGTTTTTCCTGCATTGTACGACACAGCCATACCCAGTCCTAAAATATAGATACAATTTTCATCAAGGGGATTTACCCTTATCTGTCCCATTACCCAGCCATAGGTTCCGCAAAACCTCTCCATAAAATCAGTACTCTCCGATGTCCTGACCCAGCTTTCTCCTTTATCATTACTCCGGTATACTTCCACGCCTTTAACAACGATCTCTTTTATTCTTCCATAGGGATCAAGTTCTCCTTTTTTGGGTTCTCTTTTTTTATCATGGTTGTCAACAAATGCATAAATAACTGAAGGGTTGCTTCTTGAAATATCAATACCTATCCTGCCGGTATTCTTTGTATCAGGCAGTCCGTTGGTAAGCGGCTTCCATGTTTTGCCGCCATCGGTTGTTTTATAAATGTGATCGCCATCTTCAGGAACAGGATCGCTCCAGCGCTTGCGTATGCGGTTCCACATGGATGCGTAGATGGTATTTGGGTCCGATGGATCCATCCGAAGATCTATACATCCTGTCTTATCATCATTGCCTAATATTTTCTTCCAGGTCTTACCGCCGTCAGTTGTTTGATACACACCGCGATCGCTGTTATAGCTCCACTCATTTCCCCCTGCTGCTACATATACTATTGAAGGATCGGTTGGATGAACAACAACCCTGGCAATGGTACTGGTATTTTCCATTCCGATATGCTGCCATGTTTTTCCTGCATCAACAGACTTGAACATGCCGATACCGGGTAATGAAGCCCTGAAAATATTTGCTTCGCCGGTACCTACATAAATAATATTTGAATTGGATTGTGCGATCGCCATATTCCCGATCGACTGTGTACCCAACTGGTCAAATAAGGGCTTCCATGTTTTTCCCGCATCTTCCGATTTCCATAAACCACCGGTTGCAAAAGCGGCATATAAAATATTTTTATTGCCGGAGATACCCCAGACATCTGTACAGCGACCGCTTACATTATCGGGCCCAACATTACGCCAGTGCCGGCTTTTGTACGGCGATGTGTTTAAAGAAGATTGATGCTGTTTAAATGCAGTCATTCTTGCCGTACCGGTTGACGGGCGCTGGTTGCTCACAAAATTCTGTGCCGGCACATGTATATATGTGAGCATGATCAGCAAAACAATTGAAAAAGCCATGAAGGTCTTTTGCATAAGCGTTTAGTTTCTGGTTATAGAAATAATGTATAGTGGTGGTTTAAAGTATTGTCCCTGTTGGGGAAATAGATTCTGTATCTTTTTTACAATGTCTATTCCATTGATCACTTTTCCGAAGGCTGCAAATCCCTGCCCGTCTTTATTTCTTTTACCGCCATAGTCCAGTTCCGGCTGGTCGTTAATGCAAATAAAAAAACTGGAAGTGGCAGTAGCAGGTTTGCCCCTCGCCATGGAGATGGTTCCGTCTTTATGCAGCAGGCCGGTTTTGTCCGTTATTTCAAGGGGGATAGGATCAAACTCGTTTACAGAATCTACATCGCCTCCCTGTATCACTTCGATCTTTATGGAATCTTTGGGCTGGTTATTTAATGTAACTGCACAAAAGAAAGTGCTGCTGTCGTATAAATGCGCATCTACATATTTTAAAAAATTGGCAACGGTGATGGGCGCTTTTGCAGGATATAATTCGATGGTTATGTTACCCAGTTCTGTTTTGATTGAACAGGTAATATTGTTTTGTGCCTTTGTTGAGATACATAGCGATATGAGTAAAAAAAATATTGATATGTTTTTTGCAATACTCAACAGCTAAGGTGTTTTTAGTTATTCCAATCCACAGGCTTATTAAGAATAAACCCGTCAGATTTTTTTTGTATCGAGGGATTTAACTGACTTTCAACTAATTTTTTTCTACCAATAATTAATGAACCTTTTGCGACGACGGCTACTGTATTATTATGGCGCTTAGGTGGAAACGCCACAAAAACCCGTTTTGAAGGAAAATGTTCATGTACTGCTTTGATCGGGGGCACTAAATCACTGTCTCCGCTTACCAACATCGCCATATCGTATTTATCCTGGTATGCATCAACCAATATATTTGTAGCAATATTTACATCAGTCATCTTTTCATTTGCGGCCATCCAAATATGTCCACACCTGTGGCAATCCAGGTTATTATTCTGGTATTGGCCATACATGATTTTAACGCCTTCATTATATAAAGCATCTAAATAAGTACTTTGTCTTTTTTGTTTATCAGGGTTATTGCTTACCCGTGCAGTAAAATATTTTACCTCAATTAATTGCTGGTTATTTTGTAACAGATTCTGTGCTAATGCCTTTACATTTAACCATCTGCAATAGCTAAAACCGGCTTCCATCATACCAAAATACAAGTTAAACCCATCCACATAAACAATAACTCTTTCCATATTAACAGGCCGTTAATTTTGTTCTTACGTAAATATCATTACTTTTGTACTGAACAGCATCAGAGATAGTATCTCTGATCCGACGCTCCCTCCGGGGAGCGTTTCACTTTTAAAGATAAATAGATTTGTAATTAAATAGGTGATTATTCCCACTCAAACCGTACACAGTCATCACTTATATATTCATCCTTATTTTTCACCCATTCCGGTAAGCCAGGCGGCTGTACCTTCTCTTTGCGGCTTTCTTTATCAGCCACTTGCAGGTTAAGTCCCAGTAGCTGCTTTAATATATCTTCTTTATCAGTTAATGAACTATTCCATATTTTCCGGTCTCATCATTGGACCTCACCCTCATTCTCCCGCTGTTGCGGGACAGGCTCTCTCCAAAGGAGAGAGAGGCCAGGCATTCATGCAACTATCTACTTTAGAATTAACTAATCGTCATTTTTCTCCGGTCTCATCATTGGAAAGAACAATACATCCTGGATGGAATGCTGGTTGGTAAGTAACATAGCGATCCTGTCGATACCAAAACCAATACCACTGGTAGGCGGCATACCATATTCCAGCGCACGTAAAAAATCATGGTCAATGAACATGGCTTCATCATCGCCACGTTCCATCAGTTTGGTCTGTTCTTCAAAACGTTCACGCTGTTCAATCGGGTCATTTAACTCACTGTAGGCATTGGCAATTTCCTTACCGTTGCACATCAGTTCAAATCGCTCAACCAGCCCCGGTTTGCTGCGGTGTTTTTTGGTAAGCGGGCTCATCTCTACCGGGTAATCAGTAATAAAAGTGGGTTGTATGTAATTGGCTTCACATTTTTCGCCAAAGATCTCATCGATCAGTTTTCCTTTTCCCCATTTTTCATCGGCATGAATATGCAGTTGTTTACAAACGGCTCTTACACCGGCCTCATCCATTTCACTAATGTCGAAACCGGTATGTTCTTTAATGGCGTCGAACATGGTGATCCTTTTGTATGGCGCTTTAAAATCAATTGTCCTGAGCGGAGCCGAAGGATCGCCTACCATTACTTTTGTTGTGCCGTTTGTTGCCATTGCTGCTTTTTCAAGCATCTGTTCCGTGGTATCCATCATCCATTCATAATCTTTATAGGCCACATAAAATTCCAGTACAGTAAACTCAGGATTGTGGGTACGGTCCATACCTTCATTGCGAAAGTTTCGGCTGAATTCATACACCCATTCAAAACCACCAACGATCAGTCTTTTTAAATACAGCTCATTGGCAATGCGCATGTACATAGGTACATCCAATGCATTGTGATGTGTGGAGAATGGCCTTGCCGCTGCGCCACCTGGAATACTTTGTAAAACTGGCGTATCCACTTCTAAAGCCCCACGCTCATTCAAAAAATCACGGATGGCATTTACCATTTTGGTTCGCTTAATAAAAGTTTCTTTCACCAATGGGTTTACGATCAGGTCGGCATAGCGCTGCCTGTAACGAAACTCGGGGTCGGTAACTTCATCAAAGGCCTCGCCATCTTTTTCTTTTACAATAGGCAAGGGCCTTAATGATTTACTGAGTATTGAAAACTCTCTTACATGAATGGAAGTCTCGCCTGTTTTAGTGGTGAATACATAACCTTTCACACCAATGATATCACCAATATCAATTAATTTTTTCCACACGGTTTGATACATGGTCTTATTCTCACCTGGGCAAATATCATCCTGCTTGATATAAAACTGGATCTTACCAACCGAATCCTGCAACACGGCAAAATTTGCTTTTCCCATATCCCTTACCATCATTATGCGGCCGGCAATACATACATCTGCAAACAACGCTTTGTCAGACTCAGCGTAGGCGAAGTCCGGGCCTTTATAATTTTCCTTGATGTAAACGGAGGTTGCGTTAACAGGGTACAATGCTGCCGGGTAGGCATCAATGCCCAGTTTGTTCAGTTCTGCCAGTTTCTCCCTGCGGATGATCTCCTGTTCTGATAAATGTTGTGTCATAAATTAGCTGTTAGCTGTTAGCCGTTAGCTATTAGTGATCAGCAGGTAGCCTGCTAAAAGTTAATGGCTAATGGCTAACAGCTGTTTCAATTTAGCTGCAAATATACCGTATACAGCTCATTTGTCCATTTACGGCATTGTAATTGCCACTATTCTTTATATTTTAAATGTTCAAACCTATAATGATGAAAAGAATTTTAATAGTTGCCCTGTTCTCCAGCCTGTTTTATGGCTGCGATGTAATTAAGCAGTTTCCTACTACCACAACCGGGGGAGTTTCAGAATATGAGGCCGGTGAGGGTATTAAGGAAGCGTTAAGCCAGGGATTAGCCGGTGCAGTATTGAAATTAAACAGGGAAGATGGATTTTTTAAAGATGCTTTTTATAAAATATTGATCCCTGAAGATGCACGGAAGGTAGAAAATACGTTAAGGGATATAGGACTGGGCAGCATGGTTGATAAAGCCATTTTACAGATCAACCGTGGAGCAGAAGATGCAGCGGGTTATGCCAAACCCATTTTTGTAAATGCTATTAAAAGTATGACCATACAGGATGCGATCGGGCTGGTAAGGAATGGAGATACCAGTGCCACACATTTTTTCAGGGAGAAAACCACCGCACAATTAACTGCGGCTTTTTTACCGGTGATCAGGTCATCACTGGATAAAGTAAATGCCACAAAATATTATGGCGATATGGTCAACAAATACAACAGCCTGCCCATCGTATTTAAAAAATTAAATCCCGATCTTTCAAGCTATGTTACCATGAAAGCAACCAATGCTTTGTTTGACCTGGTGGCCCAGGAAGAAAGAAATATCCGTAATAATTTTGCGGCAAGGACAACAGACCTGCTGAAGAAAGTTTTTGGGGGAATTCTAAGGGGCTATTGATCATTTAGAAAAAAATCATTAGCGGCATTCACACCGTTTGTATAAAGCAGCAGTTTATCCTGCTGCTTTGTTTTTTTTATTACAGAGGAAATATTACCCTGGCTTACATAAATAGTTCTTCCCTTTTCATTTTCGAGGCCGGGATATTTTCTGCTGAGGGTTTCCATCAATAGATTAGAAAAAGCAGCGAGGTATTCCGAAAGCCTGTTAATATCATAGGCAGGGATCCTGGTGCTGCTTTGATTTAAGGAATCTATTTGTTGGGGACGCTCCAGCTTAATTCCAATCGTTTGACTGTTAAATCTTACTTTATCACACAGCAGCGGGTTAAGGCCTGAACCTTCACAGGTATCAAACATGCTGATAGGATAATTGCAGAGCATGCCACCATCAACATAGTAATTGACAAAAGAAACAGTATCTGATCTTTTTATCTTGTGCAGGCGGTTATCAAGCGCAACGGGTTCAAAATATAAAGGCACCCCCCCACTGATCCTTACTGCCAGTGCCAGCGGCATGTCGGGCGTTGCCTGGTATGAAAAAATTTCCAGCTGCTGTTTGCTGAGGTTTGTTCCTGTACAATAAAAATCTTTATAGAGGTTATTCTTTAGGTGCAGCTTATGTAACTCCCCGAAAGTTAAATGGGGCTTACCGGTTTTATAAGCAACCAACCGTTGCAGCCATTTCTCAAATGAGTCACCTTTAAAAATGCCAAAATCAGTTTTAAGCCTTTTGTATTTACCCACCAGCCCGCCATAACCATCTTTAAATTTTTGTACAGGCAATTCCATCATCAGGCTGTCAATTTCAGCAGCGCTGTAACCAATACTTACCAGCATACCTGCAATAGAACCCGCAGAAGAGCCACCCACTTTTTCTACCTGTTGTAAGATCCCTTTTTCTTCCAGCACACTAAATACACCTGCATAGGCAAGCCCACGAACGCCGCCGCCTTCAAGCACCAGGTTCTTATAGTCATAAACTTTTTGGGAAAAACAAATGGATGGGAACAGCAGGGCAACAATCAGTTTTTTCATGCAATGAAAATAAATTATTGTTGGTTCAGTAAAAGTTAAAGACAAATTAATTTTGCTGGTAAACACCGGTGAGTCACCCCCAGAGGGTGGCCCACCGGTGTTTAAAATGAAATTAATAATCTGCCAGTAATACCTGCCAGGCTTCATTCACCTTCCCGGCATCCAATAATTCCTTAGCATAATGATGCAGCTCTTTATCCATTTCATCTGGATTAATGGAAAAATACTGGATGATGTTCTTGAGTTTATCATCATTAAATGCAGGGTCAATAAAAGGCATTTCATGAACATTGGCCAACTGGCCCAGATTATTGCCGGTGAGTATGCTGCTTTTTAAAATGCTTTCAGGAAGTGTATCCACACCGATCCCTAATGCTGTATTTGGTTTGGCAACTTTAAACAGGTTGGTCTCATCAACTTTTGCATACCAGTCGCCACCAAGCCGGGCCACATGGTGCAGCTTGGTTTGATCGATCTTATTGTTTTCGTCGAGAATACTTTCATCAATATGCATGCAGAGTACTTCACAAATCACCAGGTTGCCTGCACCACCTTCGGTACCGAGTGGTTTTACTTCAAGTACCTTACATTCCAGTTTTACCTTACTTTCTTTTACCATGGGCGGAGTCACCAGGGTTGCTTTCTCTGCAGTAAATCCTGCTTTTATAAATTCATTAGTGCCTTTAGCAAATTCGCAACTGGCCAAAGAAGTTTGCTGCACCATATCATAATCAACAATATTGATGACCACTTCCGGAACTTCCAGCACATTTTGTAAACTATGCTTGGTGGTATTATCTCTTACTCTTCTTGCCGGCGAAAAGATCACTACCGGTGGATTGGAAGAAAATAAATTAAAAAAACTAAAGGGGCTCAGGTTTACATTACCTGCTTTATCAATGGTAGATGCAAAACAGATCGGCCTGGGTGCAATGGCGTGCTGCAGGTAGTTTTGTGCATCTATAGGTTTTATATCTTTTAGGTAAAGTGTTAACATGGTTATTTTTTAGGGCGATGTGTTTCACGCAGAGCTGGCGGAGAAGCAGAGAGCGCACAAACAAAACTCAGTTACCTCCGCTCCTCTGTGTTCTCTGCGTCAAATAAAAATTATATTTTTTTCTTCAACGCCAATATCGAGAAATCACTTTCATCTTTTACTATTGTATTGCTCAGTTTACCCAATGCTTCTATCTCCATATTAACTGTATCCCCTTCCTGTAACCACTGTGGTGTAAAATTGGGATCGTTCAATAAACCCGTGCCGTTCAATTCTAAAAAACAACCGGTACCAACTGTACCGCTGCCGATCACATCGCCGGGCATCAGGTTAACGCCATAACTGCAACGTTCTATAATTTCAGCAAAGGTCCAGTCCATATCTGCCAGGTTACCTTCGCTTACGAGTTTGTCATTGACCCAGCATTTCATACCCAGGTTCCAGGCTTTACCGGTATGGCCATCTTTGCAGGGCACTTCGTATGTTTCCAGTTCATCCAGTGTAACCAACATGGGCCCGATAACCGTGCTAAAATCTTTTCCTTTTGCAGGCCCCAGGTTCAGTAGCATTTCTTCCATCTGTAATGTTCTTGCACTCATGTCATTCATGATCATCAAACCGCCAATATATTCATCTGCATCAGCAGCTTTTATATTGCGGCCTGGCTTGCAAATAACAATGGAGGCTTCCAGTTCAAAATCGAGTTTTTGAAAATGATCGGGCATACAAACAATATCGCCGGGCCCCTGTATGCTGTTATGATTGGTAAAATAAAAAATGGGGTATTGATCAAATTCGGGAATCATATCAACTTTCCTGTTGCGCCTTGCAGAAGCAACGTGCTGACGGAAAGCATACCCATCCCTGCAGCTGGTTGGATTTGGTACAGGAGCAAAAAATACAGCATCATCATAATCATCTGCCATTACATCCCTCACAAAACCATTCCTGATCCGCTGTTCACCTAACATGGCCATGGGCATCAATTCATCCCAATAATTTAAAAACATGGCCATGGTATTGGGCAGGTCATTGTGTAGGGAATCCATGGCATAAATTTTACCGTCAACAACAATACCTAAGTTATCATGACCGTCTTTTAAATAAGTAACTAATTTCATATAAAAATATATTGAAGCATCAAAAATAGCCAATTATAATGATGAAAAAATTATAAGAGAATTTGCTGTTTATTTAAATTTATTAATTGTATTGTATTCAATGAGCATTACCATTTTTCTTCTTCTGCAACACCTGCCTGTCCGGTAGGCAGGTCATTATCCCGTTGGCTAAACTGCTCACGGGTCTTTATTTTTTGCTGCTGTCTTTCAATGATCAGTGATGCGATCAGGTTCCCGGCATCTTCCTGTGGTTTTTCCTGCAGCAGGGTTTTAAGTTTTTGCTCATTTACATCAATGCGATAGAGGTAAGCTATCAGTTTATCAAAATCATTTTGTATCAGGCTGTTGATGTGTTGGGCCAATTGAGCGTGTATCTTTTCATAAGACCCTTTTTCAATGATCTCAATATCCAATTCTTTGTTTAATAGCTGTATTAATTCGTTATTTTCCATCAGCGAAATCGGCCCCTCTAAATCTCCCCGAAGGGGAGACTTAAGAACCCGATGTTTTTAAGCGTTATTATTAATTATGTCAGTTTGTTTTCAATCAGTGAAATTTGTTAATCACTTAATCAGCAGTTTGTTTTCCATCACACCGGTTCCAAATAAAGCAAAATCATATTTCACCGGGTCGGCCTTATCTAATGTACGCAAAAATGCCGTTAACTCCAGTGCAGTCTGCCAGTCGATGGGTTGCCTTTGTATTAATTTCAGGTCTTTGGCTACCCTTGCTACGTGTACATCTACAGGACAAATAAGCTGTGCGGGGGAAATGTTTTTCCAGATACCAAAATCAACTGAACGGTCATCACTCCGTACCATCCAGCGTAGATACATATTCAGCCTTTTGCAACTGGAATTTTTTTCCGGAGATGCAATATGTTTTCTCGTGCGTTCAGGAATATCGGGCAGTGAAAAAAAATAATGATAAAAACCTTTCAAAGCATGCTCAACAGTCCCGTCATTTTTATTCATCCATTTGGTAAAAGCAATTTCAAGCGAATCGTATTTTGTGTAATGCATTTTAAAAAATGCAATAAAATACAACAGGTCGGTAGCATTGAATGTGCGGTGTTTAAATGCCAATAGTTTTTTCAGGTCATTATCAGTATGGTTAAGGCAGAATGCATAAGGGTCGTTATCCATCAATTTAAGCAACTCTTTTGATTTGTTAATGATGGTGGTGCGGTTGCCCCATGCAAAAACGGCTGCAAAAAAACCCGCGATCTCTATATCCTGTTTTTTTGTAAAGCTGTGGGGGATACAAATGGGGTCATCCTTAATAAAAGAAGGTTGATTGTACAAATCAACCTTTAACCCGAGATATGCTTTAAGATCGTTTTTCATTTTTTAATAGTGCTGCCACGGCAATAAATATCCAAATGATATTTACGATCATAGATGGATAAGCGTGATGTACCAATGTATTAATGGTAAAGAAAATGCCTCCCAGTAAATTACTCACCATGTACCATGTAGACGAGCTTTTGATCTTACCATTAATATTCAGGTAATAAGCGCCGATTATCAATACAGCGCCGATCCAGCCAATAATTTCAACAAAATAGTTCATTTTTAGTTTTCTACCCGATTGCCTGCTCCAGGTCTTCGATGAGGTCATCAACATCTTCAATGCCCACACTCAGCCTTATTAATCCATCTGCCAGCCCGTTCTTTATACGTTCTTCACGTGGTATGCTGGCGTGGGTCATGATAGCAGGATGATTGATCAGCGATTCAACACCGCCCAAACTTTCGGCCAATGAAAATAAATGGGTTGACGATAAAACTTTGGTTGCTGCTTCTATACTTTCATCTTTTAAAATAAAACTGATCATACCGCCAAAGCCCCGCATTTGTTTTTTGGCCACAGCATAGCCTGCGTTGTCTTCAAAACCCGGCCAGTATACTTCCCCAACTTTCGGATGCTTACGTAACCAGTGTGCAATCTTTTCTCCGTTCTCACAATGCTGCCTCATGCGCACATGCAGGGTTTTAATTCCCCTCAGCACCAAAAAACAATCCATAGGGCCCGGTACAGCACCACAGCTTTTTTGAATAAAATATAATTTTTCCCTGAGTGCGGCATCGTTCATCATTAAAGCACCCTGTATCACGTCACTGTGTCCGCCTAAATATTTTGTAGCAGAGTGCATGATAATATCTGCTCCCTGGTCTAATGGATTCTGTAAGTAAGGTGATGCAAACGTATTATCAACGCATAACAAAGCACCTGCCGCTTTTGAAATGGCTGCTATGGCTTCAATATCGCTGATGTTCATCAATGGATTGGTTGGGGTTTCGATCCAGATCAGTTTTGTATTTGCAGTAACTGCTGCTTTTATATTTTCTGTATCTGTAGTATCTACATAAATGAATTTGATGCCATAACGATCCCATACTTTTGTAAATAAGCGGTAACTGCCCCCATACATATCATTGCCTGCTATTACTTCATCGCCCGGATTTAATAATTTAATTACACTGTCGGTTGCTGCAACACCGCTGCCAAAGGCCAATCCGAATTTTGCATTTTCAATAATGGCATATGCATCTTCCAGGGCCTTGCGGGTAGGATTTTGGCTCCGGGCATATTCATAGCCCTTGTTTTTTCCCGGGGCTTCCTGCACATAGGTACTTGTTTGATAAATGGGTGTCATGATAGCACCTGTACTCGGATCCGGTTCTGCCCCGGCGTGAATGAATTTTGTAGCAAGCTTCATGCCCCTATCCCCTAAAGGGGAATTTGTATCTTTTATACTCATGGAAATCTTTTTACAAAGTAACGGGATTTTTTTTAAGCCCCTTTAGGGGTTTGGGGTCAATACAAGTCAAATTACATATGCGGCACATAAGTATCGCCAGTCGTAGTTTGTATCTGCATGCGCAGCCAATGGCTCTATTTTTTTATCGAGTGTTTTTTTTGTGAGAATGCCGCAATTCACCAGTTTTCTTTTAGCTTCCTGTATGTACTCCTGTACAGCAGGATCCTCCATCAATTTTTTTTGCGGGGGCTCAAAACCAATTTTTTCTTTACGCCACACAATTTCGTCGGGCAATTTTTTATCCATGGCTTTGCGTAACAAAAATTTTGTCCAGCCATCGTGCATTTTCAACTGCGAAGGGAGAGAAAAAATAAATTCTACCAATTCATGATTCAAAAACGGCAGCCGCACTTCTACACCATGCGCCATGCTGTTCCTGTCGGCAAAACGGAGCAATTCTTCCAATCCCATTTCTGCCGTATTGAAATGTAGTATATCATTCAGTTTGGTAACAATGGGTTTGTGAATGCCTTCCCATTCATGGCCTTTGGAGAGTTTTAAAAAATCCGGATCAATATCGGGGTGATGTATCGTTTTATGGTATTCTCTTTTTTCAAGTTGCATGGCAGCATGTGATGGAAGGAATGCAGCCAGGTAATTTTTTATATCCCACCTGAAGGGCTGGTTATTTTTACGGAATGCATGTCGCTCAACCTGCGTAGCACCCAGCCTGTGCCTGCTTAATACTTCCTGCAGGTACCAGTGTATGAACCTGGGGTAACCTGCCAGAATTTCGTCGGAGCCCTGTCCATCCAGCAATACTTTTACCTGCTGCTGTTTTGCCAGTTCAAATACTTTGTATTGGGCAAAAATGCCGGATGACTGAAAAGGTTCTTCCTGGTGGTAGCAAAGTTTTTCAAAATCATTCAACAGGTCAGCCGGTCCCGGTTGAACCTGGAAATTAGTGAAGCCGAAATTCTCTGTAACCAGCTGAATATATTTTGACTCATCATTTTTAAAACCCGGGAATACAGCAGAAAATGTTTTAAATGTTGCGGGATTTCCGTTTTCAGCATTATCATTTTTTAATTGAAAAATGTTGGCTGCAATGGTAGAGCTGTCGAGGCCGCCACTTAAACTGGTGCCAACAGCAACATCACTTCGCAACCTGCGCATGACCGACCTGTTCAAAAGCTCAGTAAATTTATCAATGGCATCAGTTACTGTAATGTCAATTTTTATCTCTTTATTGATGCTCCAGTATTTTGTGATTCGGGACTGTTGCTTTGAAGAAGGCGTAAAACTTAAATAATGTGATGGGGGGAGGATATAGATCTCTTCAAAAAATGTTTGTTCCTTATCTACACAATTCTGAACATGGCCCAGGGTAAGATAATTAAGCAACATTTTAGGATCAGTTCTCTTTTCTATACCAATTGCCCAGAGTGCTTTCATTTCACTGGCAAAGATCAAATGGGTAGCATCTTCGTAATAAAAAAATGGTTTTTCTCCAAATCGGTCCCTGGCTGCAAACAGTTGCTCTTCTTTTTCATCCCAGATGGCAAAAGCAAACATGCCATCAAATTGCTCCAGGCATTTTTCTTTCCAAAGATCG
Organism: Ferruginibacter sp.; assembly: GCA_039919015.1. GTDB lineage: Bacteria > Bacteroidota > Bacteroidia > Chitinophagales > Chitinophagaceae > Ferruginibacter. The sequence goes on from JBDSGK010000220.1 coordinate 18,551, forward strand.
TAGGCTGCTAAAATAACTTCTGTATCGGATTCGGTTGTGAACCTGTAACCCTTGTTTTGTAAAAAAGACCTGATCTCTATATAATTGTAAATTTCGCCGTTGTGTACAATATGATAACGACCGAGATAAGTCATGGGTTGTGCAGCATGGTTGCTCAGGTCAATAATGGAAAGTCGCCGGTGCCCTAAATGAGCTGTGTTCTTTTTATTGCTCCATTGTCCTTCGCCATCGGGCCCCCGGTGGGCGATGGCATCAGTCATCGTTTTTAAATGTACCGATGCTAATGGATTGGCTGCCTGTAAAAATATTCCTGCAATTCCGCACATAGTGTAAATATCAATAAAAAATTAACGGGGTACGGAAATGAAATAATAAAACTTATTTGAAGTTAACAGGCATTACTGCTTTCATATCACCCCAGGCCATCACCAGGTCGCAGCCATAAGTTGAATTTTGAAAGAACATGGTAAAGAATTCTATTTGCACATTGTTTTTAATGACCGGCAATTCTACTTCGGCCAGGTCTTTTGTCTTGTCTATATGCAGGCCCCAGCTGAAGAGGTTGTTATTAAAAACCACCTTCCATTTATCGGGATAGGGAATACAATATAAAATGTAACGGCCGGCTGCGATCTTTTTATCGTAAATACTAACCGGTTTAAAAAATTCTATTTCTGTAGCCTCGTTGGCTCCAAGCCGCCACTCCTGCCCGTAATGTTGAATTACATTCTGGGTAACTGATGTATCTGCAAAAATTATCCTGCCGTTCTTTTGTGGCCTGCTGTATATAACCCGGGCAACAGGGTTTGGAAGATCCGGGGTCATCATTTTTTGCTTTGGATAATCTTCGGGAAAATAACTCATGTCCATGGACGACCTGTCAATGGATAAGATCATGCTGTCATTTACAGAAACAGGAATACGCTGGTTATCGGGTTTAACGGTTACTTTATTGGCTTGTTGTTGGCAGCCATAAAATAAACCTGCTGACAGGAATGATACTACAATTAATAATCCTTTTTTCATAGGCATGGCTATCTGGTTAAAATACGATCGGTAAATTTAATTTTAGAGTATCCCAGGCAATGATCAAACCGGCGCCGGTTTGATTTTTTTCAAAATCCATCACAAACTCTTCTGTTATTTCTGCCTGCTTTTGTACAGGTATATCCATTCGTAAAATATCATTCTTCTCATCGTACCTGAATGAACCCCAGGTATCAGTTTCCTTATTAATGATAATGGTCCATACATTTTCATTGGGTATCCCATACATGGTATAACGACCCTTTTTTACTTTTATGTCGTTGATCTTTACATCACGGAAAAACTCGATCTCGGTAGCTTCATTGGCTCCAAGCCTCCATACTTTTCCATATTCAAGCAATTCGCCAAAAATGACCCTGCCACTTTTTTGCGGCCGGCTGTAAATAACCCTCGCTACCAGGGGCTCTGCTATTTGATCCTGGATCTTTAATACAGGATAGCGATTGGGATAGTAACTCATGTCCATGGGCGACTTATCCAATGCAGGCAATTTTGTTTGTGCCTGCAGGCCCGAAAAAGAAAAACAAAGAAGTATGATCGCCAACAATAGATATCTCATCCGTTTTTTATTTAAAGATAACGAAATCAGCCGTTCAATAATTCATCTAAATGACCGGCGGTGAATTTTTTAAGATCAGGAAAAAAAGCAGCATAACACACGCTCATGGCTGTATAATGCTCAGTAAATATTTCAAAAGCTATTTTACTTTCGGTAAGATAAGCGGCCCGCTTTACCACCCCGCCAAAACTCTTTTCAATTGCCCAGGTATACCGGTAATTATAAAGCCAGTCATATTCCTTCATGTAGGGAAACATTTTTTGGAAAGGAAGGGGGAATAATTCAGTATAGGGTTCCAGCATTCCATATGTGCGGGCTGCAAATTTTTTAAGTTCCTGTTCTGTACTAAACTCATGAATGTCATTGGCCAAAAAATGATCATAGACCACATCAGCAAAGGCCCCGGAATATAGCCGGTATTGCGGCCTGAAGAAAGACTTCAGTTC
>JBDSGK010000221.1:0-2506 GCA_039919015.1 Ferruginibacter sp.
TCAATTCCAGGTAGGGCGACATTTCGTTAGCAATAAATAAAATTCTTTTCTTTGTACTCATTTACGCTTGTTTGTTGCTGTAATATGTTGGAAACGGCTGCAAAAGTACGATATTTATTCGGGAAAATCAGATTCAACAGGCATTTGAAGCGTAATTGATACTAATATGATACTATTTAAGAAAGCTGCAGATATAAACGCTTACCTTCTCAAAATCAAAGAACAGGGTAACAGCCTTGGTTTTGTTCCAACCATGGGGGCCCTCCACGCCGGGCATATCTCCTTGCTTGCTACATCCAAAAAAAAGGATTCAGTTACAGTTTGCAGCATTTTTGTCAATCCTGCCCAGTTTAATGATGCCAAAGATTTTGATAATTATCCTGCCACCATCGAAAAAGACATAGATGCATTGGAAAAAGCCGGATGCGATGTTCTGTTTCTGCCATCAGTTTCAGAAATATACCCCGATGGTACAGCAAATGCAGAAAAATATGACCTGGGTTACCTGGAAACAGTGCTGGAGGGTAAATTCAGGCCGGGACATTTCCAGGGAGTTTGTATGGTCATGAACCGTTTATTAGATATCATTCCTGCCGGCCGGTTGTACCTGGGCCAAAAAGATTACCAGCAATGCATGGTTATTACCAAATTGGTTGAGCTGAAGAAGACTGATATAAATATTATCATCTGCCCCACCCTTCGTGAACCGGATGGACTTGCCATGAGCAGCAGGAATGTAAGGTTAAATAACAGCGACAGAGAACAGGCATTAAAAATATTTGAAACCTTATCATTTTTAAAAACCGATCTCAGGGCAGGAGATCTGATCACTTTAAAGCAAAAAGCCGTACAACATTTAACCGGTGCCGGTTTTAAAGTTGATTATGTAGAAATTGCCATTGCCGAAAACCTCGATATCATTAATGATTGGGATGGCCATACAAAAGTTGTTGCGATCGTTGCTGCTTTTTTAGGAGATGTACGGTTGATCGATAATATGCTTTTGGAAAAGTGATACCCGATGCTGGATACAAACTGAAGCTTTGAAAAACTTTTTGACAATTAAACTCATGGCCAGTATCAAGTAAGCAGCATCTTCTTTTTGACTTTACTGTTTTCCCTTCGTAATTTGTAACCGATTATGCGTAAACGACTATTGTTCATATTACAATCCCTTGTTTTTTTAGGTATCGGTATCTTTTTGGTTTGGTGGAGCATTCATAAATTATCTGACAAGGACTACCGGGAATTCATCAACTCTTTAAAAAATGCAAACTATTATCTATTGATACCTGTGTTCCTGATCTTAATCGGGAGCCATTTAAGCAGGGCAATAAGGTGGAAGATATTAATGCAGTCAATGAATTACAATCCAAAACTAAGCAACACTTTTTGTGCAGTTATGATAGGATACCTGGCCAATTTTGCGTTTCCGCGTTTGGGAGAGGTTTTAAAATGCACCATACTCGGCAAATACGAAAAAGTACCTCCCGATAAGTTAGTGGGCACTATCCTGATTGAAAGAGCGGTGGATGTGGTTTCCTTTTTTATTGTCATCATCATCTCGCTATTAACACAGGCAGATATTGTTGGAGCATATACAAGGGCATTTCTGAACAAATACATACTATCACAGGATACAGGTGCCGCAACAATTAAGATCGTATTCATAATATTATTACTTACAGGGTTTTTCGTTTTATTAAAATTGCTGTTTAAAAAGTTCCACCACATCAAATTTGTGCAAAAAATAAAAGGTATATTTAAGGGTATTATTGTAGGCTTACTAAGCGTAAAAAACCTTAAGAATAAATGGCTCTTTATTTTTCACAGTGTGCTTATCTGGAGCTGTTATGCAGGTGGAACTTACCTGGGATTTTATGCCATTACCGAAACCAGTGAATTACCGGTACTGGCTGCCTTCCCGGTCCTGGTTTTTGGTACGGTTGCCACCATGATTACCCCCGGCGGTATTGGTTTATACCCGGTATTTGTAATGGAGGCCATGCTATTGTATAAAATACCGGAAAGTTTTGGTACAGCAAATGGATGGTTACAATGGTCGGCACAATTCTTTCTGATCCTGATCGTAGGGTTCGTATGTTTACTAATATTACCTTATTTAAATAAATCAAAAAATGAGATCAGTCAGCAGCATACCCAATAAAATATTTACGCCTGACGAACTAATGCACCAGCTTAACCGCTGGCGCCTGCTCAATAAAAAGATCGTTTTTACAAATGGAGTTTTCGATATTTTACACGAAGGGCATATTGCTTCATTGGGCGAAGCTGCACTGTATGGGCATATTTTAATTGTGGCCATTAATTCAGATGCTTCGGTAAAAAGATTAAAAGGGCAAAGCCGCCCGGTTTACAATGAAGGATCAAGAACATTATTAATGGCTTCGCTGGTGATGGTTGATGCGGTGATCTTATTTGAAGAAGATACCCCGTTAAACCTCATTACATCCATATTACCGGATGTTTTGGTAAAAGGCGGAGA
>JBDSGK010000222.1:0-5087 GCA_039919015.1 Ferruginibacter sp.
TATGGAATGCTTATGATGAGGAAGAACTTGAAACAACCATATTGCCACCTGTTGTAAAAGAAAAAATATCGAACAGTTATTATTTCCGGCGCAGCGGTGATATCCAGTTTTTTTATAAACCCCAATATATTGAAGGCGCTCCGGGGGGTACAGACCATGGGGCCTGGTATCCCTACGATTCACATATACCACTGGTATGGTTCGGCTGGAACATCAAACCCGGGAAAACGCACAGGGAAGTGTATATGACAGATATAGCCCCAACCCTTGCTGCTATGTTGCAGGTTCAAATGCCAAATGGCTGTGTGGGAAAGGTAATTACAGAACTTATAAAATAAATTTTGGCTAAGAGGGAAGAAGGAGGAAAAGAGAAGGAAAAGAGGAGGAAGTATACAACTCTTTTACCTCTTTTCCTCCTTTTGTCCTCTTAGCCAAAAAACAAAAAAAGAACTGATCGCTCAGCTCTCTTTGTTGGGTTACAAGGATTCGAACCTTGACAAACAGAATCAAAATCTGTTGTGCTACCTTTACACCATAACCCAGTTATTATTTCGGGTGCAAAAATAAGGGTTATGCTTTTACCTCCCAAATGCTTTTTAAAAAGCTTTTAGCTAATAGCTATTAGCTTTTAGCCAGAAGGCTTTTGCTAAAGGCAATAAGCATTTTTTCTTCTTCAGCTATTAATTCCAACGTAATTTCAGTTAATCGTGTTTCTCCGAAACCTAACTCCTTGGAAATTAATAATTGTGTTTCTGTTTCAAAGCAGGATCCTAAAGAGATTTCGATAAAACGATTATAATCTTTATCGCTGGTTCTACTACTCCCTTCTGCTATATTGGAAGGAATGGATACACCTGCCCGGTTAATTTTGAGAAGCCAATCCAAATTTCTCTTGTGGAGGGAAAGCTGATGTTATTTTAAAACAATTAATGGCAACCTGGAAGCCTTTTTGCCAGACTTTCAGTTCCTTGAAATTTTTCATATAGGTAGTTTTTAGTGCAAGGATAATTAATCGGCGATTAACTGTTAGAATGCTTTAGCTAACAGCTAATAGCTTCTTATTCGGCATCCTCTTTCTCTTTCAATCCCTTGATCAGGTCCAGTGCCTCTGCCACCACATCACACATAATCGTAATCAATGACCCGGGCTTTGCAGTATTATAAGCATGCATGATGGCTTCTTTTTCATTTAAAATAATGGTGACCGGAATTTCTTTTGTCTTGGTTTCATTAATGCCATCAACCAGTAATTGTACAATTTCTTCAGCTGTTCTTCCCCGCAGGTGTTTATCCTGCCGGATGATGATTTCATCAAAATATCTTCCGGATATTCTCCCCAGTTCTTTGATGTCTTCATCCCTTCTGTCGCCGGTGCCGCTGATGATGCCAACTTTGGGCTCTCCATCAAGTTTGCTTACAAAATCGCAGAGCAATTCAAGCCCGGCGGGGTTATGGGCAAAATCAGCTAAAAATTTAAACTGCTTAAACTGGAACATGTTTAACCTGCCCGGTGTTTGTGTTGATGACGGAACAAAGGTTTGTAATGCAAGCCTGATATCTTCAAGTTCGATATTGCGCCAGAAATAAGTACTCAACACAGCCGGTAAGCAATTCATGATATTATGCACGGCTTTACCACCGTAGGTTATCGGCACATCAGTTATTTTTATCACCCTTATCTTCCAGGTACCTTTCATAATGGTTATAAAACCATTTTCAAACACAGCTGCATATCCTCCCTTTTTACAATGATCAAGTATCCTTTTATTGTTTTCATCCATGCTGAACAGCGCAATATTGCAATCAAGGCCCGATCTCATGGCATATACCAGGTCGTCATCAGCATTTAAAATGGCATACCCATGTTTAAAAACGGTTTCGGGCACAACAGCTTTCACTTTAGCCATCTGTTCCATGGAATCTATACCACCCAAACCAATATGATCGGCACTGATATTTGTTACAACAGCTACATCGCAGTTCTGAAATGCGAGCCCGCTTTTTAAGATACCGCCACGGGCACATTCAAGCACAGCAAAATCAACAGTGGGGTCCTTTAAAACAAAAGTGGAAGATACGGGACCGGTACAATCGCCCTTCATCATCATCTGGTTTTGTATGTACACACCGTCACTGGTGGTGTAACCAACTTTGTAACCGGCAGTTTTTGCAATATGGGCCGTTAACCTGGTAGTGGTGGTTTTACCGTTCGTTCCGGTGATGGCAATAATGGGAATGATACCTGCACTGCCTTTTGGAAAAAGCATATCAACAACCGGCTCTGCCACATTGCGGGGCAAACCATAGGAAGGATCAATGTGCATCCTGAAACCGGGTGCAGCATTTACTTCCAGTATAGCGCCGCCATTTTCTTTAACCGGTGTGCGCAGGTCGGTGGCCATAATATCAATACCACAAATATCCAGCCCGATGATCTTGGCTATCCGCTCACACATCATGATGTTGGCGGGATGTACCTCATCGGTCACATCGGCACTGGTACCGCCTGTTGAAAGGTTGGCCGTGGGTTTTACTAACACCAGTTCATCTTTTGCAGGAATGCTTTCCAGGCTGTATCCTTTTTCATCCAGCATTTTTTGTGTGAACTGGTCAACCGTTATCTGCGTCAACACTTTTTCATGGCCATACCCACGGCGGGGGTCACGGTTCACTTCATCAATTAAATATTGAATGGTATGCTGCCCGTCGCCAACAACAGATGCAGGGGTACGTAATGCAGCACAAATAAATTTATAATTGATCACCAGTATCCTGAAATCAAAACCGGTAATATATTTTTCAACAATAACGCTCCGGCCATAAACTTTTGCCGCTTCAAATGCTCTCATTGCCATTTCCCAATCTGTTATATTGGTTGTATTTCCCTTACCGTGATTACCATCAATGGGTTTGATCACACAGGGATAACCAATGTGGTCAATGGCATCTTTCAATCCCTCTTCTGTTCTTACCACATCGCCTTTGGGTACGGGAATTTCCGCAGCACCCAGCAAATTCTTTGTTTCCTCTTTATCGCAGGCAATATCAACGGCAATATTCCCGGTAGTGCTGGCAATGGTTGCCCGTATTCTTTTTTGGTAAACACCATAACCCAACTGTACCAATGAATGTTTGTTCAAACGGATAAAAGGAATTCCTCTTTTGGCGGCTTCATCTACAATACAACCGGTGCTGGGCCCCATCCTGGTATTCTCTCTTATTTCACGAAGATTCATGATATCTTCTGCCAGGTCGTATTCGGTATTATCGGCCAAAGCCTGTGCAACTTTTACTGAAGCCCGGGCAGCATAAACACCCGCATCTTCTTCCATATAACTTATGCATACATAATACTCGCCTTCTTTTCCTGTCCCTCTTGTACGTCCAAAACCCGTATCCATGCCTGCAAGGGTCTGCATTTCCAAAGCGATATGCTCAATCACATGGCCCATCCAGGTGCCTTCATCAACCCGCTCAAAAAATCCCCCGGGTGTGCCAACACTACAGCGGTGTTCTATCATCGTAGGGAACATGGTTTCCAGCCTTTGCCTGAAACCTTCAATTTTATTGGTGGGCAGGTTCTCCATCTCCTCCAGGTCCAGTTTCATCTGTATCAGCTTGGTACGGCGTACGCTCCAGTAATTTGGGCCTTTCAGCACTTTAATTTCAACGATCTTCATAAATCGTAAGGTTTTGTGGTTAGTGTCTTGATAAAGTCAAAAAGTCAAAAAGTCAAAAGTCAAAAGCTTAAGACTTCAAAATTTTGACTTTTGACTTTTTGACTTTTGAATTAACATTGGAAATTACCAAAATCATCTTGCTTTGCAAAAAACAAAATCTGTAAATTGTACATCTAAATTCAGTTACATGAATGATCGCCGGTCTTTTCTGCATAAAATGGGATTATTGTCTGCATCAGCCCTTGCAGCTAATTTGTTTCAACCTGCATGGAGCCGTGACCTGCAGGCCGCTTTAAAAAACAGCGCTTCGGTAAGCCCATCCGACCTGGCAACCGATGAAGACTTTTGGTACTATGTACAGCAATCTTATACCATTGCCCCCAATTTTATAAACCTGAATAATGGTGGTGTTGCTCCTGCGCCCAGGGTGGTTGCAGATGCCATGAAACGCAATTATGATTTTTGTAATGAAGCACCCAGTTATTTCATGTGGCGTGTGATTGACCAGGGCAGGGAACCATTAAGAAAGAACCTTGCCCAGCTTGCTGGTTGCGATCCTGAAGAAATTGCCCTGCACCGTAATGCATCTGAAGCATTGGAGACCGCGATCTTTGGTATTGAATTAAAAGCAGGCGATGAAGTGGTATTGACCAAACAGGATTATCCAAATATGATCGGCGCCTGGAAACAACGTGAAAAAAGAGAAGGGATAAAACTGGTTTGGATAAACCTGGAATTACCCAGCGAAGATGAAAATTATTTAGTTAAGCAATACACGGATGCATTTACTGCAAAGACCAAAGTAGTACAGATAACGCATATGATAAACTGGATCGGTCAGAAACTGCCCGTAAGAAAGATCGCCGATGCTGCAAAGAAAAAGAATATTGATGTCCTTGTTGATGGGGCACACACGTTTGCACAATTTGAATTTTCAATACCCGATCTGAACTGCGATTATTTTGGTACCAGCCTGCACAAATGGCTGGGAGCCCCAATAGGCACAGGCTTTTTATATGTTCGCAAAGAAAAAATAAAAAATATCTGGCCTTTGTTTGGTGCCGGCGATAAAGAAGATGATAATATCCGCAAGTTTGAACATTTGGGTACGCGGCCATTCTTTATTGAGGAAGCTGTTGATAAAGCCATTGATTTTTATGATATGATCGGTTCCAAAAGAAAAGAAGAAAGGTTACACTACCTGAAAAATTACTGGATGAATAAAGTAAAAGACGTTCCTAAAGTGAAACTCCATACTTCTCTTAAAAAAGAATTTGGTTGTGCCATCGGCCTGGTAAGTGTAGAAGGGAAGACACCAGGAGAACTGGATGGATTTTTATGGGATAATTATAAAATACATTCGGTAGGGATCGTTTGGGAAAATATAAGTGGTGTGCGTATTACGCC
>JBDSGK010000223.1:0-16903 GCA_039919015.1 Ferruginibacter sp.
AAATTAACGGATTAACGTATAAACGGATTAACGTTGTAAAGCCCATGTGGCGGAATTGGTAGACGCAGCAGACTCAAAATCTGCCATTCGCAAGGGTGTGAAGGTTCGATTCCTTTCGTGGGCACCAGTAAGCCGAAGAAATTTTCTTCGGCTTTTTTATTTAGCTTCAACCCATGCCAAAACCAATTTTACTATCCCTGTTCTTAATATTTTTCAGCGGTATTGCTGCATCAGCCCAGGGCAAAACGCCTCCCAACATCATACTCATCATTACTGATGACCTGGGTTATAGCGACCTGGCCAGTTATGGAAATAAACATGTGCGTACGCCCAATATTGATTCACTGGGCATAAAAGGAGTTCGCTTTACGCAGGCCTATGTAACATCACCCATCTGTGCGCCTTCACGTATGGGCATTATGACCGGCCGCTACCAGCAACGTTTTGGTGCAGAGTTCATGCTCTATGATAAGTTTGACAGGTCAGTTAAGAAACAAATAACAAAGCACCTCTTTTCTGTAAAAAAGAAACCCGTTGGTATTGCTACATTAAAACCTGATCTTTTTTTGGATCGGTCTGTGTATGTGACCGATCTGCCCGCAAGTGAAATAACCATTGCCGAAATGTTGAAACAAAAAGGCTATGCAACAGGTTATGTTGGCAAATGGAATCTTAGTTCTTCCCCGGATGTGTTTCCCGATATGCATGGATTTGATTATGCTTATTATTTTGATGGTGCACTCAGCCGTTATGTGGATGATCCGGTTGATACCAACCAATACATCAACATGCATTTGCCCTGGGCCTTTTCGGAGATACCGGCATGGGCGCCAAGGCATGGCTCTACTGCTATCAAAGAACAAAGGAGCATGGTAAAAGACACAGGCTACCTTACTTTTTCATTAGCAGCCAAAGGCATTGATTTTATTGAACAGCATAAAACAAAACCTTTCTTTCTTACACTATCCTTTAATGCCCCGCATGATCCCTTCCAGGTACCAAAAAAATATTTTAATGCCATACATACAGAACCAGATTCTGTAAGGCGTGTGTATAGTGGTATGATCGAAGCGCTGGATGATGCTGTTGGTTCAGTCATTCAAAAACTGGAGCAGGAAGGATTGACAGACGACTGTCTTATTTTTTTGATCAGCGATAATGGCGGCGCCACCTATACCAGGGCCACAGACAATGCACCGCTGCGTGGTGGCAAGGCAACCCATTTTGATGGTGGCATTGCTGTTCCATTCTTTATTAAATATCCAAACGGTTTAAAGGCCCGGCAGTCATACAGCCACCCGGTATCATCACTGGATATATACAGCACCATTGCTGCGGTAAGTAATGCTGCATTGTCTGCCGATCGTGCTTATGATGGTGTTAACCTCCTCCCCTTTCTCAACAATGATCCGGCACTATTACCACACCAGGATTTTTTCTGGCGAAGCGGTTATTCCAAAGCCTTTCGCCGCGGCGACTGGAAATTATACGTAAACGAAAAAAATAAAATTATTTACCTGTTTAACCTTGCCCAAGACCGTCAAGAAAAGCACAACCTCTCTACCCAGCGCCCCGATAAAATAAAAGAACTACAGGATGCATTAAAAGATTGGGAGAAAAAGAATTCAGTACCGCCATTATGGCCCAGTGCTGCCGATGTGTTGATTGAAGTGAATGGGAAGTGGTTTAGGTTTCCGAGTTGAGCTGCCAGAGAGGTGCAGGATGCATTAAAAGATTGGGGGGATAAGAATTGGGTGCCGCCATCTGGGCGAACGTTTCAATATCAGCATATTTGTTTTATAAAACATGTTTACCCCGTTAAGTATATATTTGTGGGGTAGAATTTTACATTAATAACAAAGTATAAGCCCAAATAGTTTTTGAAATGATAAAAGAGCTAAAAATCATAGATCTATATTCCGGGGTCGGAGGACTTTCTTTGGGTGGCGTTAAGGCTGGCTTTAATTTAGTTGGCGCAGTTGAACATGAGAAAAGAATAATAGATTCACACGCTGTTAATTTCCCAAAATCCAATCATTTATGTACAGATATTTCTTCTCTTAATGGTAAAGATTTATCCAAAAAAATTAAAATTAAGGCTATTGATATTGCCGGTATAGTAGGCGGACCCCCATGTCAGGGATTTAGTACAATGGGAAAACGCTCGGTTACGGATGAAAGGAATCTGCTATTTAATAAATTTTTTCAAATCGTTTCTGAAATTAATCCTGCTTTTTTTATTGCTGAAAATGTCCCTGGAATATTAGATGAAAAATATTTAAAAATCAGGAAAAAAGCATTTGGTATCGTGGAGTCTAATTTTGATATGTTGGCTCCAATTAAAGTATCAGCCAATGATTTTGGCGCTGCTACAACCCGAACTCGAATTTTTTTTATTGGAATTAGAAAGGATATAACCGGTGGAGACTTAATTTCTGATTCTCTTGAAAAAATGAAAAGTAAAAAATTAACTTTTGTAAAGGACGCTTTAAAAGGCCTCCCAGATAAAATTGATGAGAGCTGGCTTGATTTTGCTAGTAGTTGGCAAAAACTCGATAGTTTATCTCCAAATTCTTATACCAAATACATTAACGAAATGGTTGAAGGAATTGGTGACCTTAAAGCAATAAAGCGTTTTCTAAATAAAAAAGAGGTATCGGGATGCTTTGGAACAAGACACACAAAAGTAGTCGCAACACGATATAAAAATTTAAATCCTGGCGAACAAGATTTCATATCCAAATCTCAAAAGTTAAAGAACAATGGCTTTTGCCCCACCCTTCGTGCCGGTACTGATAGTTCGAAAGGTAGTTTTCAAGCAGTTCGCCCCATTCATCCATTAGAATCAAGAGTAATAACGCCGCGTGAAGCAGCAAGACTTCAAGGTTTTCCTGATTGGTTTCAATTTCATGAAACAAAATGGCATAGCTTTCGCCAAATTGGAAATAGTGTTTGCCCTATTGTTTCTGAAAAAGTTTTCTTGGCCGTCAGAAACAGCCTCAAACTGTAATTTTTGAATAATTGGGTAGATACTTATAATATCTACAATATCCTTCAATTAATTTAGTATGAAGTGCTACATCGTCATCTAATGAAAATTTCAATTTATTAAGTACTGTTTTAATTTTTTTTCCTGGCATTAATCGGTCTATAGATCGTCTTTCTAAAATTGTCATTGCCGGAGCAAATATTTCATGGGTAATTAAAAGCTCGCTTGCTGGAATTTTGCTATAAAAATACCACCTATCTATTCTAGTTCCTTTTAAAATTAGATTGAATTCATTATCGTCAGCTATTATACCAGTCATGGTTGTCATCTTTTGTCCATCAGCGTAATCAAAAGAAGCCAAATGATGAAAGTTCAAATCATGTCCAGCCGTTGCTAATCCTCTTTTTATTGCTCGAAGTCCCATAGCTCTAATTACCGATGGAAAATTATCAACTAATTCTTTTGTTGTAATTTTTTCTGGTAAGTAGATTTGATATACAGGATCATTATTTAATAATTTCAAAAATTTATCATAGCTATCTCTACAGCCATAAGAAGCAGAATGAACATTTAGTGTAACTTTTATTATATCTAAGTTTCCGAGTTTCGCTGCTGCCAATTCGATGTCTTGAAGTTGCTCCCTTAGCTGATTTGGTGAAGCGAAATCCAACCATATAATTTGATTTCTGTCTTGGTTAAATGCAGTGTTCAAATAATCAGTACATGTGCTATAAAAAAGTGTTATAAAATAATACGGATTATTAAAAACTTGCCTTGTATGAGCAGAATTATCATATTCAATACAGTCCATCTTTACTATTTCGAATTCATTATGCATTAATTTAAAATCTTCAAAAAATGGCGCACCAAATCCTACATAAGCATATTTACTTAAATCAATTTTACCATACCTATCTAATTTTTTAAGAAGTATGGTAAAAAGATTTCGCTCAATTGCTTTTAGAGGTCGAAGATGATATGGAATCGTTGCTGCGGTATACATAAATTAATCTACTTGTGAATACATTTTATCAAAACACCATGAGCCAATTTCCGAGGCAGATTTATTTTCCTCTTCAAAAAAATATTGTTTTAGCTTTTCGACCTTATGTTTATCTTTTGTAAAAGATATTGCCAAAAGATTTTTTACAGATATTTTAGAAGGTTTAGGTAGTTCAGGAATTTGATATTCGCCATCATCACCTTTCTTCCCGGTTTTTAAGGTAACCAAAGCTGACTTGGATTGCCCAGGTCTTAAAGCATTAATTTTAGTTACAGATTTAAATAATTTTGTTCGTTCGTCCGAAGGAGTCTTCCAATTATTTGTAAAGGAAGTAAATAATCTTAGGCCTTCTTTTACTTTATTTTTAACAGCGGCATACACAGCCGAACTTGTATCTAAACCACGTTTTGTTGTAGTAACCGGAAGTTTTATCGGATCATTGCTCCTGAAATGAATAACGCCAGCAATTGCTATAAATTGGGTATGATATTTTGGCACAGGCGTTTCCCCCCATCCAGTCAGGAAAGTCTTGTCGCAATATAGAACAACCCTATCATTACAAAGAACCGTAATTCCTGCATTTTCACTAACTGATGAAGCATAGCTACCGTCAAGTTCTTTTTGTATTTCATCTTCACTTGCTGGTGGGCGGTAAAAACCAATCATGACTTCGACATTTACATCGTCAATTTTAGCTGCGTATACATAAGGCTTGATAGAAGCAGCTGTTTTAACTTTTGGGTTATTAGTCAAAATATTAAGTTCTAAGGACAATATTTTTACTCCATTTAAACTAATTGAAAACCCTTGCTGAATTATGTAGCCGTAATGCTTTTGTAATTCGATTTTTAAATCTTTGACAAAGCCACTAGTATCTTTAAATTGTTTGCTAATGTTTTTATGGAGTGCAGTAATATGAACTCTAGTTCCAGGATGAGTTAGTAAACCTTTAATGTTACTCTTAGATAAATTTTCATATTCAAAAACCCATTTAGGTATTGCCGCCCAATCTTCTGGAATTTTCACTTTATAGATATCATTGTTATTCCAAGTAGTTACATCTGCTTTTAAACCCATTTTAAATATCCCCCTTTTCATGCCAATCCCATACATACCTAAGGTTTCCAGTTTATCATCATCGTGATAGTCTGTCGACCTCCCCATTTTAAATGCATAATTTTTTGCGACGTTTAAAGGTATACCTCCACAGTTATCTCTTAATATAAACTCCTTCTCATTTAAATTAATATCCGCATGAAACCCTTTATAATTACTTATTCCTTTCTTTATCCCATTTTTTTTCGCCTCACGATGAATACCATCAATGCAATTATCGATTAAATCCATAATTGCATCCATTAATGCTATGTCACGAGTAAGCATGGTAACAAAAAAACCCTTTGTTGGCTTTGCCCATACTTCATTGTCAAGTAATGATTCCTCTGGTAATGTTACTTTAGCCATGATTGTCCAATTTAAAATTATCCTACAATATATATATTTATTTTTACACTATTTTTTTTGTCCCTTTTCTCAGCCGGTATTGGTGTGACGTAAAACACACACAACCAATACCAAACAACCTTTGCCACCGCAGGTATTTGTATTGCCGTTCCCCTAGTTTTGACTAGCGAATTACAGAGTTCTGCCAAAGGAAACACAGTATCCATTGATTTTTTACAAAACAATTTTATCAAGTGCCTTGCAAAGAATATATTTACGGCACAACTATAAAAATGATGCCTGATACTAACAAATGCCCCCTCTGTAATCGTGAATTGGCCGAACCCATTGTACGTCATCACCTGGTACCACCGAGTAAGGGTGGCAAGGATTCAGCAACAGTGCCCATGCACAAAATTTGCCAGGCCAAAGTGCATGCTGTTTTCACAGAAACGGAACTCAAAAATTATTATAATACGGTAGATCGTATTAAGGAGCATGAAGACATTGCCAAATTCATTAAATGGGTAAGTAAAAAGGAACTGGAATTTTTCGATACGACCATTAAAAAGAAATAGAGATTACTTCTTTAGTGCAGGCCCCCTCACCTCTTCCAAAAAACCTTTTTGTTGAACATGCTGTGCAAGCGTTGGGTTGAAAATGTATGTTTTTTTAAGAAAAACACTCAATAAGCAATGTTCAACGTTCAATGTTCAAGTTGGGCAGTATACTATCTTCAGCAGGGTGCTTTTTCATTGAGCATTGATCATGGATCGTTGAATATTGAATATTTGTTTTCTCCTCCTCGGTTCCTGGCACACGAAACGAAATAAAATTCCTCAACGCTTCCCAAAAAGCTTATCAATATCACCTTCGGATAAAGTGATATCGCCTACTTTGGTGCTGAGTTTTACCCCTTTACCGGTTACCAGCAGGGTATGCTGCAGGTACACCATCTGATCGCCCAGGCGGAATGCCTGCGTATAACTGTTCCCACGGTTCTCGTCCAGGAAAAATGATTTTAGCAGTTGGTAGAATTTTTCAAATGTATTATCAATGCCGTTGAATTTTATGCTGAAGAATTTCGATTCTGCTTTTTCTCCACGGTTGGTAAAATCTTTCATGAACAGGAAATAGATCGTATCACGGCCCGATACGCTGTATTCCAGGGAAGCTTTCATAGTTCCCAGTGGTCTCAGTTTGCCAATGGGTTTCCAATCAACTTTTTCAGCCATGGTTATCTGGGCGGCTGCAATATGAGAACCAACCACAAATAAAATAGAAATTAATATTCTTATCATAACTGTTCTTTAGCTTTTATAAAAGTAACAGATTTTTTGGAGAGAAACGCTCAACAAACAATGTTCAATGCTCAATGTTCAAGTTGAACAGTATACTAACTTCATCAGGGAGCTTTTACTTGAGCATTGAACATTGAGCGTTGATCATTGAATATTTGTATTTTTTATTTCTCTTCCATAAACCTGATGATCGCCCTTCTTATATCAGATCTTGGATCATTAATATCTGTATAAACAGGATAAACTTTTACAATCTCCGGATTTTTATCTGTCAAAAAATTCAGGTTTGCTTCTCCCCCGGTCATTAAAAAATCAGTGATCGCAATTTTGTATGTTCTACCCGGCTCAACAGGTGAATTTTTTATTGTCCAGTTACCAGCATTGTCACTAACAAGTGCCGCGGAATACTGTAAGAATCCTCCGCTGCCCAAATTCTTTATACCGGCATTTAATATTTTGATCAGCACACTCCCCTTCATATCCACTTCCAAAATGCTGCCGCCAAAAGGCAGGCTACGGATAACATCATACTGCGTTACCGGCATCTGTAAAATATCATCTACCCGTATAGAACCTGAATTGATGATGACCGCATCTGATGCAGGTGATGCCTTTTCCATCGCCTCAACAATAAGTTTTGTGAAATTTGTTTGCTTTGCCCGGATATAAGCTTCTCTCCCGTCAAGCGGTTCACCGGTCTGCATTACAACTTTGGTTGCATCAAAACCCAAAGATGAATAACTGCTGTTGGCAATATCCGTCCACTTTTTTACAACTGAACTGGTTGCAGGATCCATAACAATACTTTCATTAACATCGATAAGATTGGCTTCTACTTTGCGCATCCTTTTTTTCTTATTTATCGTGAGCTTAATAATATAAGCCGACCGGGCATTCGCATCTGCCTTGGTAATATATACATTGCCGATCTTTGCATAATGCCTTTCGTGTTCATGTCCGCCAACGATCAAAACCAGGCCCGGTAATCTTTTGGCCAGTTCAACATCATCTTCCATGGACTGGTGTGTAACAGCAACCACCGCATCGCATGAATCTTTTATTTTATTGTAAGCCGATGATGCTGCTGCAAAAACATCCGTATAGCTAACATAAGCGGCTTTATTAAAAGGCAGGGTGATACCAATAAAGCCGATCCTGGCCGTAGTACCATCTGCATCCTTCACATCCATGATCCAGGTTTCAGGAAAAGGTTGCATACCTGCAGGCGTTTGCTTAACGAAAGGAATAACATTATTCCCTTTTTTATGAAATGTATTGGAAGACACCCATTTGAACCTGGATTCATTGATGCGGCTTTGCAACTCAGTTTCAGCGATATCAAATTCATGATTCCCAAAAACTGCCAGGTCAACCCCGGTTGCATTCATTACTTCAACCATTTGTTTGCCACGTATCCTGCTGCCTTCAAATTTAAGGCTGTTAAAAACTGATGGACTTAAAAAATCCCCGGCGATCAGCAGGTATGTATTGGGGTTTTGAAGAAGCTGATCTTTTTTTATGGTAGCTATCCGGGCCATGCCTCCTGTCTTGCCTCCATCCAGCGGGGCTATCTCATACACATCGTTTATCTGCACAAAAGTTATATCGATCCTGCCGTTATCTCCTGCTGCTGTTGTTTGCTGCGATGTGGAACATGCGCTTATGAAGATCAACCCTGAAAAAAGGCCGTATAATAATATTTTTTTCATTCAATTATAATTTAAATAAAGGTAGTGCATCAGTTTTAAAAAGTTTTCTCCCGCCCATGGCGGGATATCGAGGGCGGTATATTAAATAATCCCCTTCTTGATCCAAACCGTCTTCGACAGGCTTCCCGAAATAATCGGGACTGGCAGACTGACAGTATACGCTGTAAAGACATAAGGAATATTTTTATACCTAAATTCAATAAAAACAGCTATTTTGTAATTCAACTGATACAAAATACCAAAACCCGTATTTCTCATTCATAATTTTCAACACATGCAACGCAGAGACTTTGTAAAAAAATCTTCCATTTTAACATTGGGCTTAAGTTTAGGAACAGCTATGGGATATGGCACCATTAAGAAATGGTATCATGATGAAAAGCGGCCTTTAAAAATTTCAAACCTCGCTGAGGTAAGCACTAAACTGGAAGCGGACTTTCAGCAATTGCTTCAATGGCTGAAAGCCAATGGCTGGACCGGCCACCTGCAACAGGCACTGGGTGTTAATTTAGAACTCAGCGGGGAAGATCTAAAAAAAGAATTAATAAAGGAACTGGATGGCAATAAACTGGCGGCCTTACGCCAGAATGAAAGCTCGGGCTATGATGATTTTTCGGGTGAACGTTTAATAGAGCCTGGCTTTCCGGCCCATAGCTTACTGTTTCATACACTTGCAAGCCCAAGAGTAAGGTCCGAAGGAATAAAAGAATACCCTGACCTGGCACAGATCGACCTTTTGGAAAACTATGTTTATGCACTCATGGATTGGCAGCAGTTAAAATCCATGTATAAGGTAGGAACAAACGAAGAACTGGTGTTTGCTGTATTTGCGTATGAATACCGCCCTGCTTTTAAAACACCCCACCATGCTTATGCTGATATGGTTTATTCAAGAACAGGTATAGCCCGTATCGGTAATGAACCGCTTCACTATGATAAAATAAACCGCTGCCATACAGCCAGGCCGGCGGATCTGAACAGGGCTAAAAAGGCAGCCGTTATGCCCGCCCGCTATGGATTATACATTGCCCGTAAAGTAAAGAACAGCAACATTGAATTGGTAAAATCGCCTGTATATAAAACCGGGGATATTCATGATGACAGTAGAGATGCGGGCAAATATTTTTTACAACCCATACGTAAAGTTTTTAATGACGATGAGCTCATAAGCGGCACAGCGCTTAGTTTCAATGAAATGCATACAAGTGTAAAGTTGCAAAAACTTTCTTTGTCAAAGGGTATTGTGATGAAATCACATAAACCGCAACCCAGGTTTTCGAAAGACCTGATAGATCAGGATTATAACTTACGCAATACCGGTTCATCTTTTTTGGTCATTTCCCAACACAACGACCTGATAAGGCCGGCCCGGGAAAATGGCGAGATATTATTTTTTAAAGTCCCAACGCATGCTGTAGATAACGATGAATATGACAACCGTTATTTCACTGCACTTGCTACACAAAAAGTAGAAGACGTAGAATTATTGGAAACAAAAAACCGGTTGTACCGTTCCTATAACAAATACCTGAGGCCCAGGAATCAACCCCTGTTTGTGAATATTACCAACAAAATAAAACAGGATACTACTTATGCGCCTCTAAAAAAAACACCCGACCATGCTTTTGAGGAGGAAATGAAAAAGGGGACTTATTTTGCCCCGTTATTTGAAGACAGTATCTGCGATGGGAATGTAAATGCCGACATAAGCAGGTTCAATCTTGATAAAATAAAAGGCATTCGTTCAAAGTGCCTGCCGGCATTTTCTGTGGTAACTGCACCTGATTTTTTTCCACAGGTAGACCCGCTTGACTTTGAAGTTTTTGACATCGCTCCGGGACATGATAGGGAAAGCCACTTTTACGAAGGGGGTGTTGCCAGCCTTGCCAGTGCAAGAATAAAACCCAATCCTAAAATGATAGATAGCAAAGCTGATGCTACAGCCAATACGTACCTGGCTGTATTGTCGGGTTCTAAAAAACAAAATACGGGTGTATCTATGCAAAGGCTTGCCGTTTATAAAAATCCTGCATCAGAAAGAGGTTATGAGATATCCAGCTTTTTACCTGATGTAGCTTCTTCTGTTTTTGCCCCCGGATGGGATGTGACTTATTGCGGCCTTAAGGGTGACATTTTTATTGGTACGGAAGGCCTGGGATCGCCATTTATTGAGGATATGAAATTTTGCTCGGCGCTTAACGGCATGTGGCCGGCCACTTCACCCGATGCTGCACGTACCTTCCAGGGGTCTGGTGAAACAGATTACCGCAACCCCACCGCTGTTCCTTTGCTTGATCATGAAATAGGCATTTGTGGAGACGGGCCTGCGGGCAAACTTAACGAATGCTGGGGATGGGATGGAGAGCAGGGGCCCTATCTTGAAAAGAAGAAAGGCAAATGGAAAATTAATTTTACTGATATGGGTCGTGCAGATGCTGTTAATAATGCACTGGATGGAAAAATTGACATGTCTCAGCTACGTACACTAAAAAGTGCTGAATTGATCGCACGGATGGAATGTTTAAAACTATGTATTAAAACACTACCACAAAAAAACTTTCGTGACAGTGAATACAAAAGTAAGATCGTAGCATATACTTATTTATGGTTGATAAGCGCAGAAAAGGTAAACTGGGGAAATGAAGATGCAGCAGCATTGAATGTTCCGTCGAACCTTGTTGGTAACAATAAAAACTGGATAACAAAAAAAGAAAATGCCAAAGTGAGTGGCGAAGGTTATCTCTATGTATTTGCCAACTCCATTCCGGATATAGAAGAAGCGCCAAAAGAGTGGGATAAAGATCTGAAGAGAAGATCACTGGATGTAAGCAAAGAGCAGGTCTATGTTTGCCAGGTAACAACCAATGCCGGTTCCTCCAAAAAGATTGCCTGGGGCCAGGTAAAGAACGGAACCATTAGCTGGCAGTAAATTCGTAACATATTAGTTTGAGAGTTTTTAACAGTTTTGTTGTCAGTCTGAGTCCCTCATAAAAATTTAAGTTCTTCCCGAAAAGTCGGGACAGGTTAAAATGTCAATTTAGAATTTTTTTTTCTCAGCTTCGCTGAGAAAAAAGGTTTGCCACGAAGACGCAAAGGCACGAAGTAGAAAAATGCTACGCATTTTCCTTTGTGCCTTCGAGTCTTTGTGGCTAAATTCAATTTTGCAAAAAATTGAACTTCCATGCTTTAAAATACTTATCAATTGCATTTTGATGTGATCATTATAGGTTCGGGTCCTGCCGGTTGTGCTGCTGCTATCTCCTGCAGGCAATATGGTTTGCGTACATGTATGATAACCGGCAGGAATAAAAATGCTGATGAAGACGACCCTTCTGAAAGTATTCATCCCGGTGTGTTATCTATTCTTACCCAACTAAAGGCAGCTCATTGTGTTGCTGTAGCTTCGCAAGGTTTGTACGAAGGCGTTTGTATACATGATCAATTCAATCCCCTGGGTGAAGATGAACACGGTGCCTGGAAAGGGCATCACATCAACCGCAAAATATTTGATGCTGAATTTTTGAAGACTGCTGTTGAACAGGGGGTGACTGTTTTAGAAAATGAAGCTGTTGCTGATATACTGACAACAGGTGACCGTATCTCAGGAATAAAAACAAATACAGGATCAACTTTCAGTTGTTCATACCTTATAGATGCCAGTGGGCACAAAAGAATAGCAGGCAGGAAGCTAAAATTTAAAGAATCGTTCTATTCTCCCCCATTGACCGTATGGACAGGCGTAAGTAAAAACATTCCGGCTTCCTCTTTTCTTTTTGAAAAAAACTGTACAAGATTTATTCCTCACGGTAAAGGCTGGACATGGCTGGCACCAGAATCACATGACCGCTGCACGTGGACAAGGCTTGAACTAAAAGGCACGCAGGAATTTTTACCTCCCCCGGAATTAAAAGAATATGCTGCAACCAAAATAAAAACTTCCAACAGGCGATGGAGGCTGTTCAGGCCGGTGTGTAAAGAAGGGTTATTGCTTTGTGGCGATGCTGCGGGCATCATCGATCCTGCTGCAGGGCAGGGAATTTTAAACGCAATCGTTTCGGCAGGTATGGCTGCAAAAACAGTAAAGGCTTGTATGGATAAGCCAGACTACGAAGCCTTATACCTGGCTGGTTACGACGAATGGTTTCTCAGCGATTATGAAGATAAAGTAAGCAGACTGAAACATTTTTACAGCCTGCACGGGATCAGAATATTTTAAGTGCCAAAAAAAGGCAGGGGGCAATTTGAAATTTTTAACCCGATTCTTAAAAGTTTAAGAAGAAATGTGCAATAAACAATGTTCAATAATCAATGTTCAAATATGGAATCCGCAATCTCATATACTTTTTCATTTGAGAATTGAACATTGAGTGTTGAATATTCAATATTTATCTCCTATGGTTCTGCCAGAAAAGTTCATCCTAATATCCCAAAAACATATTCGGGTATTTTGCCAGTATATCTTTATTAAAATATTTCTTCAGCATCTCTTTAAAATCTCCCAGCAAACGAACATTGCTGAGGTTCTTATCTGTTTCCCAGTAAGGCAATTCAACCATGCGTTTGTCTAAAGCAATGTCAAGGTTCTTTATGGCTTCAGCAGGTTGCTTACCCACACTGTAAGCAGCACCTAAATTATAATAACCCCAGTAGTCGTTAGGTAGGTAAGCGATCTGGTTCTTAAACATGGCAATGGCCTCAGGTATCTTTCCCTGCTTCAATAAACTATAACCCAGTCGCTCTATAATTTGTTTTTCATTTTTATTGATCTGCCATGCTTTGTTATAAAAGTATTCGCTGCTGTCAAACTTGTTCAACTGCAGGTAATAAACATCAGCCGTACCTTTATAACCGTTCCATTCTGCGGGTAAAAACCCATTGTATTTTCGATATGCCCCAATAGCTTCGCTGCTCCTGTTTTGGCCTGCATAAATAGTCCCGAGGTTAAAATATACATTGGCATTATTGGGTTGCAATTCTACCACTCTTAAAAAATCTGTCTCTGCGCCTTTCACATCATTCAGTATAAATTTTGCATTGCCCCTGTTAAGAACTGCTGTAACCAAAGCCGGATCATATTCAAGTGCCTTATTGTAATAATTAATGGCAGACTGGTAATCCTTCTGCATATTTTTAATGGATCCACGGCCAAGGTAAGCATCCGCTTCTTCCGGTTTCAGTTCAATAATTCTTGCGTAATCGGTATCAGCAAGATCATATTTTTTTGCTGCATAATGCAATACAGCACGATTCTTATAGGCTACTGCATATGCCGGATCAATTTCAATGGCTTTATCATAATCCTTGAGCGCTTCTGCATAATTATTCTGGCGGTAATATACAAGGCCCCGGTCATTATAAGCATTGCTGTAAGCTGCATTTAATTGAATGGCGATTGTATGATCGGCTATGGCGCCGGCATAATCCTTCATCGAATACTTTACCAGGCCACGGTTATGGTAAGCCTTGTCATTTTTTGCATCCAGTTCAACGGCTTTATTAAAATCCATCAGGGCCGCATTATAATTTTTTGCTTTGTATTTTGCCAGTCCCTGGTTATTAAATTCGGTAGAGGTCTGAGCCTGCAAAGGGGTTAAGTAAACCAGGCATGCACACAATAACAATATCAGGAGAACGATCTTATTTTTCATATAGATATAATTGAACAATATTTAAATAGTGTAGGTAAGTTACACTAATATAGCTTCCTTATCATTAGTACGCAAAGAGCGTTCCATAAATGTGATGGTAATTATCAATACAGCCCAACAACAAAGTATCAATCATACTACCATTAAGAATGGAACAGAACTTGTATAGTTCTTAATGAATGTTCCGGTTGATATTTAAAGGACCCTCTTAACACATCTCCCGGATATTTTTTCTCCTTGATCCGCAAACAGTACTTTATTATATCATCAATTTTAAAAACCCACATTATGGAAACTACTCATTCAAAAGCTCATTTAAGAGCTGTCGTTCAACAAACAACCAATAACACAACTTCCTGGATCGGGCATTTTAAGGGCGAATCAAAAAGCAGGATCAGCGGGCAAACCTTTACCTGTCCTGAAGATGGTGGCCTGGACTGCATAGAAGTATTTTCTTCTCATGTAACCAATGACGGACCTGTCGATCTCAGTATTTATTCATTTGACCCTGCAACAAAAACATGGGGAGCTTCGCTCGGAACATCAAGAGTTGAATTCAGTAACAGCGATACCGGAAGGTGGATATCATTCCCATTTAATGGAATACGTCTTCAAAAGGGTATGACCTACGGATTTCGCTTAAAAAGTGAAGCAGGCCTTATCGGCGTTGGAGAAGCAGCATCAAGTGTTACCCAGGTATTACCTAATGCCGTTGGACAGGAATGGATGGCCAACTCCGAAAACCAACCGGGCAATTTTTATAGCTATTTAAGCCTGGCATTTAAAGTTGAAATGCGGGCATAAAGTCCACAATCTTTGTGTATAAAACTACGCACCCATTACAAATTTTAATGGGTATAGTAGTTTTATTTTCAGCCTCCCTATTCGTATCTTTAACGAATGGCAAGAACGCTTTCTGCAATGAAAACTTTGGGCACTAAGGCACCCGGATTTACACTTCCTGATACTGTTTCAGGTACGGAAATTTCGCTTGAACAGTTTAAAGGCGATGTAGCCACGGTGATCATGTTCATCTGCAATCACTGTCCATTTGTATTACATGTAAATGAAGGCCTGGTAAAACTGGCAAATGATTATTCAACCCAACATATAAATTTTGTTGCCATAAGTGCCAATGATGTAATTACACATCCCGATGATGCGCCCGATAAAATGAAAGCAACGGCTTTACAAATGAAATACCCCTTCCCCTATTTATATGATGAAACTCAGGAAGTGGCCAAAGCATTTGATGCAGCCTGCACACCCGATTTTTTCATTTACAATAAAGATCTTGAATTGGTTTACCGCGGACAACTGGATGATTCACGTCCGGGTAATGGTATACCTGTTAGCGGTGAAGACATTCGCCAGGCATTGGATCATTTAATCGATCATGAACCTGTGCCTCAGGAACAAAGGCCCAGCATTGGTTGTAATATAAAATGGAAATAACAATGAATAAAGATTACATCATACCGGCGCAGACAAGGATCGGCCATGTACATTTAAAAGTAGCGGATATCAACCGCTCCCTTGAATTTTATTGCGGCCTGTTAGGTTTTGAATTAACCACGATGTACGGAAACGATGCTGCTTTTATTTCTGCAGGTGGTTATCATCACCATATCGGCCTGAATACCTGGTATAGTAAAGGCAGGCCACCTGCGCCAGTTCATGCACCGGGCTTATTTCATACTGCCATTCTTTACCCCTCCAGGAAAAACCTTTCAATAATTTATAAGCGTTTGCTTGACGAAAAGTATCCGCTCACGGGCGCATCTGACCATGGCGTTTCTGAAGCATTGTATTTGAACGACCCGGATGATAATGGTGTTGAATTGTATTGGGACAGGCCCAAAGAACTATGGCCCCAAAAGGAAGATGGTTCCCTGGAAATGTTTAGCCATGTGCTTGACATGGAAGGGCTGTTAAAAGAACTTGATTGATTTTTTGGAACAGAAACGTAAGATGATGAAACCCCTTATAAAAAATTAAAATGAAAATACAGGAAGCATTAACACAGGAAGACCTTATCAACTGTTATGAAGTAATGAAAGAATTAAGGCCGCATCATACGCTGGAAAGTTTTTTGGCAATAATGGAGCAAATGAAAGCTGAAGGCTACCGCCTGCTCTTCCTGGAAGATAATGACAAAGCTGTTTGTGTTGCCGGTTTCAGGCTTACCACAACCCTGTATGACGGGCTCATTATTGACTTTGATGATTTTGTAACTGTAGCCGATGCAAGGGGCAAAGGTTATGCAGGTCATGTGTTCGATCACCTGGTTGATATTGCAAAAGAAAGCTCTATAAAAACAATACACTTAAACTCAAACCACAAGCGCTTTGATGCACACCGCTTTTACCTGAAAAAACAAATGAATATTGTGGCACATCATTTCAGGGTAGAATTGTAATGAAATGGCAATAGTGAACAGCATGAAAATAAGATCAGTACTGCACTTATATGAGGCTATCCCGGAAAATGAATGGATCATGGTAGATGTATTGAGGCAGATCATCAGCGGTCAGTTACCCAATTACTGTAAAGAAAAAATATCTTACAACGTGCCGTTCTTTTATGGCAATAAAGGGATCTGTATTGTCTGGCCCGCTGCTATTCCCAGGGGAGGAATTAAAAAAGGGGTGTTACTCGGATTTTGGTACGGAAACAAACTTATTGATACAGATAATTACTTAACACATGGTACTAATAAACAAATATTTTATAAGATATTTAATGATGTTGATGAGATCAATGTAAAAGCGATCGTAAAGATTTTAAAAGAAGCAGTTAAGCTGGATGGC
>JBDSGK010000224.1:0-17092 GCA_039919015.1 Ferruginibacter sp.
TTTATGGTAGTGGTTGTAGTGGCCTGACACCTAAACATTAAACCTGAAATGCATCACGTCTCCGTCCTGCACCAGGTATTCTTTTCCTTCAATTCTCAGTCTTCCGTTCTCACGGCAGGCAGCTTCAGATTTATATTTTAAAAAATCATCGTAGGCAATTACTTCGGCCTTGATAAAACCTTTTTCAAAATCAGTATGTATCACACTGGCAGCCTGTGGCGCTTTCCAGCCTTTACCAATGGTCCATGCCCTTACTTCCTGTACACCTGCAGTGAAATAGGTTGACAGGTTCAATAGTTTATAAGTTGAATGGATCAACCTGTCCAAAGCGGGTTCGGTCATTTTATATTCTTCCATGAACATGGCTTTATCATCCGGGTTTTCAAACTCGGCGATCTGTGCTTCAATGGCATTGGTCATTATTATAACTTCATTCCCTTCGTTCTTGACTGCTTCTATCAGTGCTGCAGAATATTTATTGCCGGTGTGCATACTGGCTTCATCAACATTAGCCACATATAGAATATGTTTATCGGTAAGTAAGAACAGGTCTGCAATAGCCGATTTATCTTCCTTGCTTAAACCCAGCGTAATGATATTCTTTCCTGCATCGAGGTGTTTTTTGCAACTGATCAATGTCTCCAGTTCAACCTTCATTTTCGGATCGGTCTTGGCCATTTTTTCAGTACGCTGTATCTTCTTCTCAACACTTTCCAGGTCCTTTAGCTGCAGTTCGGTTTCTATGATCTCTTTATCACTCACCGGGTTGATCGGCCCTTCATCTCTTAAAATATTATCATCTTCAAAACATCGTATCACATGAATAATGGCGTCCACTTCACGTATATTGGCCAGGAACTTGTTACCCAATCCTTCGCCCTTACTGGCACCACGTACCAGCCCGGCAATATCAACGATCTCGATCTGTGTTGGTACGATGCGGTCTGGTACAACAAGTTCGGCAAGTTTATCCAAACGGGGATCGGGTACATTTACCAGCCCGGTATTGGGTTCGATGGTACAAAAGCGGTAATTGCTTGCCTGTGCTTTGGCGCTGTTGCTTACTGCATTAAATAAGGTTGATTTCCCCACGTTCGGTAATCCTACAATTCCTGCTTTTAAAGCCATTTCAAAAAAGTTATAAGTTATAAGTCAAAAGTCAAAAGTCAAAAGTCAAAAGTCAAAAGTCAAAAGTCAAAAGTCAAAAGTCAAAAGTCAAAAGTCAAAAGTCAAAAGTCAAAAGTCAGCACCTTTCTGAATTTTAAATTCGGCTGCAAAGGTAAGGTTTGAAACGATATGAGTTATTTCACTTTAAAATACTAATTTCAAATATCCGAAAACGAAAAGTTGAAACCATTAAAATGATCTTACTTTTGACTTTTTACTTTAAACTTTTTACTTAACATGGCTTTAAGCAGGATCTGGTCGGCATTTATCATTATTGCTTTATTAGTTGCTACCTGGCATTTTGTGTCCAATAAGGGCAGGGACGATATTTTTGGACGTATGGTCACGGGTACATCCAAAGATGAATTTAAGTTTGTGTCAACCCTTGACAGCACATCAACAGCGGCTCTTTCAAAAGAAATGAAGGATTACGGTTATGTTTTACAGAAGGAGCCAGATAAAGAAACCAAATACATACTGGCCAACCGTATCAAAAACGACAGTGCAGTAAAATTGCAATCAAAATTTACCGGGGCAAGAATCATTGGTCGGGATTACATATCCGCGAGGAAACAAAAACCGATGGACGGGGTTATTGCAACTTGTACCACTGCGGTTAATATCTGTATCGGCCTGATCGGTATCATGGCTTTGTTCATCGGTTTCATGAGCATTGCGGAAAGGGCCGGAGGTATCCGTTTTCTATCCAGGATCGTAGGCCCGTTCTTTTCCAAACTGTTTCCTGAAGTTCCAAAAGGCCATCCGGCACACGGACATATCATGATGAATTTCAGCGCCAATATGCTGGGGCTTGATAATGCAGCAACACCTTTTGGTATTAAAGCCATGGAAAGCCTGCAGGAGCTGAACCCCAAAAAGGATACAGCCAGTAATGCCCAGATCATGTTCCTGTGCCTTCATGCGGCGGGGCTTGCATTAATACCTACATCGGTAATAGCTGTGAGGGCAGTTACGGTAGGTATCAATGGTACCAAAGCTGCTAATCCAACAGATATTTTTATTCCCTGCCTGGTTGCAACATTTGTGGCTACCATGGCGGCATTGCTGATCGTTTCATTCAAACAAAAGATCAAACTGCTACAACCTGTTGTGCTGGGCTGGATATTGGGCATCTCTGCCATCATAGCGCTATTGGTATTTTTTATCACCAGCCTGGATACAGTGGGCGTTAATATATTCAGTGAGCAATTAAGCACCGGTATCATCTTACTCATCTTTTTTATTATTGTGCTGGGCGGATTATATAAAAAGATAAATGTTTTTGATGCTTTTATTGAGGGTGCCAAAGGCGGTTTTGAAGTAGCTGTAAAGATCATTCCATACCTCGTAGGTATGCTGGTTGCGATTTCTCTTTTACGTACAAGCGGAACCTTTGATGTGATCATAGAAGGAATAAAAAACCTGTTCGCTGCATTTGGCGCCGATACCAGGTTTGTAGATGGTTTACCAACAGCACTTATTAAACCCATGAGCGGGAGTGGGGCCAGGGGTATGATGGTGGATACCATGCGTACTTTTGAACCCGATTCATTTGCAGGAAGACTGGCCTGCGTTTTACAGGGAAGCAGCGATACCACTTTCTATGTGATAGCGGTTTACTTTGGGTCTGTGGCAGTTAAAAATACACGTTATACCATTGGCGCCATGTTGCTCGCCGACCTGGTAGGGATCATTACCAGTATTGCAGTATGCTACCTTTTCTTTGGATAAGATAATTAAATGCCATAAAAAAAGCTTTCCAAACGGAAAGCTTTTTTTATGATCTGTAAAATTTATTTATCTATTTGTAAAAAAAGTTAATACCCTTGTCTTGGGAACACCGGTTATATTACCATAACAATAAACAGTATAAACTCTGGCTGATGTAGGAAAAAAAACTGTTGGCAATGTCTGCGCCAGTACTGTTGCCGGTGCACTAACTTTTCTTAACTGTAAAGTATCGGTGAGCGTAAAAGTTGGTATTTCAATAATATCCGACGCATTCTTAAAAAGCGTTCCTTTAAAGATCACAGCATTTAATCTTTTTGAAAATACTTCAAGTGTATCCAGGCTCGGTATCATGTTTACAAACCTAGCTTTAAAATATCTTATCTGTGCATTCGTTACCTGTTCGATATAAGGCAGAATATATGTATTATCCGGCGTTGGGTTAGGGATTGTATCTGCTAAATAAAATGTAGTATAGGTGTTAGAACCCAGGTCGTAATTTTTATTACTGATCGTGTCACTGGGTAAAGCTGTTCCTGTTGTTCTGTTCAATACCACTTTTATATTTACAGCCAGGCCCGGTGTAATACCAGCATATGCGGGTGCAGCGGGGAACACACCTCCATAGGCTACGGCTGCAGCATTGACCTTAACATTATTTACAAAGACATTCACTGTAGGCCCTGCTGCAGGAGATGCTGCAGAGGGACTTGGGGCTGTATATACATTTATAAACTTTATATAAGCAAGGTTTAAGCCTGGATCGGTCTGCAGTTTGGTTATTGAATCTTCTCTTTTATAGCAGGACGTTATCAACAAAATGCCGGTCAATGCGGTCAGGGCTATTTTTATTTTATTTGTCATGTTCAGTTGTTTTTTAAGTTTATGGTAAAGCAAACCAGGGTTTGTACGTGTTATAATCTAAATTCAATGCTCCAATTCTTGTTAACTCAGGAATATTGTACAGGTATTCAGAATTATACCTTGGCCTGCACCTGTAAACCCAATTGCCATTATTGGTTGAGATCAGATTTGTACTGGTAGGAGGTGTAAAACCAGCATATACCTGGTTGCCTGTTACAGGATCAAGATCTGTGTAATGAAACTTACGCATATCCGTCCAGGTTAGCTGAACGCCCCAGGCATATAACGCAATATATTTCTGTAACATGATCTGTGAAAGTGTTAGACTACTGGCAGCAAGGGGCACAACAGCTGGATTTGCCAGATAAGCAGCTTTTACAGCGGGTGTGATCACATTAGCTGCCCGGATATTTTGCGAATACGTGGTAGTTAACATATCAAAATTAAGGCTTATGGCATTGGTATAAGCGGCAAGTGCTGTTGCTTTATCTCCTTTACGGTAGGCAGCTTCTGCTATATTAAACTGCATTTCCGAAGCCGTCATCATTGGCCATGGGCTTGTATTTTGATAAAGATAACGGCTGCTGTCAACTACCGGGGCACCCGTTGATGAAGGTACGATCGGGCCTGTTGCAGGAATTACCGGCCCCCAAAAATTAAATGGATAATCATTAGTAGCAAGTCCACCTGAACCTAACCAAACTGTAAATCCTTTAAAAGTGCCATTAATATTTTCACGAAGCATATAAAATCTTCTTGGATCAGCAACACCGGTAAATGCCTGGGCATTATTTCCCGACATCAGGTCGGCAGGATAAGACGCCTGCCTGATGGCACCAATATTTCCACGGAAGGGACCAAAAAAATTATTAACCTGTGATGTTAAACCACCCTTTACTTTAACCAATGCATTATCTGCATTTGTTGCCAATGAAAGATTGGCATATTTCATCGCAGAGTCAGCATAACCCTTGGATAAAAAATCTGCTTTACCACTTAAATTAATATACGAACGTGCTAAAATTCCATAAACAAATTTTTTCCATTTGTTTACATCGCCATTATAAAAATAGAAATCGCCGATAGCGAGGTTTGCCTGGCTAACCTTTCCATCTGTTCTGTTCAGGTAAGTTAAAGCACGATGACAGATAACACGGCAGCTATCATAAAATTCAGGTTGTGTATCATATTTAAAGGTTGACAGGTTTGTATTAAATGCTTCCTTTAAAATAGCTTCTCCGTATATATTTGTTAATTCAAGCCATCCCCATGCCCTTATTGCATATCCCACACCTACATAATCCCATTTTTCCTGCTCAGCACCCCACTGGATGATCTTGTTTACATTTTGTCCTTGCCCATAATAAACAGCAGCCCAAAGGCCTCCCGTATTATCACTTGCACTGGCAGGACTGCCCGGGAAGCCCATGGTGCCATATAGTTCCGCGTTGGTTTGGCTTCCCCAGTATTGAATATATCGCCCAAGCAGTATTCCATCGGCCTGCACACCATAGCCGGTACCGGCAGATGAGAAGAATGCAGTAAAGCTTCCGATAACACCGGATAAAATACTTTCAATGGGTACTATAACCGGTGCATTGGGATTTAAATAAGCGTCATCGATCTTTTTCTTGCACGATACAGAGAAAAGTACACTGACCATCCCAATAAAGATCATCGTTTTAAAAATTTTATTTTGCATACAAAGAATTTTAAAATTTACAATACAATTTATAATTAAAAATTAGCACGTAATCCAAAACTTAAACTTATCGGGGTTGGTGCATTTCCCAGGTCAAGACCATATCCTCCCACACCCGAAGAACCTGGGTTATTTGCATTCACAGCAGGATCTGCACCCCTGTAATTTGTTGACAGTATAAGGTCATTTCCTGTAATGAACATGCTAAATCCTTTTAAGCCCTTGATGCGTTTGGTGATCTTTTCCGAGAACCTGTAATTCAGGGTAATGTCACGTAACCTTAACCAGTTAACATCCTTTTGAATAAATTCTTCATCAGGCATGGTGGTGTAATAGGTGCTTAAGAAATATGGAATTACTACGATCGTATTTTTTGTAGGATTTGCTGTATTCTGTAATCCATCATTCAATACACCATTTACAATGATAGGGGTATTGCGGTCAGCAGTTCTTGCACTTTTGCCAATACCCGTCAGTACCTGGTCTGTTCCATTATAAATATCTCCACCCATTTTCAGGTCCCAAAGAAAACTCAGGGTCCAGTTCTTATACTTGAAAGTGTTCAGTGTACCTAATGTAAAGTCAGGAGTTCTGTCGGCAATAAGTTGATTGCCCGCATTGGTTAATGGTAAACCGGTAGTTGCGCTGATAATGATCTGCCCTGCATTGTTTCTCTGGTATGTTGAACCGGTAATTGTTCCTGTAGAATTACCCCTAATCAATCCACCTCTAACATTTGATATATAGGTATCAGAATTATAAAAGTCATTGAACTGGCCAATAGATGCAGGCAAGCTTAATACTTTACTCCACATGTGGTTAAAATTAAAATTGATGTCCCAGCTAAAATTCCTCTTTTTAATAGGAGAAATGCCCATCACTATTTCAATACCCTCATTGCGTAATGAAGACGAATTTGTTGTATTTAAAATATAACCTGTTGCATAACTGGCCCTGTAACCCTGGGTGATCTGGTTTGTGCAGAGTGTATTATAATAAGCAGCGTCCACGGTGATCCTGCTGTTTAAAAATCTAATTTCAGTTCCTATTTCAAAAGTTTCCTGGCTTTCCGGGGTTAGGTAAGGATTGGCATTGGTAAACCCATAGGTATTACCCGGTATTGTGGAACTGTTTTGGTTGTTCACAAAAAATGATTGGTTGGAGTAGGGGTCATTCAACCTTGCTGTGTTAGCCAATGAGCCTCGTAGTTTCCAGTAGTTGACAATATTTCCTCTTTTTAAGAAAGGGAATATATCTGAAACGATAAAGCTTACACTTGCACCGGGGTAATTATAATTCCTGTTTGCTTTAGGAATTGGAGATGCGGATTCAAAACGGTGAGAATAGGTTAGGAAAGCAACATTTTTATATCCTATAGAAACTTCACCAAAATAAGCCAACTCACGGAATATGATCCTGTTTGGCTCATTAAAATAATTTCGTAGCAAACGTGTTCTTGAACCTACAGCAGTTTGATTGCTGTCCCTGGGATTAAAACCGTTGATCACAGATCCGTTCTTATACAATTTACCCGCAACCAATGAATCGGCTACGTGGTTTCCAAATACCCCAAATGCCTGTGTTTCAAAATCCTGCCACATGGTACCAACCAGTAATTTACCGGTGAATCCTTTCCATTCTTTTTTGGCACTTGCTGTAATGGTATGATTATATCCTTTATATTTTCTGTAATAATTATCCTGCGTGCCTAAAGTTGCGGCTGTTAAATAAAAGGACTGGGGATGGATAAAAACATAGCCCTCAGTTTTGTAGGTATCATATCCAAACCTGCCTGCTACAGTTAACCAGGAGAAAGGTTTGATATCAATACCCAAAGTAGCCACCCAGCGCTTTGTTATATCGCCTGTGGTATTATTTTTTGCACTCCATAAAGGGTTATCAAAATCTGAATTATAGTTGGCATTAAAGAGTGTCAGCTTACCTCCATAATCATCTTCGTACCTCGTAATATCATTATTAGCAGGCCATTGATACAGGCTCATCAAATAAGACGAAGCGCCTTTGGTAGGTTTCACATTATCCGCATTTGAATATGCAACAGAAGGTGTAACTGTTATGTATTTTCCAATGCTGGTTGTATTGGAAAGTTTGAAACTATACTTCTTGTAAAAATTATGCGGTATAACTCCTTTGTTATTTAAATATTGACCCGAAGCCCTGAATCCCACATTCTTTGTTCCAAATTCCAATCCTAAATTATGGGTTTGTGAAAAACCGGTCTCAAAGAATTGATCCCTGTTATTATATATTTTGGTACCGGTTGCCCATTTGGGGCCAAATGAAGTGAATTGTCCCAACAATGGTGGTGCAGTAGGAACCCCATTACTTGTACCGGGACCATATTCATCATTGATCTTTGCAAACCTTGTAAGTTTTTGCATACGGAAATTGTTATCATAGCTTACCAGTAATTTTCCACCTGTGCCCTTTCCTTTCCTGGTGGTGATCACAATAGCGCCTCCACTTGCCTGGCTGCCATACAATGCTGTAGCTTCAGGCCCTTTTAATACAGTCACTGATTCTATATCGTTCGGGTTCAGATCCGCAATACGGTTGGTATTATCTATGTTCCTGTTGTTTCCATCAGAAGCAAGTCCAACACCACTACCGCTATATGAATTTGAGTTAAAGGTTGTATTATCAATGATAACACCATCTATAATAAATAAAGGCTGGTTAGTACCAGACATGGTATTAAAACCTCTCAATATGATACCCGACGAAGCACCGGCTGCACCGGTTGTTGGTGTTACTGTAAGTCCTGCAACTCTTCCCTGCAGGCTATTTACAAAATTCTCTCTTTGCGTTTCTGCTATTTCAGATCCTTTAACAGTTTGAACTGAATATCCCAATTCCCTTGGATTTTTTTTAATATCCATGGCCGTTACTACCACTTCATCCATCGTAACATCTGCGGTAGCAAGATTGACAATAACATTACCGTCTTTTACTTTTATTTGCTGGGGGACGAAATTCACAGAAGTTACTACCAATACATCTCCTTTGTTGGCAGTAATTGTGAAATTTCCATTAGCATCTGTTTTGGTGCCGTTTTTTGCTCCCTTTACAAGCACGGTAGCACCTACAACCGGGGTACCGTCTTTATCATTAACAACCCTGCCCGAAATACTTGTTTGTGCAAGGGAGGTTAACGGGACCAAAAAAAACAGAATAGCCATCAATCTGTTTGTAAATTTTCTCATATAGTCGTGTTTTGGTGGTTTAAAAAAATATTTAATAATTTTTATTTTACTTGTTATAATACCGTTATTCCTGCAGCAACATAGGGTTGCAGCAAAGGGTGATCATTTGGTAATTCAGTAATTAATACATCTATTTTCAACAGGTCACATACCTTAACAGGTTGTATCGTGTTTATTTTTTCAGAAATGGTAAGACAAACAACTTTTTGCGATGATTCGATCATT
Organism: Ferruginibacter sp.; assembly: GCA_039919015.1. Classification (GTDB taxonomy): domain Bacteria; phylum Bacteroidota; class Bacteroidia; order Chitinophagales; family Chitinophagaceae; genus Ferruginibacter. The sequence goes on from JBDSGK010000224.1 coordinate 8,911, forward strand.
GACCGTTTAAGTTGCACGATGTCCCAGTCACTGTCTGTAATGCCATGCTTCAGGTCAATTGAATTAATGCCCAGGAAACACAGATCCGGTTTAAGGCTGTTTATCCTTGCCAAAGCATCTGCACCCACGGTGATCTTAGAACTTTTAGATAATTTATCTCCGATCACGATCACTTCAATATTCGGGTGATGCATATATTCAACAATAGCAGGGATGCTTCCCGAAATAAAAGTTGCTGATAAAGTGAGTGGTAAAGCCCTTGCCAATTCAATGATGGTAGTTCCGCCGCCAGTTAATACAAACATACCGTCTTTGATGAGGGTTGCGGCTTTTTCAGCAACTATCCTTTTGTTGTTTTGGGCATAAATTTTTTTAGAAGGGTAGCTGATGTTGTTGAAAGAATGAGATAAGGCCCCGCCGTGTACTTTGATCAATTTCCCTTTTTCGTTGAGCTCCTGTAAATCTCTGCGGATCGTATCTTCCGAAACATCAATTTCGGTGCTTAAAGCATTAGACAATACCTTATTATGCAGATTTACCTGGTGTACAATGTACGCCTGTCTCTCTCTTTTCAGCATTCGTTAGTTTATTACTCCCCAAATTAAAGATAAAAATGCATAAAGCAGCAGGATTTGTAGACAAATATTGCACATTTTGTATAAAAACGGCAATACCCTGCATGCATTAATAAATCAGTAAAATGGAAATTAAATAAAAAGATCGGCCCTGATCATTTTTTTGACCTCCCTTTTTTCTTTTCAGGCACTACTGTGCCTGTGATGGAATCATTGGCCGAAACAAGGTCTTTTAAAAGCCCGGGTTCATCTTCTTCTTCAGGATCATAATAATCACCAAAGATGGAACTGAGTATTTTAGCATCATAAACAGCCCTGGTGAATTTATTGCCGATGACAATGATAGTTGCTTTTTCCCTGAGCAGGCGAATAAAAGTTGAATTGCTGCCATGCCACCAGCCATTGTGGTAAATGATCTTCTTAGCATCGGGAAAAATAAACATGCGCCAACCCAGGCCATAATTTCTCATGCCTGGTTTTTCGTTGCTGTATGGGGCATAAGCCTGTTCAAGGGTTTCGTTGGTAAAAAGCAGGTTAGAAGACAAGGCCCTGTCCCAGGTAAGCAGGTCCCGTGGAGTAGTATAAATATTCTTATCTCCATACACCTGGTCTAAAAAAGTAAAAGTTTCCAGGCCACCCCGCCAGTTATAACTGGGAATGGCTTTGGTAGTATCGGCCAATACAAAAACATAACTGTTTTTCATTTGCAGTGGAACAAAAAAGGTTTTGTTCATGTGATCAGGATATGTTGTTCCGGTAACTTTTTCGATCAGTAATGCCAGCAAAGCATAGTTGGTATTGCAATAGTTGAAATGCCTGTTGGGCGTTTGAACATCTTTCAATTCTGTTTTCCGGGTTATTAAATAATTCAGTACATCCTGGTTACTTACAAATCGTGTCTTATCCCAACCCAGGGTTTCCATAAAATAATTATAATTGGGTAAACCACTGCGGTGGCTTAATAAAGACCGTATCGTTATGCCGGGATAATTGAATGCAGGAAAATATTTACTGAACTCATCATCAATATTCAGTTTACCATCCTGCTGCAGTTTTAGAACAGCCATGGCAGTAAAAGTTTTACTGATGGACGCAATGTGCATGGAAGAATTTTGGGTGATGGTATCATTGCCGGGTAAATGACCGGTGCCACGGTATTGTTCAAAGATGACATTGCCATCTTTGGCAACGATCATTCCGCCCATAAAGCCTTTTATTTTTAAAACAGAATCGTACCAAATGCGGCAATTGTTCTTAATCCGTTCTGCCTCTGCTGCAGCAATAGGTATGGTGGCCGGCAGGCTTATTATAGGTAAACTGTCTTTAACGGGTTTTACGGCAGTATTGGCAGAATTGCAGGAGGTGATAAATAAACTGAAGCATATAAGGAACAGGAAAAGGGAAAATGAGATCTTGTAAAATGTATTTTGCGATGAAGGCATTATAAAATTTTAAGCTTTAGATAGAATATATTTGTGCAAAATACGCTGTAAAAATCATGCCTGAAAAAAAAATAACCAGTTATCCCAAAGAAAAGATCAACATTCTTTTCCTTGAAAACATTAGTGATGTTGCTGTAAAGCATTTTAATGTATCGGGCTATGCAAATGTTAAAAAAATAAACAGTGCATTATCCGAGGCAGAATTGATCCATGCCATTAAAGATATACATCTATTAGGTATTCGCAGTAAAACACAGATCACAAAAAAAATACTGGATGCTGCACCAAAATTACAGGCCATTGGTTGTTTTTGTATTGGTGTTAACCAGGTTGACCTGAAAGCAGCAACCAGGAACGGGGTTGTTGTTTTTAATGCACCTTACAGTAACACCAGGAGTGTGGCAGAACTGGTGATTGGCGCATCCATCATACTGATCAGGAATATCGTAGATAAAAATAAAGCAGCGCATGAAGGTGTATGGCTTAAGGAAGCCAGCGGGAGTTACGAACTGAGGGGAAAAACATTGGGTATCATCGGTTATGGAAATATTGGTAAACAGGTGAGTGTACTCGCCGAAAGTATCGGCATGAAAGTGATCTTTTATGATACCGAGACCAAACTGCCTTTGGGGAATGCTGAAGACAAAAAAAGTTTGAGAGAAGTTGTTGGCAAGTCGGATATTGTTACCCTGCATGTACCCGAATTGACAAGTACAAAAAACCTCATAAATAAAAGCACCTTAAAGTATTTTAAAAAAGGAAGCATTTTGATCAATTATGCAAGGGGTGAAGTTGTTGACCTGGATGAACTGAGAACAGCTTTGTTAAAGGGACATTTGAGTGGCGCTGCTGTGGATGTTTTTCCACAGGAGCCGGAAAAGAACGGTGATCCTTTTACTACTCCTTTACAGGGCCTGAGCAATGTATTGCTTACACCGCATATTGGTGGCAGTACGCAGGAAGCGCAGCATAATATCGGTGATGATGTAAGCAGCAAATTATTCAATTACCTCGAAAAGGGCATCAGTACAGGTTCTCACAGTATCCCCGAATTATCACTGCCGCCGCAGGAAGGAGCGCACCGAATTTTACACATACACCATAATGTGCCGGGTGTACTTTCAGAGATCAATACACAACTGAGCAAGCATAAAATAAATGTACTGGGGCAGTATCTTAAGACCAATGATCTGATCGGTTATGTTGTGCTGGATGTGGATAAGAACCTGAGTAAAAATGCAGTGGAGTTGTTGAGAAAGGTAAAGTCAACAATTAAGGTACGGGTATTGTATTAATAACCCTGTATTTTCAATGTATTCTTATTTTTTATTTCTGATAGAATCCATTTTGTAATCATTGCATGGAACTTTGATAATATCAATTTCAACGGGTGCAGTATCTTTTATTACGGGGTCAGGTTGATAGGTCATTTCCTTTTTATTTACATCTATTTTTATTCCATCAATTTTATTCAGCTCAATAAAAGATCGTAATTCAGCTTTTGATGTTTCTTTTACTTTAATAATGGTTGTTTGTTCTCCCTGAATTTTGAAACTGGCTGTTCCATAAAATAGCTTATCGTTGTTGGTTCCAAAAGCCAGTATAATGGCTTCGTCATTTAAGAATAATGGGATCTTTCCATCAACTTTATCAAAAGAATATATACCGTTGTCTTCTTTATTGGCTACAGAAAGCATTTTCTTCTCCGGGCAAAAGAGATACAGGTGTATACCGAATTTATATTCCATCTGCAATTGCACATTTATTGTAACATAAGTTGTTCCTGCATATCCTTCCACATACATATCTACATTGTACCAACCAAAAGTTTCAATTGAGAATTCATACATTTCTGAAACAGAACTGACCTGGTCTGTAAAACCGTTCCTAAAACCCTCATTGTCTTCTGCTTTACCCAAACCGTTAGCCGGTGACTGACCAGGCATCGTGTCATTGCTTATAATTGTAATAGAACTGCCTGCCTGACGTAAATAAACGGTATCATTTACAAAGCAGGGGTTGGTTGAGTCTACTGCTATATCTTCCTCGGGCATAGGCTGAGTATTTGAAGGAAACCCTTCTTTCAATGCTTCATTATCGCAATAATCAAGAATGGCAGTTACATCTTCACGGCTCAGGCTGTTAAATGCAGTCATCATTACTTTATTATATTTCTTAAATATTGCTGTTGCATAAGGATCAGTTTGATACATGCTTACCGGATCTTTTGTGAACCGGTAAGGCCAGTCAGCGTCTGGGGCTCTCACTCTTGCCAATGCCAGGGCAGGTCCTGTAAATTCCTTTGTAGGTTTATGGCAACTGGCACAATTGGCTTTAAAAAGCTTTTCTCCGGTGATCATTTTTTGTGCAACAGGGGAAGTATCTAATGGTTGCGGGCCGATCCAGTTAATACTACTGTCATCTTTTATTTCTCCTTTGAACAATTGCATGTTGGCTTCATAAACTTTACCAGGTATTGAAATTTTTATTGGCTTCAATAGTTTTACCTTTTCATCACCGGCTTTTGCATTAAGGTAGATCATACCTCCGCTACTTAATAGTTTGCCATTGCTTTCTGTTGATAGTCCTGCAAGCAAAATGTCCTGCATAGTATAAGCTTCTTTTATTTCCAATGTCAGCTTGCTTTTTCTCGATGCCGCAAAGCTGTTTTTCTCAATTTTTATTATTGCACCTTTTGGCGTTTTTAAAGTGTAGGCCGAATCAGCATCCAGGTAAATAAAAGAACTGGTAAGATTGTTGCCGGTTAAGATATGCTGACTGGAGATGTTCTTGTCTCTACATGACATCAGCAGCAGTAAGGGCATTGTAAATACGAAGAGAAATTGTTTCATAAACATCATTTAGGGGTGGGAGAGATTGGGAATAACAGCTACTTGATAATACCCAAAATGAAATTTAGTAACCCAACTAAACTATTTAATATTTTCCGTATGTTATTGAAAATTCATCGTACTTCAAAGTTTCCTTCAGTGCTCATTTTTTTTCAACCGGCAAATACACCGAAACTATTGTTCCTTTTCCCTTCTCACTGTTGATCTGCAATGTAGCGTCCATCATTTTAATAAGGTCCTTTATGATTAAGTAACCGAGCCCGTTCCCCTTCCTGTTATCAATATTGGCTGATGATATAATGAATTGGTCAGCCATGATATTCTTAATTTGTTCAGGTGTCATGCCTGCACCTTCATCCTGCACAGTTATAATTACCGTTTCATCTCCCCGCTGAGCCGAAATAATGATACTGCCTTTTTCAGAAAAATTTATGGCATTGGTCAAAAGATTGTAGATCAGGATCTTTAACGGTTCAAAAAACTGGCGGATCTCGAGGCCTTTGTTTATATCATTCACAAGGGTAAGGTTCTTTTGGTGGGCCAGGGAGTTAAGTACACCCAGCACCTGTTGTACAAGATCGTAAACTTTAAATGTTTCTTTGGCCAGCCGCCTGTTCTCATTCTGGTATTTTATCCAGTTAAGTATGTTGGTGGAAAGCAACTGCAGTTCCTGCGCAGTATTGGTCATTTCCTGTATGGTCTCCTGCTGCAATTCTTCCGACATTAAATTTCTTTTCTCGATCAGCTTCTTTCCTGCAACCGTTACAAATTTTAATGGCGTTACAATATCATGGCTGATGATGGAGATAAGCCTTGTTTTTATCGTATTATTTTTTTCCAGAACTTCGTTTTTTTCAACCAGCTCTTTTGTTTTTTCTGCAACCTGCTTTTCCAGTTTGCGTTGCCTTATCTTATACTGCCTGGTACGCAACTGTAAATACAGCAGGGTTAAACCAATGACAGTTAAAACGATCAACATATTGAACCACCATTGCTTATGCCAGGGTGTGCTGATGCTAAACCTGATCTCTTTATAAGCATAATTATTGATGCCAAAACCATTTACTTTTCGAATCCGTAAAAAATAATTTCCCGGTTGTAAATTATTAAGGCGTATAGCAGCATCAATGTCCGTGTTGATCGCTTTCCAGTCCTGCCCGTTAATTTGGTAATCAAGATAAATATTCTCTTTATTGCACCATGCAGAAAAACCAAGTTGTACAATTATCTCCTGGGTTTTTGCAGAAAGTCGCCTGTGAGCCAGTGAATCGACGTTTATTTTATCATTATCTACCAGCATCTCATCAATAAAAATTTCTCCTTCCGGTAGTATGGGTATTGCTTTTTCGGGGTTCACCCACAATAAGCCATCCATAGTTGGAAAAGAGATCGTTTTATTTTTTAACCGTAAAGCACAGGGAGTACAGCCACCATTCAGTTCAGTCATTTCCATACCATCTTTTTTTCCAAAATAATGATAGTAAACGGATGTTGTGTTGTTCTCAAATGCATTAGTGAGTTCAGATAAACTGGATTTGAATAATCCCCTGTTTGTACTTATCCAGCAATAACCTTTATCATCGGGTACAAAACAATGAGTATATAAGAGATATTTATTTTTGTCGAGCGGCATGGATCTTATCTTTCCATTCCTGTAGATATAAAATCCCGACCCATAGGTACCTAAAAAAACAAAATCTTTATACTTCCATATACTGCGGACACAAATATTTTCTTTGCTGAAAATGGTATCCAGCTTAGCAGTTGTTGTATTAAACCGCAACAATCCTGCGCATGTTGCTACAGCCAGGATCCCCGGGCTTATTTCTGCAAAATCGAAAACCAGCATGTCCGCAGATTCCCGGGGGTATTTATAAATATAGCGGAGGCTGTCTGCATCAAGAATACCAATGCCATGCATATTTGCTAAATAAATATCCTGCCCCGATGCTGTTACAAGGTCTCCCCATTTTATTTTTTGAAAAACCCTGGTTTCACCCGTAGCCTTGTTATACCGGTGCAGGCAGTTATATCCAACAGCAGGATCAACCTGGTTATACCATAATAAATTTTCGTCTGTTTGCGTAATGTAAAAATCGAACTTGCCTTTTATAGGTAGTGTATTTATATCGGTGGTATTGTCACCAATAATGTCACTTTCGTTGGTTAATATATTCCCATTTGTAAGTTCAACCTGTGCATAATAAGAATTCCTGTTCTTTGAATTTACTTCTTTTCGTTTTTTTGATTGTACCCTGTTTTGGTTGATCACAATAAGTCCCCTGGATTCTGTTCCAACAAACAACAGCCTGTTCTTTTCGCTATATTGAACTGATTTGATGTAAGAACCTGCAGGGATGCCGGTAAATATCAAATTGGCAGCTATTACATTATTTGTATAACTTATTTCCCAGGCATTTTCCCCATCTATAAGAACCGGCTTTGCCATTCCGGTTTGCCAATAAAAAATACTGTTATCACTTTCATGCTTTAACAGGCCGGCAGCTTCGCCTGTAAGGGCAACCGGGCTAAAGCTTTGATCGCTGAAATTATAAAGAAAGATCTTCCGCTTATTAGTCACTATAAAACAAGCAGCGCCGATCTTGAAGATCGTACTAATATTTCCCTGTTCAAATGGAACAATAACCGGAACTGTCAAACTGATAGATGAATGATAAAGAATCCCCTTGCCAAGAATAAAGAAGGATGTATCGCTGGTGCATATGATCGTATTAAAACCTGCAGAAAACTGCACAGGAGCGGGTATGTTGACATTTTTCTGAAAAAGGACATCTGATACGCCTACTAAATAATAATTCCTGAGGGGGTTAACATTGCTGTTCACTGCTGCTTTTTTCCAAAGTACCGGTTTACTCTTATCTAAATAAAAAATGTTACCGGCCTGGTCTGCAGTATATGTCCTTCCTGCATTGTTCTTTACCATAAAAAGCATCCTTTCAGAAGTGATGGATGCCATATTTTCTTTGGTAAAAGACTTGAAGTCAACCCCATTAAACCTTACGATCCCGGCTTCGGTAGCCATCCATAAGAACTCTGTTTTTTCATCCCAGTGTAAACCTTTGATGCCATTTGAAGGCAACCCATTATCCGTTGTGTATTGCTGAACATTAGAATTGCCGGCAAACTGCGCCCTGGCTGAAGATGCAAGAACAAAAAAGAAGTGCAGTAAAATAAGGAGTTTTTGCATAAGCGTTTTACAGTAACAAGGTACTGCATACTGCTCAATAATTTACATTGTACAGGGTAGCCAGTTCCATGAGTTCTTTGATATTGCCTGCAGTTGTTTTTTCAA
>JBDSGK010000225.1:0-4760 GCA_039919015.1 Ferruginibacter sp.
GTGGTAATGGAAGATGCGGTTAAGATCGTGGATGAGCAAACGGGACGTATTTTGGATGGCCGCCGTTATTCTGATGGCTTACACCAGGCCATTGAAGCAAAAGAGAATGTAAAGATCGAAGCATCAACACAAACTTATGCAACAGTAACCCTGCAGAATTATTTCCGTATGTATCACAAGCTTGCCGGTATGACCGGTACAGCCGAAACAGAAGCAGGTGAGTTCTGGAGCATTTATAAACTTGACGTGGTAACGATACCTACGAATGTAAATGTGATACGTAAAGATGACCAGGATTTTGTGTACAAGACCAAGCGTGAAAAATATAAAGCTGTAATTGATGAAGTTGAAAGATTACGCAGCATAGGGAGACCCTGCCTGGTTGGTACAACCAATGTGGAAGTGAGTGAGTTGCTGGCGAGGATGCTGAAACAAAAAAATATTCCGCACAATGTATTGAACGCAAAGCAGCATAGCAAGGAAGCACAGGTAGTTGCCGAAGCCGGATTGCCGGGTGCAGTTACCATTGCCACCAACATGGCCGGTAGGGGTACCGATATTAAACTGGGGCCGGGCGTTAAAGAAGCCGGTGGTTTGGCCATTTTGGGAACAGAGCGACATGAGAGCAGGCGTGTGGACAGGCAGTTACGTGGACGTGCCGGCCGACAGGGAGATCCCGGTAGCTCAAGTTTTTATGTTTCGCTTGAAGATGACCTGATGCGTATGTTTGGCAGTGAGCGTATTGCCGGGCTGATGGACAGGATGGGGTATAAGGAAGGGGAAGTGATACAGCACAGCATGATCACCAAATCAATTGAAAGAGCACAAAAGAAAGTAGAGGAAAATAACTTTGGTATCCGTAAACGTTTACTGGAGTATGATGACGTGATGAACAAGCAGCGAAACGTGGTATACAAAAAACGTAACCATGCTTTGTTTGGCGAAAGGCTTGCGCTTGACCTGGACAATTCATTTTATTCTGTTGCAAACGGGTTGATCAATTCTTTCAAAGAAGGAACTGATCATGATGGATTTAAACTGGCAGCCATTGTGAACTTTGGAATTGATACTACCATAACTGCAGAAGACCTGGATAAAGGAGATGTTAATTCATTGTCTGAAAGATTATATGATGAAGCTGTAATCCAATACCGCAAAAAAACGGATACGATGATACAGCAAACATTGCCGATCATTAAAAATATCCGTAAAGAACAGGGTAACCAGATCGAGAATGTGGCAGTGCCTTTTACCGATGGTAAAAAACAAATACAGGCACTGGCCAATCTTGATAAGTATTTAGCATCCGAAGGAAGGGAATTGAATGATGCCCTGGAACGCAATATCACCCTGGCTTTGATAGATGATGCATGGAAAGAGCACCTGAGAGCTATGGATGATCTGCGCCACAGTGTGCAAACAGCGGGCTATGAGCAAAAAGATCCATTGGTAATTTATAAGATAGAGGCCTTTGGTGCCTTTAAGCAAATGGACGACCAGGTGAATAAAGATATCGTTAGCTTTTTGTGCCATGCCCAGATACCGATGGAACAAACCAATTCAGGGCAGATACGTGAAGGACGTGAACGCAAAACAGATATGAGCAAAATGCGCCAGCGTAAAGAAGAGTTTGCAGGTGCTGGTGGTGGCCCCGAACATATAAGTGCTGAAAATGATTATATCGATCCGTCACAACAGGTAAGACAGGAACCCATACGTGTTGAAAAAGCACCGGGCAGGAATGATCTTTGTCCTTGTGGCAGCGGCAAGAAGTACAAGCATTGCCATGGTAAGGAGGTATAATATATTTTTTCTAATAATAAAATGCCCCGTTATTTAATGGGGCATTTTATATTTGTATTTCCACCTCCTGAAAAACAGTTTTATTTATTATGCCTTAAATTTGAGAGGAATAAATTTTAAACCAGTGGGATGAAATTATCTACCCGGATATTATTGGCTTTTTGCATTGTTATTCTGTTAGCGCTTGCCGATTCATTTACAAATTACCGCCTGTCGTTAAAAGTTGAACAAAACACGAAATTTCTTTCACAGTCTGAAGCTGTTATCAGGAACTCCAATAGAGTGCACAAAACAATGATTGAAATGCAAAGTGCATTCAGGGGCTACTTACTTACAAATGATTCTACTTTTCTTGATCCATACTATAGTGGCCTGGTAAGTGTTCCTGGTCTGCTGGAAGAACAAAAAAAAATAATCAATACAGATACATCGCAACTTAAATTACTGGATAGTATACAGGTTTTGCACACCGAATGGATTGAATATGCAGTTTCTTTAATTAATTCAAAGCAACGGATATCGGAAGCATCACTGGAAACATATAATAATCTTTTCGAAACAAAATTTAAGAAACAGGTTGGAAAAAAATTAAATGATGAGATCGCAAAGAAATTCATGCAGTTTGACAGGAGTGAATACATGAGAAGAAACTTACGCAGTTCTGCATTGATCTCGTCTATAGAGCGTACCCATACTTTTTCTTTTATCTTTATAACGCTCACCATCATTATAGGAATAGCCAGCACTATATACATAGTCATGCTTATTTCCAAACGCATTAAATCAATGGTACATCTTGCAGAGGATATATCCAAAGGGCAATTCACTGTTGTAAATGATACCCGTAATGATGAACTGACGGGTTTGTCACGGTCTTTAAATGTTATGTCTGATAAGTTGAGCAAAAATATACATGCACTTGAAAACCGAAACAGGGAACTGGATAAATTTGCTTACGTGGTTTCTCATGACCTGAAAGCACCTGTTCGGGGGATACATAATGTTGTTAAATGGATAGAAGAAGACCTGGGAACAGAATTGTCTCCTGAAATGAAAAAATACCTGAGTATCATTCCTCAAAGAACAAAGCGGATGGAAGACCTGATCAATGGTTTATTGGATTATGCCAGGATAAGTGAGAAAACGCAGGCATCAGAAGTTAATGTTAACGAACTGGTACGGGAAACTGTTGAGACAATTGTTCCCAGGCATTTTAAGGTGGATATGGATAATTTGCCAACCTTGTTTACAGAACCTATTAAACTTGAACAGGTATTCACAAACCTGATCAGTAATGCCGTTAAATACACGCATCATGCAGATGGGCATATCATCATAACCTGCGTGGAATTTTCTGATCACTTTCGCTTTTCTGTAAAGGATAATGGCATAGGTATTGACCCTGAATATCATAAAAAAATATTTGAAATATTTCAAACACTCCGGGAAAAGGATGAAGTAGAAAGTACGGGCGTTGGCCTGGCCATTGTGAAAAAGATAATTGACGAACAACAGGGAAGTATACAGGTCATTTCCAAACCTAATGAAGGGGCAGAATTCATTTTTACCTGGCAAAAAAATAATTGATCATGGAAAAGCACACAATTTTACTTATCGAAGATGATGAACTGGATATAATAAGCGTTCAACGTTCATTGAAAAAACTAGATAGTGAATATGATTTGCACATAGCGTACAATGGTAAGGAAGCCCTCCATTTGTTAACTGAAAAAAAACCAAGGCTTATTCCGGATGTTATCCTGCTTGACCTGAACATGCCTAAGATGAATGGTATTGAATTCCTACAGGTGCTGCGTAATGATAATAAGCTGCAACATATCCGGGTCTTTATAATGACCACATCTGCAGAAAGCACTGACCGCATGGCCGTTGAGGAATTGGGTATATCAGGATACATTATAAAGCCATTGAATTATACGGACAATACAAAAAGAGCCGATTCCATGGATGCCTTTGTTGAATTTCACCTCCGGAAAATTTTAACCGGGGAAGTTGATTAGAATAAGCCAGGTAATTTTAAGTATCCATTTAATATCGTGAGTGATTCAAATCATTAGCTTAAAATACTTAAATTTGATTTACCCAATTACCAAATATAGTGGATAATTTTTTAGATAAATTCAAGCTTAATGCAGAAAAAGAAGACCTGCAGGTTGTTATTCAAAATATTGATAATGGCGTTGTTTTTCGGGGTACAAACTTATGGGTACTTATTTTTGCCATATTTGTTGCATCGCTTGGCCTGAATGTAAATTCAACAGCAGTTATTATTGGTGCCATGTTGATATCTCCATTGATGGGCCCAATCATGGGACTTGGTCTGGGTACCGGCATCAATGATCTTGTTTTATTAAAGAAATCGATAAATAATTACCTGGTTGCTACCGGTGTGGCGCTGGCAACATCAACCCTGTTTTTTCTGCTATCTCCATTAAATGAAGCACATTCTGAAATTCTTGCAAGAACATCGCCAACTGTGTATGATGTGTTGATAGCATTGTTTGGTGGATTTGCAGGAATACTGGCTGTGTCAAGCAGACAAAAGGGAAATGTAATACCTGGTGTTGCCATTGCAACAGCATTAATGCCGCCACTTTGTACCGCCGGTTTTGGCCTGGCAACCTGGCAACTACATTTGTTTATCGGCGCATTTTACCTGTATATTATCAATACTGTTTTTATTGCACTGGCAACATTCATTACGATCCGTTTTCTTCATTTTCCCTATAAACAGGCAGGAGATACAAAAACGGGAAAAAAAACCAGGCGAATTATTTGGGCGATAGCGATTATTACATTACTGCCGAGTTTATATTTTGGTTATAACATTGTAAAACAGCAACGGTTTGAAAATAGGGCAAATGATTTTATTAAAAAGGAAGCTGTATTCGCAAACGATTACCTGCTGAATAAAAAAATTAGTTTCCAGAACAATA
>JBDSGK010000226.1:0-9287 GCA_039919015.1 Ferruginibacter sp.
GCCATCATAATGCGCATAAAAGATAAGCGTTTGTTTTGCGCCCGGCACCATCACTTCTCCATACACAGATGGGTGAGCGCCTGCCGTAGTTGGGCGTAAAAGCTGTACCTGCTGAATACCCCGTTTATTCATCATGCTCATGATAAAGGCAGCAGTTGCCTGCATGTTTACCGTGTCCCTGGCCAGGTTTGGTATAGAAAGGAATTGTATATACTCCCTGATGATATCATCCGCATGCTGGCTATTATATTTCCTGGCGGCCATTACATCCGGTGATTGTGCCGTTGCCAGTGGACCGGTAATAATGATCAAAACTAAAAGAAAAAATTGTTTTTTCATGTAGCGTTTTTTTGCAGTGGTTTAAAGATGATGAATTTTATCTACACTGCAAAGGAAAGAAGGGGAGTTTGGTTATGCGAGGTTTTGTAAAGGCCAGATAAAAAATGAAATGCTCAATGACCAATTTTCAACACTCAATGTTCAATTGAACAGTATACAAATTTCAGCAGGTTTTTTTTTGTTGAGCATTGATTATTGAACATTGTGTATTGAATATTGGCCAAATATCGGTTGGTGAGGAGAGCAACCGATAAAAAAAGTTGTAGTTCACAGAATTGATACGTATTCATCGGTTAAAAAATTGACAGATAGAATTTGTTGGAGTTGTTTACGAAGCAAACGGAAGTCGTTTGGTTTAGTTAGAAAACATTTTGCACCAAATTCTTTTGTCAATTCTTTGTCGCGTTGAATATTTGATGTGGTAAAAATGCAAACGGGAATTTTGTGTAATCCATTTTCTTTTTTAATTTGAATCAGGAAATCATAGCCATTCATAATAGGCATGTTGAGGTCAAGAAAGATAATATCGGGTAAAGTGGTGCTTATTTTTAATTTATCAAGAGCAATTTTACCGTTTGTTGCTGTCTCGCAATGCAGTGCCGGATTTATAGATTCAACGACTTCTTTAAACATAAGTTGGTCGTCTTCGTCATCATCAATTAAGAATATGTTGTTCATACCGTGGGTATGTATAAAGTGAATGTAGAACCTGCATTTGGTGTTCCTGTTGCTGTAATAAACCCATGGTGGTTGGTTGCAATCTTTTTGACAATGCCTAAGCCAATACCTGTTCCTGAATATTCATTCTTTCCATGAAGCCGCTGAAAGAGTTCAAAGATCTTATTTGCATACTCCTGTTCGAAACCAATTCCGTTATCTTCAAATTTTATTGCATGATATTTCTTTTGCTTGTTTGCTGAAGTATGTTCAATTATTTTCCCTTCAATAATTGAGGAAGTAATTTTGATTAGTGGTTTAATTTCCGGTCGGCTGTATTTAATGGCATTATCAAGCAGGTTGGTAATAAGTTGAGAAATTTGAATATATACCCCAATTATTTCCGGAAGACTTTCATATTCGATGGTAGCTTGTTTTTCAATGATGCTTATGTGCAGGTCATTTTTTGATTCTTCAACAAGCTTATTTAAATCGCAGGGCTCAAAAACCAGTTCAATTGAGTTTGCACGGGAAAAATCAAGCAGGGAGTCAATGAGATTTTGCATGCGCTCTCCTGCTGAAATTATACGATTAAAATAGTCGAGTGTCTTGTCAGAAAAATTTTCGGTTTCAAGAATCCTCCTGCTGAATACCTGAATTTTTCTTATGGGTTCTTTTAAATCGTGGCTGGCAACATAACTGAATGATTTAAGTTCAGCATTGATGTTTTCAAGTTCAAGATTTTTTATTTGTAATTCTTCTGTACGCTCTTTTACCTGCTTTTCTAATTCCTCGCTAAAACGTTTTTGTTCGGTAATGTCGGTATTGGTTCCAATCCATCGCTCAATATTTCCGTTTGCATCTTTTACCGGATAGGCACGGGTTAAAAACCAACGATATTCTCCGTCGTGCCTGCGAAGCGGAAAAGTTAATTCCCATGCTTCGTCTTTTTTCCAGGCCTCTTTTACAAACTCAACCACTTTTTTAACGTGGGCGGGATGATGCACTTTGTCCCAGCCCCATCCTTGCATTTCTTCAAAAGTGGTGGCGGTATAATCATACCATTGTTGGTTATACCAATATATCCATCCGTCAGCATTGGCAATCCATGCAAGGCTTTGAATGCTGTCGGCAAAAATGCGTAATTGATTTTCGCTTTCAATTATTGTGGTTGCTGCTGTTTTTTGTGCTGTAATGTCTCTAAAAGTCCAAGACCAGGCATAATACGTTCCATCCTCTCCCGATACTGAATAGCCATGACGTTCTATTATTCTTCCATCAAGGTATTCCAGTTCGTCAATACTAGTTTCTGAAGGGTGCTCATACAGCCATTTTACTTTATCAATAAACTGTTGTGGGTTTACCAATTGGCTCATAGCAAATTTTAGTGCAAGTTCATCGTCTTTGGCCTCAACAATTTCTTTGGGCATACGCCATACATCAATAAAACTCTGGTTATAGCTAATGATTTTACCCTTGGTATCTACCAGTAATAAACCATCTCTGTTGGCTTCATTGTGTGCTTCTAACAGGGCTTTACTATACCTAAGCTTTTCTTCATTTTGTTTTCGCTCAGTAATATTCGTATGCACTCCAATCCATTCTATTATGGACCCATCTTTGTTTAATAATGGAATAGCTTTTATAGAAAACAGCTCCCATTCCCCGCTCTTCGTTTTTACCCGGTGTTCAAATACAAAAGTTTTCAATTCTTTCACTGCTTCAATCCAGGCTTCAATAGTAGGTTGTGCGTCATCAGGATGTACTGCTGCTACCCATCCATAACCCTGATACTCTTCATAGCTTTGTCCTGTAAGTGCTGCCCAGCTCTTTTGCTCACCTTCCATTTCTCCTTTGGGATTATTAGTCCATAAAATTCCCTGTACCGCTTCTACTGCTGCGCCAAATCGCTTTTCGCTTGCTTCAATTTGTTTGCGGGCTTCAACCTGTTGTGTAACTTCCACTGCATGTGACATTATTCTTTCCGTAATTCCATTATTGTCCTTCAATGGCTGTACTACTAAATTATAATAGCCCAAAACCAATTTGTCATTTCCTTCATTGCTTAATTCAATAGGAAATTCATTGGCGACGAATGGCTCTCCAGTTGAATAAACATTATTAAGCATCGCTATTAAGCCCTGTTGTTCCAGTTCAGGAAAAAGCGATTGCACAGTTTTGCCAATTGTAATTTTTCTACGGGCAGTTTTTTCGTGTTCAATGTTGGCAAATTCATAAATGTGTGTAACTCCTTTATAAATGGCAATGCCTGCCGGAGCATTCATAAACGAATTATAAAGCACCAGGCGCTCTTCGCTCATGCGTTTTTCGCTTTCTTTCATTTGCATTTTCGCAAGTACCTGGGCTGTTACATCAATAGCCACCGCTAGTATGCCTGAAATTGTACCGTCAGCTTCTCTATATGGTTCATAAACCAAATTAACATATACCAGTTCAATTTCTCCGTTTCGTGGAAGGGTAACTGGTACGCCATCTGCGGAAAAAGTTTTTCCTGTTGTATATACCCCCTGTACAATTTCTTCTAAGCCCTGGTCTTTCGCTTCGGGTAATGCTTCAAAAATGGGTTTATGCATAACCTCTTTTGCAGTTCTGCCCCACAAATCAAACATTTTGTCATTTGCCAGGTCTACAATAAAATTCTCCCCCTTAAAAATACACATCGCTACAGGAGCCTGCAAAATGGTGCTTCTTAGATTTTCTTCGTTTTTTTGAATGGCAAGTTTCGCAAGACTAACTTCTTCTAAACTTTCTTTTAATGCTTTTACAGATTTTACTTTTTCAGTGGTTTCAATTACGGTAACCAACACACCACCTACTTCACCATTTTCTAAACGGATAGGACTGTAAGAGAAATCAAAAACACATTCTTCCAAAAATCCATTCCTGTCCAATTGCAATACAAAGTCGGGAAAGCCAACCGGGGTACCCTGCATTACACCTTCAAACATGGGGCCTATCGTAGGCCATATCTCTGCAAAAGTTTTGCGTGTGCTTATGCCCAATGCCTGCGGATGTTTTGTACTGCCAAGAATAGGGCGGTAACCATCGTTATACATCTGAATATATTCGTTGCCCCAGGCTATGTACATACCAAAAGGAGAATCAAGCATGATACTTACTGCGATACGCAAAGGTTGCGGCCATGCTTCAGGACTTCCAACAGCAGTTTTGGACCAGTCAAATGAACGGATGAGTTCTCCCATTTCGCCACCACCAGATAAAAATTGTAAAGATTTAATCATTAAATTTTCTTTTGAAGTTTCAATTTTATCTCGTGGTCAATGCCGCCTAAAACATCACGTACAACGTCAGTTTGTGAAAAAACTCCTGCCGCTCTATAAATATACACACAATGTTAATAGCTCCAAACCATGTATTATTTTTCCAAATGAAAGTTATGCAATTTATACAAGGACAACAGCCCCATTCAAACCTATTTTTTGGCACTTTGTAAGACCAGGTGTCTATAGCCAATCCGGTAAAGCCATAGTTCGTGCCATACGAAACATTACTATTTTTTATTACTTCTAACTCATTTTGTTTGTGTGCCACGATCCGGGGCGGCGGCAATTTCATTTTCCAGGTATTTAAAAAGAAATTTTGCAGCTTCTTCTAACAAAGGAAAATCTAAAAATGTTTCCTGGCAACGTTTCATATCAAAATGACAAAGCGTTCCAAATGGGTTTCCTGCTGCATCTCTTATAAGAACCCCACAATAAGATACAACCGGAGTTATTATGATGTCTTTAACACGTTTATCATTTTGCGCATCATTTATTTCCAACTTTTGCTTAGTTTGAACTAATGAGCAATAGGTGGTAGCCATAGGCGCATCTTCACCTTTTATTATTTTGGGGTCATAGCCATCATAAAGGGCCAGATTACGCAATGTCTCGCCATCAAATTTGTAAACTCCTGTATAACGATGAGGTGTTCTACGGCTTAAAAATCCTAAGGCATCATGTATGCCTGAATTTTTAAGTAAACTTTTAAAACTTTCGAGTGAGGAATCGAACTCATGCGTATTTTCCATTTTCTCAATAACTTTAAACAAAACTAAAATAGTATCCTCAAATTTTGTAGTGCAGTTAGCATGATCGCTACATTAGTATTTATGATATGTTGATCAAAATCCTCAACTCCCCATCAACCTATTCTTTTGCGTCAAATACTCTTCCTGCGTAATAGCACCTTTCTGCAACAGCCCAAATAATTTATCCAGTTCATCTGCTATCATTTGTTGCGATCCCTGTCCACCGGTGTTTGTTCGGGCAATGGCTTCGGCAAGTTGCGTGGCCTGGTTGCTGATCTGCATTTTTTTATATTCTTCCTGTGCGTGGGTGATGGTATCTTTTAATAATTTGGGATGGTGAATGAGCACGTATTTTGTTTCGCCCATTTCGGCGGCGGTTTGTATGTCCACATTGCCAAAGCCAAACAGCCTGCCCCAGATACTTTGATCGTACTCTACATTGTTTATTTTATCCAGCGGACTTTCTTTGGAGTAGCGGGTAAGAAAACCGGTCTCATCCACAACCCTTACACTGGTAACACACCACAGATTGTGACGCCAATTTACATATTCAAGCAGCGGGTAAAGTGCGGCTATCAAAACAATGATCCATACCGTGGTGGTACTGCCCAGCCACCAGAATAAAATGATGGTGAGTAACAGCCAGGCAAAAAAAGGCAGCACCAGTCTTATCCAATGCTGCCTTGTGATCAATAATATCTTTTCGTCTTTTTTTAGTTCTGTTCTCATTTTTAACTATTTGGTATTTGTACCGTAAAGTACAAAAAATGATAGTAGTACAAAAGAATAAAATAATATAACCGGAAAGCCGGGAAGACGTTTAATAATTACCTGTCGCCTTCCCGACTTCCCGGCTATAAAAATACTCCCGTGAGGTTACCATATCCTCACCCTCAAACTATCTGCCCGGTACATTTTATCACCGGGCTTAACATTAAAGGTTGTATAAAATTCATCCACATCGGCAAAGGGCCCGTTAACCCTATATTTGCCGGGACTGTGTACATCGGTTAATAACCGGCTCCTCAGTTGTTCTTCACGCTGATGGCCAAGCCAACCCAATGCATAACCCATAAAGTAACGTTGCATGGGTGTAAGTCCGCTGATGAGTTTATTTTCTTTGAACTGTGCTGTTTTTTTAAAGGCTTCAATGCCCAGTAAAATGCCGCCGAGGTCAGCAATATTTTCGCCCAGCGATGCTTTACCATTGATATGATAACCCTCTAAAGGTTCAAACTCATTGAACTGGGTTACCATTACTTCAGCCCGTTTGTTAAATGCTTCTTCATCGGTTTTTGTCCACCAGCTAACCAGGTTTCCTTTATCATCAAACTGCCTTCCTTCATCATCAAAGCCATGGGTAATTTCATGACCAATGGTGCTGGCGCCGCCGTATCCATAAACCACTGCATCATCCAGTTCTTCATCACGGTAACCCGGCACGGTAAAAATACCTGCGGGTAAAACGATCTCGTTGTTGCTTGGATTGTAATACGCATTATAGGTTTGGGGATACATTTCCCATTCATCCCGGTCAACCGGTTTACCCAGTTTATTATAATTGTAATTATGCCACCATAGCCTGGAGTTCATATAATTTTTGGCGAAACTTTCTTTGCCGATCTCCATGCTGGAAAAATCTTTCCATTTATCAGGATATCCTACTTTACTTTTTACAGCCGCCAGTTTGATATAGGCCTTTTGTTTGGTACTGTCACTCATCCAGTCAAGTTTCGCAATACGGTCCTTTAGCGCCAGCCTGATGTCTTCAACCATATTGGTATAGCGCAATTTTGCTTTTTCGTTAAAGAATTCTTTTACATACAACTGTCCAAGCATTTCACCCATCGCATCTTCTTCCATTTGTATGGCACGTTTCCACCTTGGCTTTCTTGCTTTGGCGCCGCTGAATAATTTGCCATAATTAAATGCGGCCACACCATAAGCATCGGGCAGCACGGCAGACAGATCGTTGATGAGATTGAATTTTACGTATTGCTTCCAGTCGCTGATGGGTGCTTTTACCAGGGCATCGTTTAACGCAGTGAAAAATTCAGGCTGACCCACAATTACCGAATCAACTTTTTGTACACCTGTATTTTTTAAATAAGATTGCCAGTCAATATTGCCTGCCATTTTACCCAGGTCGTTAATGGCCATTTTGTTGTAATTCTTATAGGGATCACGCAGGTCTTCAATTTTACGTGAAGCTTTTGCCAGTTTGGTTTCCAGCGCAAGGATATTTTTAGCAGCAGTAGAAGCTGCGGTTGTGTCTTCGCCAGACATGGTCAATATGAGCGTCATGTATTTTACATATTCATTACGGATATTAACGGTGGCCGAGTCAGTTTTAAAATAATATTCACGCTCCGGTAATCCCAAACCTCCCTGTACAAGATTGTATGCCATCACATCACTTTTCTTGGCATCTTGCGAAACCCAGTCATTGAACATTGTAAAAGAGCCAATCTTTTTAAATTCAGATACGGTAATAAGCAATGACTTAACATCAGTAATAGCATTTATTTTATCCAATAAAGGCTGAATGGGTTTTAAACCATCGGCTTCAACTTTTGCACTGTCCATGGCCATTGTCCAAAAGTCGCCGATCTTTTGATCACTGGTTTCTTTAGCTGCATTGGCTGTTGCTGCTTTTTCGGAGATCTCTCTCAGGCGTTTCAGGTTCTCTTCAATAACGAGGTTGCCAATGCCCCAGGCAGACTGTTCACCGGGAATAGGATTTTTTTTGATCCATCCACCATTGGCATAATCGAAAAAGTCAGCGCCCGGACTTACCGTGCTGTCTAAATTGGCAGCCAGTATATCAGGCTTTGTGGTTGTGGACTTATCATTAGTGTTACAGGAGATCACCCAGGTAATGATCACGAGAGCAAGGAATATTTTTTTCATGTAAAATTATTTATCAATAAATATAAAGAATGATCTTGTAGCAGGAATTGTTTTTTTACAGGCGGTTGATTGTAAAGTGCCACGGTTCGTTTCCTCACGAACCGCATCGTGATATAGTAAATGGTTCGTGAAACACCTTGGCTGCGGGGTATGATTAAGCCGGGTGCTGCTCTTGTTGAGCATTGATATTTGAGCATTGATAGTTGAATATTTGTATTTCTTTTTGAGGAAATGCTTGCACAACATCCTGACGACCATAAACAATGCCTGCCTGCCGGTTGGCAGGTTCAATACTCAAGTGTAATAGCACCGGATAAATTGTATTTTTGCGCCGGCAGTAAAACTCCTGCTTAATTATGCAGCAACCAATAATACGAAAGGTAAATGTCATCCGCTATCTTACTCCTTTAAGGGAAGGCGGTTCTTTACCGGCCATTGCAGAAGCTGATGATGAATTTTTGTATGTACTTAAATTCAGGGGAGCGGGGCAAGGCGTAAAAGCATTGATAGCAGAATTGATCGGCGGCGAAATAGCCCGGGCAACCGGCTTAAAAATACCGGAAATTGTTATTGCAAACCTGGATGAAACCTTTGGCCGAACAGAACCGGATGAAGAGATACAGGATCTGTTAAAAGCAAGTACAGGCGTAAACCTGGCCTTACATTACCTTTCCGGTTCTGTAACCTTTGACCCTGTGGTTACACAAGTAGATGCTGAACTGGCTTCCCGGATCGTTTGGCTGGATGGACTATTGATGAATGTAGACCGTACTGCACGTAATACAAATATGCTGCTTTGGCATAAAGCATTATGGTTGATCGATCATGGTGCTGCATTGTATTTTCATCACTCCTGGGATAACTGGCAGCAACAGGCCATACGCCCTTTTGAATTGATAAAAGATCATGTTTTAGTATCCAGGGCAAATGAACTGGATGCAGCAGATACACATTTCAGATCCATACTTACAGGTGAACTTATCCAACACATTGTTGCATTGGTTCCGGAAGAATGGCTGCTGACAGGTTCGCCATTTACAACAGTTGAAGAACACCGCCGGGCTTATTGCACATTTCTTACAGACCGTATTGCCAATTCATCCATCTTTGTAAAAGAAGCTAAACAATATGTCCGAAAACAATCAATTTGAATATGCCGTTGTGCGGATAGTACCTCAGGTAGAACGGGAAGAATTTCTGAACGTTGGTGTGGTGCTTTTTTGTGCAAAACAGCATTTTTTACAGATGAGATATCAACTGAATGAAGTGCGTTTGCAGGCTTTTTGTCCGCAGGTTGATATTGAAGAAGTGAGGGAATACCTGGCCG
>JBDSGK010000227.1:0-8881 GCA_039919015.1 Ferruginibacter sp.
CCATACAGATCCCTTTACAATAAATGGGCGATATGATCCTCCATTGAGGAATTCCGCTACCAGGTGGATATTGATAGTCCTGCCCCATATGGTAACTGTGACCGATCATCGGTATCACTTTAACAAGGCGGTCACTGCCATATATCTTCCAGGTATTGATGATCGCTTTTTTTTGCAGGATATAAGCGTCTTCTTCATGCTTGTTTTTTGGATTATTAATATCCCCATATTGTTCACTAGTATGATGACCTGCGACCTGAGAATAACCAGCAAATTCAAATTCATGGGGATTGGGCAAAACTGTTGCTGCTGCAAACCAGGCCCCTTGTGATAACCTGCCACTGTCAAAACCTAACCTTCGTTCTATTTCGACAAGCGTTTGCCCCTGCAAATAAATCTGCTTTGTAAAAAAACCTTTTAATGGAACAGTTGAATGACTCATTATTTGTTTTAAAGCACGCTTATTAAACTATCAATTGATCTTAACCAATGCAGCAGTTATAGAGGCCATCGCACCTCCTTTAAAATCAGCCTTGGCCGAGCCTTCTACGGTTGTAGTTACTCCTTTTACATCCATCGTAGTGTCAGCTTTTAACTCGACTTTCATTCCGGCGATCTCTACACCAGCGGTTCCTTTCAGGTTCATCTTACCTTTAGCTTCCATGATAATATCCCCTTTGGCCTTCATATCTATATTTCCATCGGCAATTACTTCAACATTTCCTTTGGAGGTAATGGTAATTTTTTTACTGTTGGCATCCAGCATAATTTCTGTTACGGCAGATCCCTGGCTAACGACAATATGAAGGCTTTCTTTGTTCTTTAAAATAATATTCGAAAAATCTTTCTCTCCCTTATAAGAAGTGATCTCCATAATCGTATCCGAGTCCTTCCGCTTTTGATATACTGCATTTTTAGGATAGTCCTTGGTATAATTATCGGCTAACGACATATAACCTTTATCATCATCAATTTCAATTCTTCTACCCGTTTTTGTACCTAAGACTTTAAGATTATTCTTTTTATAATCATTCCCTGATTTATTTTGATCCGTGTGAACCGCCCCCATCACAAATGGCCGCTCGGCATTGTTATCCTGGAAACCAACCAAAACTTCTTCATCAACCTCAGGTAAAAAACGCATGCCTTTGTCTTTACCGGCGTGCGGGGTTAATACATTTATCCACGGAGTAGAATCTTTTGAATCCTGCCATGGGAAACGTACTTTAATGCGGTCAAGCCCTTTGTCATCTTCATTATTTATAACAATTGCAGCCTGGGGCTTGCATAATGGATAAAGTGAGGGATTGGTATATGGCGGCACTTCTGTTTCGGCCGGTATGGCTACAAAGTGATTCTGATAATTGGTATCAGATACTGCAGAATGATGTATCTCAGTAATGATGTATTCACCGGCATTACCGCCTTTTTCATCAAGTATCTTTATTTTACCGGCAAGTTTTATTTTACTGTTAAAAGAACTGGCCGTTAAAACCACTGCAGATGCTGCAGCCGCCTGTTGTTTCAGTTTGCCTATATCCTTAAGCAGATCCGGTGTAGCCGCATTGGAAAAATAGGCGTTGGCGTGCTTACTGCCATAAGCATTTTCACCCGCTTTTATACTGGCTTCCATAAAACTGCCTCCTTTGGCTGAAGCCGCCTTTTCATTGGCAGACGCTTTGCCTTTATAATGATCGAAACCTGCAATTTTCTCAGGAGCCTTTACAAGTTTTGCAGTAATGTCGAGGTTAAATATATCTTCTTCCTGTTTTAAGGATATACTCTCTGCGCCTGGTTCTCCCATTACCAACTCTGTTCCGTTATAATAAAGCCATTCTCCGTGCCTGGCAGCCATCATCCTGTAAAATTCAAACCCTGTTTGATTATACTGTACCGTATAAAAAAGCTCCTGGTCGTTTTTGGGTTTTAGTTTTAGTTTGGTACCCTGTGCATTATTTACCTTTTCAAATATTTTATCAATTGTCTGTTTAAAAAAGGAAAAACATTCAGGTACTTCATCAAGTTTTACAAATAAACCTTTTCCTGTTATTTCATACGATACACCCAGTGTATCCTGGTTATTACAATTAATGGCATAAATAATTCCTTTAAAAGTAAAATTATCATCAATGGTAATGGAAACTTCTTTGGAAAGGTTTTTTTTATAAAAATTGATATGATTGGAGAGTGTAGATTCTCCCTCCTGTTGGCGCCAGGTAAAGTTAAATGAATTAACATCGGCCAGCCATTGATTAATTGAAAGATTCGAGAAAATGATATCCCCCTCTGTGCCTTCAACTTTTAATTTGATTTTAGGAAGCTGAAAGGCCATAATGGTAAGAATTTTAAATAAAAATTGATTTTCTGATATACAAATAATAATAAATTATGCCAGCTTTTTTATAAAAGCTGACATAATAAATAAAATTGAGCTTATAAAAGATCACCAAAAATGAAAGCGGTATCACTGGTAAAATTTGTACAACTACCTGGTAAAATGGTAATGAAGCCTAGTTATACAAAAAAACTACTTAAACCCATTCATTTTTGTGTGTTGCATTACCCATTGTCATTTCTTTACATGATATTGTAAAAGTAATGGTCATTGGATTAGTGTTTGAAGAATGGAAACTCTCTTCAAAGCCGATCAGGTAACCTTCTTTAAATTTCAATTCTTTAAGCGTTGCATCAGAATCACGCTTTAAAAATACTACGCTGCCATCTTTGCGCTCAAAATTATTACACATCCATTCGTACAAATCAGTTTCCTGGTTGCTTTCTACGGTTAATGTAATCTGTCCGCCCCTTGTAATTGACGAAGGACGTCCTGTTGGATCAACTTCCTGGTGCAGGCTGTAATGTGCATCCAATACGTTAAGATCTTTTCCGGCAGCTTTAAACTTGGCTTTGAAACTCATAAAATTAAAATTTATTATTTAGTAAAAGGAAATGAAAATAAAGTATAAGATATTGGCCTGTATTGAATTGTCTACTGATTATGCCACATGCAACGGGTCTTGCTGAACTCCAGAAATTTCAAGAGGATATTGCGAATAAAATGAAATGGGTTATTTAAACGCTTCAGCAATTTTACAACAAAAAATGTAACAATCAAATATTTTTTAAAAATAATTTAAGATTGCTAATATCAATTGTGAAATAAAGGTAACAGGCGCAGCCCTGAAAAAATAGGGTGATTAAACGGTTTAATAAGATTATAGCCACGGATTTTAATAAAGAAGTTCGGTTTTACACTTTTTTTAATTAATTTGGCTTCTCTTACCACCGCTACTGTAAAAACTAACTGTCCTTAATATCCTTCCCGACAAACTGCTTATTCAAATCGTATAATGCAAAGGAAAAAAGAATATCATTCAAATGCGCATACCTTTCTAAGGCCAGCGTCATTTTGTGCTGAAATGATTGCCAGTGGGCTTTCTTTTAATGAAATAAGGCTGAGGTCGGAAGGTAATTTTAAAAAAAGCTTTAGAAATGAAATTGAAAATGTAACGATTACCGATAATAAGGATAATTTGATTTATGGGATGGACATGGTTATAAACAGGGATGGTATTTATGACAGGCTGCCTGAAGGTATTTTTCACCAAACCAAAGGCAATAGCAAAACCCTTACCACAACCCAAATGACGGAAGAATATCGCCTTTTCAGGGAGGAGGAAAAATTGGCCAGGAAATTCTTTCAACCGTTCGAACAGGAATTTTTCAGGTATTCCACCATGGTGGAGCAGGAAGAACTGAACCTCGCTTTTGGTATTCTGAATGGCACTTTAAAAAATGAATTATTCAGTTTTTGGGGAATACCCAACGGCTTGCCCGATGCTCCCGTAAGGAAACTTGTACAAATACTCCCCTGGTTAAAAGGTATTAAAGGGAATATTGAACAAACAGCAAAAGCATTGGAACTGGTCTTAAACAAGCCTGTCAGGCATAAAGAGTCGAGTAAAAAGCAACATACATTACAAGCTGGCTCCTTTGGTTTAGGGCTTGGGGAACTGGGTGTTGATACTGTTTCAGGGAGTAGTTTTTGGGAACCTTCGCCCTGCTGGACCTTTTTTATCGAAGAAATTAAAAAAAATGAAATTGAGTCTTACCGTGACAATAGCCCTCATGGAAAATTATTAAAACATTTCGAAGAAATATTTATTCCTTTACAAATTGATATTATATTTGAATATGCCGTGTTGCCGGCTGAAGACCTTGAAACTGAAGACGTTTTAGGTTTAAGCCTTGTCCTTTAAACTAACATAAAAAGCTTATTATTATGCTTCTTAAATATTTTTGGATATTCATTGGCAGCTCATTTGCCTGTTCTGTGGCCCTTGTATTTGTAGTTAAAAATTTTGCACAGGGATTTGCTGCAAATGCAAAACGGCCAATTCTTTTCGGCAGTTTTTCTGCGGTGGGCGCTTCCGGAGGTGCTTACCTGGCAACATTGATAGATGAACACATGTTTACTGTTTACTGGATATTTGCAGGTATCTTTTTATTATTTGGAATTATACACGTTATCTTCTTTCATAAAAAATATTTTTATTCCAATAAAAACGACCATGGCAAAGTTTTTATGGGCGAAATATTATTTGCCTTGTCATTGATCTTGTTTACCGTTGTTATTTTTTCTACCCTCCAGTATTTTTTAAAGGATAAGAGTTTCCTGTTTTATCCCATGTTATTAAGTATGCTTTGTTTCTTTATCCCTATTCTTTTTATTTATACATTTGAAGCTGCCTATAAGATCCCCTTACCCGTTTTTACAACCTGGCAATATCCTGTACATAACCCAATTGATCTGCCGGATGAAAAGATAAACGAAAAGCTGGTTGTTATAGCATTTGAAATTGCCAAACAATCATCCGACTATGTAAAAACCAATTTCAGGGCTAAAGGGCCCGAAGCTATGTTATTGGGTGATCTATACTACCATTTTTTAAATGATTACAATGAATTTCATAGCGAAACTACCATAGAATATGCTGATGAATACCAAAGTCCGCAGGTATGGTGGTTTAGAACAAAACCAAAGTGGTACCAGCGCAACAGGATACTTGATCCGGAATTAACAATGAAGGATAATCATATAAAAGAAGATACCATAATTATTTGTGAACGAATTTTAACACCAGAAGAAGAAGTATAATGTTATGAGAGACCAGCAAAAACATTTTCCGGTTAACTGGATAGACGGGATGAAGATCAATAAAAATCATTTTATTGAACAGGATAATGCATGGATGGATGCATTACAGTGTGTGACCTCGCAGCAGCTTTCTCCCCTTCGCTTTGGCGTTATTCCTGCCTCGGTTGCAGGAGAAGATACTTTCAACATAAAAATATCTTTTGATAATCAAAATACACTCAGGGTCTCTGTATTGTCATGCCAGGCTATTACTTCCGGTGGGGCAAGTATTTCACTGCCGTCCTTTTCAACAGTTGGACAAGCCGATACAGGCAACATACTTGTAGATACATTTCCATTTACAGATTCTAAAAGTGAATCAACCTGGTGGATATTCTTATTTGTTCACCCTTTTGAAAAACAGGCAGCCGGCAGTCCGGATCTTGCCGAAAATCCACCCAGATTTCCCAATACACTACCTACCTACAGTATACAGCTTGTAAGCGATTCCAATTACCGTCAATTTTCCAACCATCCATATGCAATGGTTATCGGCAAGGTTAGCGTTAATGGCAACGATGTAAGGATTGAAGATGATTATATTCCACCCTGTATTTCTATCAACGCTCACCCCGACCTGATTTCACTGCATGGCGAACTCGATAAGTATTTAGCAGACGTTGAACTGTATTGTTCGCAGATAGTGCAAAAGATCTTCAGAAAAAATCAGCAGAATGAAATATCAGAACTGGTTATGTACTTATGCGACAGGGTAATGCTTTACCTGGGGCAGGCCATTACAGCGATGCGCTGGAATATGGTTTACGAACCCCCTGCATCTATGTTTGCTTCTATTTCTACCCTTTCCAGGATAATGAAGAATACCATTGACCTCAGGATCGGTTCCGGTAAAGAAGAATTAATGAATTACCTCAGCGAGTGGTGCGAATTAAAACAGGGCGAACTGGAAAGTATGTTGAGTAATCTGGCAAATACAGCTTTTAACCAGAATGATATCAACAGTAATATTCAAAAAGTAGTACAGTTTGTAAAAGTAACTTCCCGCCTGTTTGAAACACTGAGTAAACTGGAATTTATTGGTAAGCGTAAAGAGAGTGGCATTTTCGTTAAGGAAGAAACTATTCAGCAGGCAGAAAATTCGAATAAAGCCAGGAGACGTTTTTTAGGATAATCTTATAAAAAATAAAAAACAGGTTCAAAATAAAAAAACAAAATTATGCAACCTACTAACAGATCTGAAAGAAGAAAGGCACGGCTCAATTTTATGTTGCTTTTTTTAGTTTGCTCGGCAATAATAATTACCACCGTTTTTTACAGCTCGAGAATACCGATAAAGCAAAACAACCAATTACTGGAATTTAAAAATATTGCTGTAAAAAATGCTGAACTCAAAAGCGATTTTAGTGACCAATTCATAGTTATTTCCAAAATGGTTGATGATCTGGGCAATAAGACACCTGAAGAAATTAAGGTAGCAGGGATTGAAATAGAGAATAAAATTACTGAACTTACTAAAATGGTTGGGGAATGGAATAATGAAGACAAAGTACTATACCAGCACGTTTTAAGGAATCTTACTAATTACCATGCTGCAAAAGAAGCCGTAAAAGAAGGAATGGTAAGTACCGGGAAAGATAAAGATTTGGAAGATAAGATTTTAAAGCTAAGAGAAGATAACAGCGACCTGTTAGATAAATTGGGTAAATGCCGGGAAGAGAAATTAAAAAATTAAGTCAAAATATTTTTCTAAAAGTTGATGCTTATGAACTCTTACCGGATATATACAAAAAAAACAAAAGGCCTTGACAGCTTTGTATGGCTTTTTATGATTTTAGTTATGATCCTATCCCTGGTATTATTGACATCGTTTTTAATTGAACGTCGGAAATGTGTCGACTTTACTTTTGTTATAACACCCAAAACGGATAGTGGCTATTTTACCGAGAAAAATTTATCATTCGCCTTATCAATTTCTGCTAAAAAAATTACCTGGGATTTTGGAGATGGCTCACCTGAAAAAACGGGTGTATATGTTTCACACCAATATCACAAAGCCGGGAACTATAGTGTAAAAGCAAGTATACCGCCGGATTGTTATGAAATTATAGATATCGTAGTTAAGAAAAGTCCTCTTGACCATTCTGTTGGTAATGAAATAATTGGGCCCGAATCTTTACCAGTAGAGCATGAAGTTGAATTCAATTGCAGGATCTATGCCAGTTCCTGGACCTGGGAGGTTATAGACAACCCGGGAATAAAACCTATAAATGCCAAATTAGGTAGCACCAGATTCCGTTTCCCCAATGCCGGCAGGTATTTTATCCAGGTTACACTTGATGATGACCGTACTAAAAGTTTTAAAAAGGAGGTTATTGTAACAGATGACAGGGTAAAACGTAAACCAGTTGAAATTGATGATATCAAACCCGATTTTACCGACCAGAGAGGTCCCAAAAAGCAGGAAACAACGCAACAACCTGAAGTAACGAAAACAGGTTTAATTTATATCTCCGACAAATCTTTTAAGGATAAACTTAATGATGTAATAGCGGACGATAACCTTACTTCACTGAACTCTTTTGATAAATACCTCTTTAAGGGCAGGGAAACAACAGTTCAAATTGAAGGTAGTAATAGCATGAGTTTTGCCAGGTTTTATACCATGCTTCAAGAAAAGGGGGACCTTAAAATAACAGGTGTAATATTAACACGGGATCCGGAAGATAAACTTATAGTGAAGTTCATAACAGTTTCTCTTTCCAGGTGATCGCGGAAACTTTTTATTGTATATTTTATGCAGGATTACCTTAAACTACCACTAAAATTTGAACAGTTTTTTGAAAAGAAAAAACTGGATACCTGTCCGCTTAAGGAATCAATATACAGGAATTTACACCTGCTTATTACCACGCAGCTCGAAGAAAATAAACAGGATTTCAGGTACGGCTCCCAGTTTTGGGATCACGATTATGATATCCACATGTCAAATGATGCCCGGAGGGAAATGGTAATGTCATCATTAAAAAAACAATTGCAGTTATACGAGAAAAGAGTACGTAACCCGGTAGTTGAAGTTAATGTAAAACAAAAGGAATACCGTTTATCTGCCAGTGTTCAGTTAAGAAGAAGGATTGAAATAATCATTACAGGTACCCTTGTCAGGAATGATGAA
Organism: Ferruginibacter sp.; assembly: GCA_039919015.1. Taxonomy (GTDB): domain Bacteria; phylum Bacteroidota; class Bacteroidia; order Chitinophagales; family Chitinophagaceae; genus Ferruginibacter. The sequence goes on from JBDSGK010000227.1 coordinate 8,331, forward strand.
CCTTTTCGTTTTCAGACCGGCTTTTTTATCGGGCCAATGCTTTTTGATTAAACTTTAAAAAAGGGATAAATAATATAAATTGAATTTATTTAAATTATGGCGGCACTTAAACGGGAACGGATAAAAGACCAGATGGTAAATACAGCTGCCAGGGTTTGGGATATTGAAGAAAGTGAGATAGAACAGAGTTTTGATCCGCTGGCCATGCTTTTAATTGAAGCGTGTGCGGCAGAAATGGAAAAAATAGGTAATGAAATAAGCAGTTCCCACACCAGGCTGCTGGATTACCTTGCGGAAATAGTTTTACCTGAATCACTATTTGGCTCAACACCTGCATCAGGCATTATACAGGCAATGCCCGTTGATGCTAAAACTGAGATTGGATTAAAGGATGCTTTTTTTCTTACACAAAAAATTCAACGCCCGGTAACAGGTAATTTTGAAACGGTTGACCTGCACCTCACTCCCATCGGAAAGTTCACACTTTTAAAAACCGAGATAGCATACCTTGTTTCAGGTAATAAACTTTTCAGGATAAGAGATAACAATAG
>JBDSGK010000228.1:0-37557 GCA_039919015.1 Ferruginibacter sp.
AGAATTAAATTATACTATTATGATGAATCTATTTTGCCATGAGGTATCAAATAAAATAAGATCTTTCTTATTGGCAGGTTGTATCCTGTTAGCCGGTTATGCAAATGGCCAGCAAACAACAACCGTACTACCCAATAATGCATCTTACTCCAATAAAAGCGGCCCCCAGGGCGCTTTGCGCTACCAGCGTGGATTTTACCTGGTTACACCTGCTGAGATGACCAGTTCCGGTATTGCAACCGGGATGAATATTAATTCGATCGGCTTTACAATTGGCAGGGCACAAAATGATACGACGCAGGGAAAATTCAGGCTTTATTTACAAAATACAACAGACCTGGTTAGCCGTGCAGATACAGGCTGGAATACATGGAGTGCTTCAACCAATCAATATTATACTTTAGGTTTATTTCCCGGGCGATATGAATGGCAGGTAAGGGCCAATTGTTCCGGAAGTTCCGCTTTTACATCCAGTGTCTTTTTCTCCAATGATGAACTTTCAGGTTGCAACAATCCATATAATTTAAATGCGGTTTCTGTTTCAACCAATTCGGCAACATTAACCTGGGAAGCAGCTGGCTCTCCGGCTTTTGGTCAATACCGTGTTGAGTATACAGCGCTTGATGTGATCAACTGGGTTGCCGCAACAACCACGGATACATTTTATAATGTAGCGGGACTCACAGCCGGTAAATCATACCAGTGGCGTGTTAAAACGGTTTGTGGATTAGATTCATCGGCTGTTAACTATGGAACTTTTTCAACAACTACTGCTACGCCCTGTAATACCTTAAGCGGCCTTGCTGCAGTTGTGACACTGGATTCATTGGTTGCTTTATCATGGACTGCCGATGCAACAGCCAGTTTTTATGAGATACAATTCAGAAGAACAGGTACTGAATCCTGGTCGAATGCCATCGCATTTACCAATTCAGCCAATTTAATATTACCTGCCGGTACATCTTACCAATGGCAGGTACGCATAAATTGTGGAGGCGGATCAAAAGGTGCGTTCACTGCATCTACGTTTACTACAGGTGGTGCTACGGTATGCTATGAACCGGTTAATCCAACAACAAGACAAATAACTCCATCATCTGCTAAATTAACCTGGGCGGCTGTTGTAGGTGCAACTGATTATACCATCAGGTATCGTTTAAAGAATACCATCAGCTGGACCAATGCAGTTACACCAATGACACTGGCCTCAGATAGTATTATCAGTGTGCCTGATACAACGGGAGCTTATAATATTACATTTTCCGGTGGTAATAATTTTCCTTACACCGGCGGTGGAGTATATGTTGCCTGGGAATATTCAAGGCCTGCAGGTAATTTATCAACTTCAAATTTAACGCTGAGCACAACCCGTGGTACAAGCATACAGGGTGCAAACGGACAGGATTCTATAACTTATTTGCTCAGCATGGTAAGTCGTGCCGATACCGGCTTAACAGGTCTTCCTGCCATCATGGGTGAAACCAGGCAAAGACCCGAAACAAGGTTTGGGTCAGCAGGTCTTAAAGATAGTGTAGAGGTTGTATCTGTATTTGCTTTGGGCATGACCACCCCTAAATTTCAGTCACCAACACCTATAGCCGCTTTGGTTGCAAACAAATCAGCAACTGATACAAACTATACGGTTACCCTGACTGTAAAAGAAAAAATATCTGGTGCAGTAAGGTATACCACTACACAAAATGTTGCTGTTACAGCAACCGATACTGCATTGGTTACATTTAACGGGTGGTCGCCGACATTGATGGAAAAAGATTCTATATTTATTTCAATTCCTGCCGGTACTAATGAAAATGTGATCAACAATAACAGCAGGTCATATGTACAGGAAGTTAATCTGTCGATGCTTGCCTATGATGATGGTGCGCCGTTGGTTTCGCAGGCAGGATTTGGAACAGCAGCGGGATTATTACTCAATAAACATACTATTCAGGGTTGTGGACAGGTAATTGCAGCTAAAGTTTATTTAACCGAATCTGCGCAGGGAAAACCTTTGTATGCCGTGATCCGGAATACTGCAGGAACCATCGTTGCACAATCGCCTTCATTTACAGCAACGGCGGCTGATATCAATAAATATCATGCGTTCAATTTTACCAATCCTGCATCATTCTCAAATGAGAATTTTTATATCGGCATTGCACAGGCGGCTTCTGCATCGCCTTATTACCCGGTAGGCGCCCAGTGGGAAGATGCTCAAACAAGGGATGGAGCTTATTATCGATCTGATCTTGACGGAACAAACCTGGCTGATCATCCCGAAGGAGGAAGATTAATGATCAGGGCCGAGATCGTTTCCTCAGTACCTGAAGTGTTTATCAGCGGTAACCTTACTCTATGTTCCGGCGGTTCAAATGTATTAACAGCAGGCAGTGTAAGTACACGTTATGCTAATAGTGTTATCGGCTACAGCAGCCAATATGCGTCTAATGATTACAGCGCGTCGCAGGCACTGGGTTCTCCGGATGTTTATCCTGCCTATGCATTAAGCACCAATTTATGGGTGAGCGGCACAGCACAGGCTCAGCGTGAATACCTGGTATTGGGTTTTGCCAATCCCGGCAAAATTAATTTTGTAGATATTTATGAAACAGCAAACCCGGGAGCAGTGGATTCCATCTTTGTAAAGAATCCCGGAACACTGAATTTTGACCTCGTATATTCAGCTACAGCAGCAGCAGCGCCATTGGCAGCAAGAAAAAATCACATCAGTTTTACCGAAACAGTTTTTGATGTTTCGGAGATACGCATCGCCATCAATTCTCCGGCAGTGCCTGGTTATAATGCCATTGATGCCGTGGGTATAGGAAAAGATATAGTGCCGGGAACATTCAGTACCTATTCATGGTCACCGGGTGGAGGAACAACAGCAACTAAAACGGTTACTGTCGCAGGTACTTATACTGTAACGGTAACCAATGGCAGCGGCTGTCAATCTGCTGCTTCTGTTACGGTTGTTAATGCTATAACAACAGCACCTGTTATCACGGCAGGTGGGCCAACATCATTCTGCCCGGGTGATAGTGTTGTGTTGACCTCCAGTTTGCCAACAGGCATAACCTGGAGTACCGGCGCAACCACACAAAGTATTACGGTTAACAGCGCAGGGGTATATACGGTTACTTACACCGGCACTTGCGGTTCGTTAACTTCAGCACCCGTTACTGTAAGCATCAATCCTGTTCCAACGGTTACTATAACAGGATCATTGCAGATCTGCCTGGGTAATCAAAACACATTGGATGCAGGCGCAGGCTTCAGCAGTTATTTATGGAGCACGGGCCAAACTTCTCAAACCATTTTGATCGGCACCGAAGGCGTATATTCTGTTACAGTAACCAATAGTTTTGGTTGCAGTAACACGGCCAGTGTAACGGCTACGTACACTGTTTTACCTGCACCGGTGATTACCGGTAATTTAAGTTTCTGTCCCGGCGGTTCTACCGTGCTGGATGCAGGGGCAGGTTACAGCAGTTACTTATGGAGTACAGGAGCAACTTCACAAACGATCACAGTTACCACTGCAGGTGGTTTTGATGTTACAGTAACCAATGCAGGCGGATGTACCGCGTCAGCATCGGTACTTACTTCTTTGTTTACTCCACCTGTTCCATCCATTTCAGGTGCAGCAGGTTTCTGTACAGGAGGATCAACAACATTGACTGCCGCTGCAGGTTATGCATCTTACCTGTGGTCCAACAATTCAACGGCACAATTCATTTCAGTTAGTACAGCAGGAACATACACAGTTACTGTTACAGATAATAATGGTTGTACAGGATCCAACTCCATTGTAGTTGCTGTATTCCCAAGTCCTGTACCGGTTATCTCGGGCACACTTTCATTCTGTGGGGGTACCAGTACAACGCTTAATGCAGGTCCGGGTTATACCAGTTATTTATGGAATACTGGTGCTACTACACAATTAATAACTGTAAGTACGGTTGGCACTTTTACTGTTACTGTTACCAATGCAAATGGCTGTTCGGCATCTGCAAGTGCTACTACAACAAATACCGGAACTTTACCGGTAACACCGGGACCAATAACCGGACCTACACTTGCAAACTGTAATACTACCGGAAATAATTATTCGATCAGTGCTGTACCTAATACAACACATTATGTGTGGTCCGTTCCAACGGGCGCAACCATTGTAAGCGGGCAGGGTAGTACATCCATTTCTGTGAATTTTGGGGCAAGCTTCCAGGGTGGAGATATTATTGTTGCAGCTTCCAATGCATGCGGCCAGAGCCCGTCGATCATTCCAAGAAAATTATTTGTGCAGGCATTGGCAAATAATCCGGGTGCTATCACCGGCCAGGCATCAGGCTTATGCGGACCAACAACAAAAACATACAGCATAGCCCCAGTACCGGGAGCAACATCTTATACCTGGTCGGCTCCGGCAGGGGCTAATATCACCAACGGACAGGGCACAGTATCAGTAACTGTTTCATTCACTGCAGGATTTAGTTTTGGTAATATCTGTGTAGTGGCCAACAATGCCTGTGGTAGCACAACGCCATCCTGTAAATTACTGAGTGGCGTTTCACCAACACCGGGTGCTATAAGAGGACCGACTTCAGTTTGTAAAAATCAATCTAACTTAATGTATGAAATAGATCCTGTTGCAGGAGCTACCTCATACACCTGGACGGTCCCTCAATCGGCACAGATCTTTTTTGGGCAGGGTACAACAAATATTGTGGTTAAGATGGGAACGATGAATGGCAACATAACTGTTAAGGCAAACAGTGCCTGCGGCAGCAGTGCTGTAAGAACACTTGCAATAACCGTTGTGAACTGTTTTAATGCGCCGCCAATTGTTACTATGAAAGAATTAAGGCCGGTTCCTGAAGTTGTTTCCAACTATGGCGGATCAGCAACAGCGGGTAATATTTATTTTGAATGGACACTCGGTGAGCCACGTATAGAAACTGTTAGTAAACATGATTATTTATTTACCCAGGGCTTCCACCAACCATTGGTGTATACCATCCCGGTTAAACAAACAGATACTGCTATACTTATTTCTTCTGATAAGATAAAGATCACAGCTTATCCCAACCCGGTAAGCACGGTGTTAAAAGTAAAAGTGGAAATACCCGACAGCAGAGCTGTTGTGCTGGAACTGGTGGATCTTAATGGCCGCCTGTTGCAGCGCAAAAATATTGCAGCAGGGTCAAATAAGAACCTGGTTGAATTCCCGATGACGGCTTATATCGGTGGTTCTTATTACCTGATGGTAAGAGATACGAACGGAACGATCATCAATACCATTAAACTGGTTAAGGTAGATTAACCGGCATCAATATTTAAAACGGGGTCTGCCATTTTGGTGAGACCCCGTTTTATTTGCTTAACTACATAGTCGTATATTTAGCGTTGTATTTTAACAAAGCAATTCACCAAGTCATGTATATGAACAAATTATTTTGCACAGCACTCTTCAGTTTATTTGTATTTTTTTCCCAGGCGCAGGCCACGCTTTTTACCAGCAGGGACAGCTTAAATGCGTTTTGTGATAAAGTAATGCAGACATTAACGAAAAGAAAGTTCTCAGAAGCTATACAACTGTTCAGGAAGAAATCTGTGCTGGACACTGCCACAATAAACAGTATAGACAATAACCTGGTAGAGCAGATGGCAAATTTACAGCCGTATTACAAAAAGATAGTTGAGTATGAGTATATAGAGGAAAAAGCAATAAAGAATTCAGTGGTGCTCAGGCGGTACCTGTTGAAGTTTGAAAATTATTTCCTAACGGTGGATTTTATACTTTATAATAACCGTAACCGCTGGACCATTTCTAATTTCAATTATTATGACAATCCAAAAGAGCTTTTTTAAGGATAACTATTTTGTTCAAATAACTTCCTGTTAATGGATACAGCAGGCAATAAAAATATTCGTTTAAGCAAAATAATGCTTGCCATGAGTGTTTTTGTATTACTACTTATTACTTATACTTCGTTGTTTAACGTTTATCATTTTGCATGGATTGGGGCAGTGTTTGAGTTTTTATGGCTCCCTGTAATGGCAATGGTATTTATCTTACCGGTAACAGCTTTGATATACTGGATAAAAGATAAGTTCAGGCTCAGGTCGGTCTATCCAATTATACTGCTGATTTGTATAATAAGCATGTGGCTGTTGTTTAGCATTAGTGACAAGCCGAATGGCTGAATTGAAAATTCAACCACCTGTATTTATATGTTTAAAGAAGAATGCTTGAATATCAAGCCCGGTATTCCTGAATGCGTTATAGTTTTGAGTTAAGTAAACCTGCCAGGTAAATAATACCGAAAATTTTACAGAACCCGTCGGCGTTTGCAGTCTTACTGCATTGTTATAAACTTCTTCGTTGTATTGCGACAGGAAATTAATTATTTCTTTGTGCAATTTTATCGAGAGAAGTTCTATATCTACTTTACTCACCATGTTACATTTTAACCAGTTAAATGAAGTTCCGTATTAGAGAAACGAAAATTTTTATGAACAAAAAGCCAATAAACCATACTTTGGCACCAATTTTTGTATAGAACTTATATAAAAAACTAATAGATATGAAAAGTAATATCAAGGGCTATGTTTCAACCAATATTCATGCAGGTATAGATGAAGTATGGGATGCATTGACCAAACCGGAGATCATCAAACAATATTTTTTTGGTACCAATACTGAAACAGACTGGAAACCTGGGCACGCCATCAAATTTACAGGGGAATGGCAAGGTAAAACCTATGAAGATAAAGGCACGGTGCTGGATATTGAAAAGAATAAACTGATCAAGTACAGCTACTGGAGTTCTATCTCGGGCATAGAGGAAAAGCCCGAAAACTATGCGATCCTTACCTATGAATTATCAGGTAATGATGGTGATGTTACCCTGAGTGTATTGCAGGAAAATATTCCCGATGAAAAAATGAAAGCACATGCTGAAGAGAACTGGAACAAGGTGTTACAGGGATTAAAGAATTTGCTGGAAAAGAAACTGAAACCTGCCTGATCTCAATAAAGCATGATCGGTAATTCATGCTGGCGGCTGCCATCTTTGGCGCTTGATTCAAATAAGATCAGCGTTAAAGTTGAGTTCTGTCGCTTTTTTTGTACATCAATACTGAAGGTAAAATTTCCCCATGCAGGTGCCCCGGCATCAGTCATTTGGAAGCCCTTTTTCAATTCTTCATGTCCATCTTCCACCACCCAGCTGATGTTGGCCTCAAATACCTGGGCCTTACCTTTTATTAAAAACTGATGGTTGCCTGTTCTTTCAACGGTCACGTCTTTAAAACGGGGATTGGCATATATTTTTTGGGGGGGAGGGGGCGGCGGAGGTTCTTCAGCTTTTATTTCTTCCATTTTAATATCCACTAACGTGGTATCTACCCGGCTCTTTACAGAGGTTGTGTCTATTGTTTGAACTTGCTGTTCATGACCATTGCATGATGCAGCTATGAACGAAATGAAAAAGAAGATGCGTTTCATTAATTAAGTTTTGTTGGGCTAAACTATATTAATTATTTTAAAGCCCTAAATTATTATTCTTGAAAGACCGGCACTATACATTTAACAGGCACATAAAGATACTACAGGTTTTCAGTAATATTCTCTGTTATGGAAAAGATGATCGATCATTTGATAAGCGTAAGGAACGGCTTGAATGGCGGCCGGTGGAGTCCGCGAACGGTTATGTGAAAGATGGACAATTGTTTTTACCCCCGGCCATTTTGCAACATGCATCACTGGAACGTTGTGATCTTATAACCATTAAAGACAGCCTGGCTCCTGAATTTAACTACATGGAAAATATGGAAAGCAATGATTGTTTTGAACTTACTGCTCCACGTAAGCTGGGTAATTTTAAAATAATACAGTCCGAAGAACTTGAGCTTCACCTGCATTATAATCGTTTCTACATTGGTACTCCCAAAAGAGACAATATTAAGCTATGCAACCTGCGGCTGAACCAGCCTGTTGAAATTGCCGTTAACGGTAAAACCGATTTTTCATTAACAGGCCGCAGGGCAAGGAATTTTACCGACCAGCAATACATATTTGAATACATCGGCGATTTTAAAACCTGTACGGTGCTGAAAGAAAAAGCTAAACCGGTCTTAAAGCAAATTCCTGCAGAAAGAAAAATGGTGGATATGCTTAAGCCTTTGTGGTGATTCCTATTTAAAAGTTACCAGAATTTCCACCATGGCTTTGCAGATCTTGCAGGTTGATCTCGGGCGTTTTTTAAAATTGTCCAGTTGCTTCCTCCAGGTTCATATTGAATTGTTAAGCCAAAATGACTGCAATATTGTTCGATCTCCTCAAATCCAAAATAGTATTCTGTTTCACCGTCGTAGTCTTGTTTGCTGCCGGGCTGCTCTCCTTCAAAATCAAATTTTTGCCCATAATTTATTGGTGTAAAGTCATCACTATAGCAAACTTCAATTTCCCGTAGTTTAAGGCCTTTGTCGAACAGGCAAAAATAATAAACGTCTGAAACGCTTTGCGCCATAGTTAGTATAACTTTAGTGTTTAATTTTTTGGATAAGACCATACCCCAATCCACGAGTCTATTAAAACTGTTATGGTTTACAGTCACCCAACCAGCCTGGGTTTTACCGATCACTAAATAATCAGGCATTGCATTTTCATCAACTAAATAGCAGGCATATAAATCATCCCCAGGGAATGCACCTTTCTCAACATGGTTTATACCTGCCAATTCTTTTAATTGTTGAGTAACCGGCTCGCTATCGTTAGTCTGTACATAAAAGGTTGTCCAGGTGCTCATATGATCTATTCATTTATCGGTGTATCTATGTAAAAAGCTTCCAGCCATTTTCCATTGCGTTTAACATAAGTAACAGAGGCCCTAACCTTTGGCGTAACTTTTTGGCCGCTGCAAGTAGCATCCTGTGTAGCTGTATAGGTTAAAACCACAGCGGTCTCGTTGAGCACAATGAATTTGAAATTGTCCAGCGAAAAACTTTTTACATCGCAGTCGGTGGGAGTGGCTTTTATCACATCGGCCTTAGTACTGACCCCATCAGCATTGATGGATAAAAATTCATCTGTGGTATGGGTCTTAAACCATTCAGCATTTTTATCCTTCCATGCTTTCCAGGCTAATTTATCAAGCGCAATGATCTCCTGCTCAAGATCAGCGTTATTAGGTGTTTTTGTTTGTTCACAACCGGCTAAACCGATCGTTAAGGCAGCCAATAAAATAGCGAATGTCTTTTTCATTGTATAGAATTTTATTTTTAAAAGGTAGCGTTTATTTTTCCAGGAACTCTCCGCAAGACAGGTGTTACGCTTCGATAAAAGTTCCTGAAAGATAGGCCGTACAAGTGAGATTCTTCTTTCCTTTTACTAAAAGAAAAGAAGAACAGAACAAGTTCACAAGGATGCTGCTATGAAAAACTTAAGCCGGTAACAAAATTCTTTTCAACCTGCCCATTTCTCGACTTCGCTCGAAATTAGCATGATGCTCCTTCGACTCCGCTCAGGATCATATACTCCTGTTGCCATCAAAATTCTCAAGTTCTTTACTTACTGCATTTAAGAATGTAGAGCCGAGTGCGCCATCAATAATGCGGTGATCGTAACTGAGGGAGATATACATCATGTGGCGGATGGCAATGCTGTCACCCTGTGGTGTTTCAATAACCATTGGCCGCTTTTTAATAGCACCAACAGCCATGATGGCAACCTGTGGCTGGTTGATGATGGGCGTTCCCATGATACTGCCGAATGTACCTACATTGGTAAGGGTGAATGTACCGCCGGTTGTATCATCGGGCTTTAGCTTACCCGTGCGGGCTGCATTGGCCAGGTCATTCACCTGTTGGGTAAGTCCAACTAAATTTAAGCGATCGGCATTTTTTATTACGGGTACAATTAAGTTACCGTTTGGCAGGGCAGTGGCCATACCAATGTTGAGGTCTTTTTTTATAATGATCTTGTCACCATCCACACTGCTGCTGAGCCATGGATATTTTTTAATGCATTTTACAATGGCTTCTATAAAGAGGGGAGTGAAGGTGATTTTTTGCCCTTCTCTTTTTTCAAAATCCTTTTTTACTTTCTCTCTCCACAAAACCAGGTTGGTAACATCGCATTCTGCAAAACTGGTTACGTGTGCTGATGTGTGCTTACTGTCAACCATGTGCTTAGCGATCAGTTTGCGCATACGATCCATTTCTATTACTTCTACATTGCCAAGATAGCTGTTGGTTGTTAGCTGTTGGCTATTAGCTACAACCACCTGGTTGTTGCCGTTTTCATTTACAGGAGCGGCTTCAGTTTCCTGGCTAACTGCTAATGGCTTATGGCTAACAGCTTTGTTAGCTACATACGCTAAAATATCTTTTTTGCTAACTCTTCCTTCCTGCCCGGTGCCGGGGATATTCTCCAGCTCAGACATGCTGATGCCTTCCTGTTGTGCTATGTTTAAAACAAGCGGGGAGTAGAATCTGATCTTGTTGTGTGCTTGCTCACTGCCCACTGCCGACTGCGAACTGATGGGCTGATATGGGATTTCTTCCACCACCTTTGCATCTTCGTATTCCGGTTTTTCTAGAGGGGGTGCAGGCTGGTTATTGGAAACGGCTGCATTGGCACCCACCCTTATTTTGGCAATGACGGTACCAATGGGCACCACATCATTTTCTTTAAATAAGATCTCTTCAATTACACCTTCAGCAGTTGAAGGAACTTCACTGTCAACTTTATCAGTAGCAATGTCCAAAACGGTTTCATCCTGCTTGATCGTATCACCTGGTTTTTTATGCCATTTTAAAATAGTGGCTTCCATGATGCTTTCTCCCAGTTTCGGCATTACTAAATCAACTAAACTCATATAATTATTTGAAATTTGAATACTTTATTAAAATAGATTCAAAGTAAAACTTTACTTTGTCTGCAATCGGGCTCAAAGGTAATTATTTCCGATTTAATAGTTGTCAGGCCACTAAAAACAACTCCTGCGAATAAATATGGCTTTTGTAGTGGCCAGACAACTAAGAACTAACCTTCAGCCAAAATGAATTTACGCAGCAAATTCAAAGCATTGACTGCGGTTAACTGGATATTCCGCATCCTGTCGAAGCGGAAATATAATTTTTGAGCCTGCAAATTATCTTTATTGCCCACGGCGATCCAGACAGTGCCGGCCGGCTTATCCGGCAGGCCGCCACCGGGCCCCATAATACCCGAAACAGCGATCACATAATCGGATTTGATATGTTGCAAAGCACCCCTGGCCATTTGTAAAACGACCTCCTCACTCACTGCCCCTTTGGTTTCCAGCGTTGACTTATCAACCTGCAGCAGGTCTTCCTTGGCCTGGTAGGAATAACTTACGATAGTTCCAACATAGAATTTTGAAGAGCCAGGTATTACGGTAAGGAGGTGAGAGATAAAACCACCTGTACAACTTTCGGCAGTACACATCGTTTTTCCTTTGGAAATTAATAATTGACCAACCACATTCTGCATGGGTTCATCGGTGTCGGTTACCAGGTAATCTTTGACAAGTGTTTTAAGTGTTTCAAATAAACCGTGGATGTCATTTTCGGTTTCAGCAGTGTTAAAACCCGTTGCCGACAAACGTAACCTTACCATGCCGTAATTTGGCAGGAAAGCCAGCTTAATATGTGCCGGCAGGGCTTCTTCAAAATCTTTGATCAGTTCGGCTAAAAAACTTTCGCCCAAACCGGCCGTTAATAATGTTTTATGGATGATCGTTGGAAATTTAAATTCCTGTAGCAGCAGGGGGATCACATCATCTGTCATAAAACCTTTCATTTCATGCGGCACACCGGGCATGCTGATAAATACCTTCCCTTCTCCTCCAGGAGAGGATGGGTGAGGTTTACGAAACAACATACCGGGTGCAGAACCCCTTTTATTTAAGAAAGCAGTACAGGTATCGGGCACTTCAGCCTGTTTTAAATTCCGCTCAATAAGGGGGCGGTTCAATTTGCTAAAAATGTCGATCACATTCTGGCGGGTTTCTTCATGGATGATCATTTTGCCGTCAAAATATTTGCACAGCAATGGTTTGGTGATGTCATCGGCTGTTGGACCAAGTCCGCCGGTCATTAAAATAATATCGGCATGTTTTTGTTCTTCATCCAGTGCAGTCCATATCTCATCCCAAACATCACCCACGGCCACACGGCGCACCACACGTATCCCCGCTTTGTTAAGTTCTTCCGCCATCCAGGCGCTGTTGGTGTCAATAACCTGTCCGATCAAAAGTTCATCGCCAATGGTGATGATGGAAGCCTGTATCATATTAAATTTTAGCAATGAGAATAACAAAAATGAATCTGAAAGGTTTAATTAAAGGTTATGCCATCATAAATATCTTTTAATAAAATTTCTATTTGGAGCGCTATCAAAACTAAAGTATCAATAAGCAATTTAAAATCTTGTAATTCTCAAATATTGTTCTCATTTATATGATGCAGTTCAACTGAAAATGACAACGAATCAATAAGAATGTATGTCTTTAGTCTTTTAATATCCCGATACAATTTAAACTTACTGAGTATATCATAATTCCTGGTTGATTTTGAAAGAATTTCGATAAGTACAGTTGGGTTTGTTGCGGTATCAAAATTATTGTCGGTTAAATCCAGGGAAGCACAAAAAACTGAAATATCAGGATATGTATATAATGTGTTTTCTGGAATATGAATTCGCAAATCGCTTCCATAAGGCTGGCAACCTTTGCCTTTTAATTTTGTGTGCAATTCTCCAATCAAATTAACCTGAATCCTGTTGTGGTTTACCGAAGCCCCGCTCATGGCAAATACTTCGCCATGGTAATATTCATGTTTTTCAACAGCATCCCTTTCTGCTTTCAGGTAATCATCAGCAGAAATATAGTTGTATTGCAATGCCGGGTCATTCACTATATTTTCCATAATCAAATTTAAATCTTTTAGTTTTGATAAATAAATTATTTTGGTAATGAAATTATTTACAACAATGCTTTTTTGGTTTGTTTACAATTTCGCTTTTGCACAAACTGTAGAAGTTAAATTATTGAACGCAGTAAAGCAATTTGGAGCCGATACCCAGTTCAAACATGCTATTTTCAGTTTGTATGTGGTTGACAGTAAAACGGGTAAGGCTATATTTGATAAAAATTCTCAGGTTGGATTGGCACCGGCAAGTTCTTTGAAAGTGGTAACCAGTACTGCTGCTTTTGAATTGCTGGGAAAAGATTATCGGTATAAAACAGATATTGCCTGGGATGAAAATATGGATGACAGTACATTAAAAGGGAATCTTTTAATTAGGGCTTCGGGAGATCCTACATTTGGCAGTTGGCGATGGGAAAATACAAAGGCCGATACAATTCTGAAAGAAATATTAGTAGTATTGAAAGCGAAAAATATAAAGACCATTACAGGGAATTTTATTCTGGATGATTCGAAGTGGTCAACACAGGCTACCCCGGGTGGCTGGACCTGGGAAGATATTGGAAATTATTATGGCGCAGGTGCCAGAGGGATTAATTGGCATGAAAATCAATATGATTTATTTTTGAAGCCTGGAAAAAATGCAGGAAGCCCTGTTGAGATTTTGCGAACAGAACCAATATTAGAGGCCCAACTGGTCAATGAATTAAAGACAGGTAAAGAAGGCAGTGGAGATAATTCTATTATTTATTTATCGGAAGAAGGATCCTTTGGTTATGTAAGAGGCACGGTTCCGGCGGGAGTTAGTATTTTTAAAGTTTCAGGAGCCATGCCCAGTGCTTCTGTTTCTTTTAACTCAAATCTTAGAACATTTCTTTGGAATAATAATGTTCGTTTGATTGGGAAGTCAAAAAGTGCTGTTTTATATTTTTCTGGTAATGAGAAAATCCCTCTTGTTCCTAAAATCTTACTTTCAATTTTTTCCCCGCCACTCGACAGCATCAATTACTGGTTCCTGCAAAAAAGCGTAAACCTTTTTGGCGAAGCATTTGTGAAGACCATGGCATTTGAAAAAACCGGGTTCGGTTCTACGGAAGCAGGTATTGATATCATTAAAGATCTTTGGAGTAAAAAGGGCATTGAACCATCGGCATTGAACATGATCGATGGGAGCGGATTATCCCCTGCCAACCGGGTTACAACAAATGCACTGGTAACTGTTATGCAATATGCAAAAAAGCAAAACTGGTTTGCTTCTTTTTACAATGCCCTGCCCGAACAGAACGGCATAAAAATGAAATCGGGTTATATTGGCGGCGTACGCAGTTACACGGGTTATATAAAAAGCAAAACAGGTGCTGAATATACTTTTGCTTTCATCATTAATAATTTTGACGGAAGCCCTGGAACTGTGCGGGAAAAAATGTGGAAGTTGCTGGATATATTAAAAGCCCCCTAAATTCCCTGGAAGACCATGTCATTAAGTTAAGGGTTGTCAGGCTGAACTTGTCGAAGCCGGTGCTATTTTTTATACAACCCGACAAGCTCCGGCTTATAGCTTTTTAATTACCTTAACTTAATAACATCCCCCGATGGGGACTTTAAAGAGAACGCTTGGTTTGACATAGGTTTATCTTATTTTCACCCTCAATTAAAACAACTCATTATGAGCGAACAGAATTTTAAAAATCATTCACGCCTTGTTCCCATGTTTCATTTCGTGGCATTTACTGCCGCTTTATTTGCCTGGGTGGTGGCTTTAGTTAATTTCTTTAAAGCTATTGCTAACGAAAGTGGCAGGCTGAATGCCGCGGCCATGGTGGCACTTACTGCAGCTTTGATACTTGGCTTGTGGTATTCAAGGGTATTTGCGTTAAGGGCACAGGACAGGGCAATACGGGCAGAAGAAAATTTCAGGCATTTTTTGGCAAGTGGTAAACCTTTAGACAGCCGTTTGCGCATGGGGCAACTCATTGCTTTACGTTTTGCAAGCGATGATGAATTTCTTTCACTGGCAAAGCAGGCTGTTGATGAAAACCTGGATGCAAAACAGATCAAAATGGCGATTAAAAACTGGAAGGCAGATAATAACAGAGCTTAGATAGTATGAAATTCTAAATTCAAAATTCAAAATTCAAAAGTCAAAAGCACCCGAACATGCAGGCTCTTTTTTGATTTTTGATTTTTGACTTTTTACTTTTGACTTACCCCACAAAATAACCAGATAACTTTTCCCTCAACACATCCGGCATATTACAGCGCTTCATTGTTTTTGCATCAACAAAAAATAAAGTAACCACCCCGGTATTCAGCAGTTCATCCTGTTCATTAAAGATCTCTGCATGAAAAACGATCTTGAAATGCGTGGGCATTTCTTTTAAAGTTGTTTTTACGGTAATAAGGTCATCATATTTTGCGGGGCGTAAGAACCTGCTGTGAATATCTACCACCGGCATGATGATGCCCAGTGCTTCAATTTCTTTATAAGTATAACCGATCTGGCGTATGGCTTCTGTCCGGCCGATCTCATAAAACTGTGCATAATGACCGTAGTACACCACACCCATTTGGTCGGTGAGTGCATAGTGAATACGGATCTGGGTTTCGGTAATAAACATGTCAGTCAGTTTTTTCCATTATCTGATCAGGTGGTTCCTGATTTTTTATCCTTGCTGCAAAGAAATCGGCAAAAACATTTGCATAGATCAGCAGCACAACAAACAACCCTGTACTGCAGAATTGTATAAACAGGCCGCCCCTGGCTTTGTTAGCAGGTACAAAACCTTCTTCAGCATTCCTGTTAAAAGCCATGATGTAATCATAGCTATCTTTTAAAAGCCAGGGCAGGTCCCTGATCAGGCCATACACAGCCAAAATGATAAAAAAAGTAAACAGTAAACCCTTTGTACCCAGCTTTAGATTTATTTCTCCATGCAGGTCTGCTTTATCTGTTATCCACCCGGCAAGTTGTTTCGAATTGCGGATGCTATAAAAAGTGAAAAGGAGATACACCGCCAGTAAAAGAATGGTAATTATCAATTCATCCATAAGGTATCCACCCGCAAGACCATCTGTTAACCATAAAAAAAGGTAATAAAGAAATGTTGGGATAAGGTCAAGGATAAAAAAAACACTGCATATACCTGCTATGATAAAAGCAAGTTGTACCAGGTCAAGTCTTTTCATAAATGGTTATTTTATTTCCCGATCATACTATCAACACTAACCCTGCCCGGCCCAACAAGCAATAGAACCAGGTAAGCCGCAAGATACAAAGTGGCTGTTTCACCATCACCAAATACATCCCCATTATGTGCTTTAAATACCATTACACAGGTGGCAATGATTAACGGGATTACAGTTAACCTGGTGAATAAACCGAGGATCAGGAACATAGAACAAAAGAATTCGGCGAAAATTAATAATGCCAGGGATAATGAGCTACCCATGCCCAAAAAGTTCATAAACTTAGGCTCCAGCTCTGCAAAGTTCCTTAGTTTTTGATAACCATGTGCCATCATTAAAATGCCAACAGCCAGGCGTAATAAAAGCATGGCCGTATTAAATGCACCTGCAGAATACTTTGTTGATAATAACTTTCTCATTGATTTTTTTTAAGTGGATATTTTTTAATTAACTGTTATAAAATTATTTACTAAAGCTTATTTATCATTTTATTAACAGCATTGTAAAAATACATTCGTTTTGTTTACATCAATTATACACTTATTAACAATCATTTGGAATGATGTTTGTAACAACATCGTAACCAAGTAATTTTGTATCAGTAAAAAATGAACGAACCAACAATCATGATAAAACAAAAAATAGCCCTCATGCTGTTTGCGGCAGCATTTTCCTTCTCCGCCTTTGCCCAGCCCACACATGCCATTACCGATCCCGAAAAAAAGTACAAAGATGCAAAAGAACTTTTTACAAGAGAACAGTTCGCACTGGCATACCCCTTATTTGCTGAGTTAAAGGCAGAAAACCCACCAAATACAATAAGCAACCATACTTATATCAATGATGATGTGAATTATTATTATATCGTTTGCGAATTAAAACTAAAACAACCCATTGCCGAGCAGGAGGCCCGGCATTATATTGAGGTAGTAAGCAATGAACCACGTCGCCAATTACTGAGTTATCACCTGGCCAAATATTATTTCATCAAAGAAGATTTTAGTAACGCCTTGGATTATTATGAAAGGGCAGGCCTGGAAAATTTAAGCAATGATGAAATAGCAGATGCCAAATTTGAAAAAGCGTACTGCTATTTTAACCTTAAAAAGTTTGATGTAGCAAAGCCTTTGTTTGATGAGATACACCAGATGGAGGATAATAAATATTATATTCCGGCAAATTATTATTATGGGTTTATTAGTTACTACAACCGGCAATATGCTGAAGCGCTCAGGTCTTTTAAACTGGTAGAAACACAGGAAGAATACAAAGGCGTTGTACCTTATTATATTGCCGAGATCTATTATTTCCAGGGGAAGAAAGATGAGGCATTGCGTTACGGCGAAAGTGTATTGGGCAGGCCTGGTGTTTTGTTCTATCAAAAGGAAATGAACCTGCTGATGGGGCAATTGTATTTTGAAAAGAAAAATTACCAGAAAGCTTTACCTCTCCTGGAGGCCTATGTAAACAGCAGCGAGACCGTAAGCAAGGAGATCATGTACGAACTGAGCTACTGTTATTATGATGCCAATAAATTAGACAAAGCCATTGAAGGATTCAAGCAACTTAGTACAGAAAAAGATTCCATGGGGCAAAACAGTATGTACCTGTTGGGTGATTGTTACCTGCGTACCAACCAGAAAGCCAATGCCCGTAATGCTTTTCAGTACAGCGCTTACAACAGTTCCAATAAACTGCAGCAGCAGATATCACGCTTTACCTATGCAAAACTTTCTTACGAGCTGGGATACCAGGATATTGCATTGAGCGAAATGAAAAGATACATCAATGATTATCCCAACAGTGAATATGATACCGAAGCCAAAGAGATTTTAGTGGGCCTGATGGCCAATACGAACAATTTTGCAGATGCCTTACAATTATATGAATCGTTTGAGAAGCCAACTGCTTCCATGCAAAAAGTATATCCACGCATTTTGTATGGCAGGGGAGTAGAGTTGATCAATGACCAGCAGGTACAAAAAGCAGATGAACTGTTCACGAAAGTTTTGGCATTGCCCAGTTCATCCGTAACCCCTTATGCTAATTTCTGGAAAGGAGAGATTGCTTACCGCAACAATGAATATGACAATGCCATTAAGTACCTGACTTTTTATATGCAGGCCAATGTGCCTACCCTTGGCGAGGCTAATAAGAACACCGCAAATTATGACCTCGGTTATAGCTGGTTCCAAAAGGAGAATTACAGCAAAGCACTTGGCTACTTTGAGCAGGTGACCAAAAACGTTTCTGTAACATCCCCGGCCATGGAGCAGGATGCTTATGTACGCAGCGCCGATAGTTATTTTATGAAGTCGGATTTTACTAAAGCAAACAGCATGTATGACAATGTGATCAATAATGCTTTACCACAGAGTGATTATGCCATGTACCAAAAATCGCTGATCGCAGGTGTGAAAAGTTCAACCAGTAAGATCGCTACACTTAACAGTCTGATAAAGCAATATCCAAAAAGCAACCTGGTGGCCGATGCCAATATGGAAATTGCTCAAACTTATATTGATGATGAAAAATTCCTTTCAGCAGTTCCATACCTCAACAATGTGTTGAATGATCCTGAAGCCGGCGGCTTAAAACCAAGGGCCTATTTAAAACTTGGACTGAGTTATTATAATGCTGATAAGTATGATGAGGCTTTGACAAATTACCAGGCCCTGGTTGATAAATATCCCCAATCTTCAGAAGCCGGTGAAGCAACCGACATTATGAAGAATATTTATGTTGAGATAGGCAAGCCAAATGAATACATTGAAATGATGCGCCGCAGTGGTAAGAATATTTCTGTAAGTGAAGCAGATTCTTTGACCTATACTGCGGCGGGGCTAAAATACAATGCCAATAATTGTCCCGCGGCCCTTGAAGGGTTTAAGAACTATATAGAAAAATTCCCCAACGGGGCCTATGTGCTGGAAGCTAATTATTTCAGCAGCGAATGTTATAATGCCAGCAAAGATTTTCAGAACGCACTGGTTGGGTATGATTATGTGAACAGCAAAGGCATTAACCGCTTCTTTGAAAAAGCTACGCTGGAAGCTGCAAGGATCAGTTATTTTGAATTGAAGGACTATACAAAAGCAAAAAAATATTTTGAATCACTAACAGCTGGAGCCATCAACCAGGATAACAAGCTGGAAGCATTGAGGGGCTTGGTTCGTACTTATTACCAGCTAAAAGATTATGCACAGGCAAATATTGCGGCCACTGAACTGCTGACTAAAAAAGGTCTTAGCACAGATGATAAATCGATCGCCTTTTTGGTATTGGGCAAATCGCAGCAGGTGAATAATGATTGTGCTAATGCGATCGCTTCCTTTAAATCAGCCGCAGCCATTAACAAGGCAGCCTGGGGAGCCGAAGCCCGGTATGAGATTGCCAATTGCCAGTTGAGCATGAACAACCTGGCTGCTGCTGAAAAATCAGCACTGGCGGTAATTAAAGAGACCGGCTCTTACGATAACTGGGTAACCAAAAGTTATATTTTACTGGGCGATATTTTTATGCAGCAGAAAGATTATTTCAATGCAAAAGCAACCTATGAAAGCGTGGCAAAAAATGCGGCCATTCCCGAATTGAAGAATGAGGCACAACAAAAACTGGATAAAGCCATTGCAGAAGAAAAGTCTGTAAGTAAAGTTGAAGGCAATTAACCTCACCCTTTCCCTCTCCTTCAGGAGAGGGCGATGGACCCTGCAATTTTATAAGATTTGAAATTAGGAACTAATCGGAATTAATAAATAACCATGCAAAAAATAAATAAAAAATATTCCATGATCAATTATCAATATTCAATTTTCAATACCACCAAAAGCAAGATCACATTATCACTTTGCTTCTTGCTAATTGCCAATTGTTTATTGCCAATTGTTGCATCAGCACAAAAGGATACCCTGAAAAAAACATCAACCATTGATATTAATTCGGCTTACAAACCGGTGTTGCGTAATGCAGTAAAGATCAATTTTTCTGCCACACATATACATGCAGATACTACCTTACCCAACTTAACTTATAATGTACCGGCACAGAATTTATTTTATGCCTACCAGCCAATTCCATTAAAGCCACTGGCATTGCAGCAGGATACCAACCTGTATCTTGGATTAAGAAATTTTGTTAAGGCTGGATACGGTAACCTGGCAACACCTTATATAAGTGCGGGGTTTAGTTTTGGAGATGGGCAGCATTTCCTGGCGAATGTATATGGTGAGTATATTTCTTCCAAAGGCAAATTACTTTACCAGGATTATTCAAGGTTGCATGTTAAAGCTACCGGCAGTTACTTTTTACCGGGCAATGAAGTGTATGCGGTTGTTGATGCGAAGCTGAATGAGAATTTCCTGTATGGTTATGATACCGGTTTTTATAAGTACAGCAAAAAAGATGTGCGCCAGCAGTTCCAGAACCTTTCAGCCAAAGTGGGTATACGAAATACAAGAACCGGTGAGTTTGGTATCAACTATAATCCCAGTTTAGCCGTAAGCAGTTTTACCAATGTTAATAAACTCAATGAGATATCTTTTGTTTTAACAGCACCTGTTGAAAAGCAATTTGGCGAAGCCTTTACTTTTAAAGTAGAAGCCAAAGCAGATGTGACCTCGTACAATACAAAAAATCTGTTGCCGAATAATGTAAAGATCAATAACAATGTGTTCCAGGTGGCGCCTGCCCTTGTTTTCTCAACGCCACGTTTTAGTATCAACGGCGGTATCACCCCTACCTGGGATAATGGAAAATTCATTTGGCTGCCCAATGTTTTTGCAGAAGCACAGATCCTGGAAAAGAAATTTTCTTTCCAGGCCGGTTGGGTTGGGCGTTATATAAAAAACACCTACCGCAACCTGTCAGAGGTCAACCCGTATTTAAAACCAATGACCGCACAGTTGAATACGAAAGAAGTTGAGTTTTACGGTGGTATTAAAGCTACACTGGGTAACCACTTTAACTTTAATGCAAAGGCCGGGTATGTTACTTATACCAACCTTCCGTTCTTTATCAATGATACAGCAACAGACGGCAAAGCTTTTGTGATCAGTAATGAAAGCAGTGTAAAGGACTTGAGGATACATGGCGATGTTAGTTATGTGAGTAAAGATAAACTTACAGCAACCGCAGGAATTACCTATAACGGATATGTATTGATGAAAGACAATAAAAAAGCATGGAATACCATCCCGATGGAGTTCAATGCCTCATTACGCTGGTGGGCATTTAAGCAGGTTTTACTGAAAGCCGATTTTTATGCATTCAGCGGCAGCTTTTATCTTGATAAAGGAAATGTTGCACGGGCTTTCAAACCGGGCTCTGACCTGAGTGCGGGTATCGAATTCAAGATCAATAAAACCTTTAGTGCCTGGATGGATGTAAATAATATCCTGAATAATAAATACCAGCGCTGGCATAATTACGAAGTGTATGGTTTGAATTTGATGGGAGGGGTAAGGGTTAATTTTTAAAGCCTCACCCCAACCCCTCTCCAAAGGAGAGGGAACTGGAAGATAGAATTTCAAATAAATAAATTACTTCACATTTCAATCTTAAAGATTATTCCCCCTTTCAGGGGGATTTTTTTGCTCAGCTGTAAAAATATGGCAGCAGTGTTGCGTCGCACTCTTGTACGGCATATCTTTGCGCAACACTTTAGAGACAATGCAAGAGCAGATCGCTTCCTATCTTTTTCAAAATAAAACCTGCCCCTTGCCGGGCTTTGGAACTTTATCCCTCTTTAATTCCGGTGCAACCTCGGATTTTACAGCAAAATCGATCGCTGCCCCAAAACCTTTTATCCGGTTTGTAGATACAGAAACGAATACTGAAGGTTTGCTCAATTATATTGCTATAACAACAGGCGCTGATAAATACGAAGTGACAGAAGCCCTCGATCATTTTTGTGATAACCTGAAAAAGGAAATGACGGATCAGTTGAATGTAAAAATAGAAAGCATTGGCAATTTTTTTGTTGACAGCAGCGGCAAGATCAGTTTTAAACCCGAAGAACTGCCCGCAGCATTTTTACAACCGGTATTTGCTGAACGGGTCGTTCATCCCGATGCTGAGCACCAGATACTGGTGGGAGATAAAGAAAAGACCAATACACAGATGACCGAACTTCTTGCACCGAGATCTGAACCTAAAGACCGCTGGTGGGTTTGGGCTATTGTGCTGGGCGCAATTGGTATAATTACCCTGGTTGTTTATTTTACACAATTTAAGGGCACATCTGGATTTGGTAATGCTATAAATTATATCCATTCATGATCCACTATACCCGCTGCCCGGTATGTAACAGCGAATTGATACAGGAGCAACTTACTGCTAAAGACCACACCGTATCTCAAAATGACTTTTCCATCTGGCATTGCAATGCCTGCACAGCCAGGTTCACACAGGATGTACCGGCGCAGGATGCTATTGGTGCATACTACGCTTCTGATAATTATATTTCTCACAGCGATACAAAAAAAGGGATCATCAACAGTTTGTATCATTTGGTTAGAAAAAGAACCCTGAGTTCAAAACGAAGATTGGTGATCAATGAAGTTGGAATATTGAAGGGAAATATCCTCGACATTGGCTGTGGTACAGGAGCTTTCCTGCATACGATGAAAGAAGCAGAGTGGGAGATAACCGGCCTGGAGCCTGATGCTGTAGCCAGGACAAAAGCTGCTGAGCTGTATGCTATCCATCCGCAGGAACCCGGTAAATTATTTGAACTGAATGCGGCTTCCTATAATGCCATTACCATGTGGCATGTGCTGGAGCATGTACATGATTTGCATGCGTATGTAAAACAAATTGAAACGCTTCTTGCCCCAAACGGTAAACTGTTCATTGCTGTGCCCAACTATACTTCAAAAGATGCTGAAAGGTATGGAACAGATTGGGCGGCTTATGATGTACCCCGTCACCTCTATCATTTCTCTCCGCAAAGCATGGAAAATTTATTGGCACAACATGGCTTAAAACTTACCACTGTTAAACCGATGTGGTTCGATAGTTTTTATGTGTGCATGTTGAGTGAGCAATATAAAAACGGAAAGGGAAATATTATTAAAGCGGTAGTCAATGGCTTTTTATCAAATTTAAAAGCATGGGGTAATACCAGGAAATGCAGTTCGGTGATCTATGTGATAAGTAAAAGAAATTAAAACTTTTATTACAGGGGCCTTAATTTATTTTACAAAATATCACCTGGCCACTTTGGCTTGCATAACCGTAAACCCCAATTAAAAATCGTTTTGTGGTACCGTCATTAGCATTGCGGTTTTTTATAATCCTATTCTTTAAGAAATCCTTTCAAAGCCGGTACCGGTGCGGCAAAAGACCAGCCTGGTACGCCACCACCGCATGGGCCGATCCTTGCTTCAAAGACAGCCAACGGGCCAGGTGAAGCTATAAATCCTGGTGTCAGGTTAATGTCGATCCCCGCTTTATAGAAAACATTTGCACCTGTTCCAATATGCCATGCAGAGGAATTAATGGTTTGAGATACCTGGTAATAATAAGGCTTGAACATAGAGAGGTTGGAAGTGGTTAGTGTAACATCTGTCAGGCATCCATTGTATAAAGAACTTTGCCATATTCCCCTGCCATAAGTTCCTGCACGCAATAATCCTTCTGTTTCATGAATTTCAAGATCAGTAACTTCCACTACCGGTAATTTATTACTATAAGGGATCCAGTCACCCAGGTTATCATCACGATAAAACACACCGATATCCGTACCTATATAAACTGCATTAGCAGGGCTGCCGTTGTTATCGTCAAATACGATGCAATTTACCGGAACATTGGGTAAAGAACCGGTCATATTAGTCCAGGTAGAGCCACCATTAGAAGAGTATCTTACTTTTTTTTCATCATCGTATCCTCCATAAGTGATCCAGATATAATTTCCATTATCAGGGTTGAATGCAAGATCGGTTACTGGTACAAAGTTATTTTCATCGAGTACAGTGGACCAGTTATTGCCACCATCTGTAGAGGTTTTGATTAAATTTTTATTAAGGAAATCATTATCCCCGATATACATCCGGCTTGCATTATTCCGTGCTGTTTTCACAAACGTACGCCCCGACCAACCCACATTTGTAAAACTATAGTTGTTAGCTCCAAGTCTTAGTGCCACTACCGCCGGCTGGTATCCTATCAGGAACCTGAGGGAAGTTCCTGCTATTTCAGCTACCGGTGTTACCCATACTCCATTAACGGTAGTGCCCAGGGCAATCCCGGCTGTTGTTGGATTACAGACTGTTTCAAAAGATGAACCTGCGTTGTTGGAATAATAAAATTCGCCATCCTGGATACTTACAACATATACACTAACATTGTCCGGATCAATATAGCAATCCATCCCGTCAGATCCTTTTATCTGGTTGAAAGTGCTTCCCCCGCTGATCTCCCGCTTATTAGTGCCATTGTCCTGTGTGCCGCCTATGATCACATTCTCATTGCCTCCGCCAGATGCAGGATTTGCAGAGATCTTATAGTATTGCGTAAGTGCCAGGTTACCGCTAACGGATATCCAGCTACCACCATTATCCAAACTTCGGTAAACACCCCCATCTGCGCACATCCACACTTCATTACTTCTTGTAGGATGATATACGAGGTCATGTATATCATCATGATAATAATCCAACGAACTCACATAATTATCCTGGTATGCAAAACTGGACCCCTGGTTTGAACTGGTCCACACCCGTATTCCCCCGGTTACTATACGGTTGACATTACCTGGATTGATCGCCACACAGAGATCATATCGTTCCTGGTCTACGGCATCATTACCTAAGGAGTTTCTTCCCAGTATATTGGGGGAACCGGTACGCAAGGTAAAATTATCACCTCCATCTGTAGAACGGTAAAAACCCCGAAAATTACCTGTTGTAGTTGCAGGACCTGCTAAAACAAAAACACTCCCCGAACTGTTTGGAGAAACAGCGATCGCTGCCCTGTTCCAATTCGATTGACTTGACCAGTTAAAGTCGGCTGTTTCTGTAAAGGTTGCACCACTATTTGAAGAAGTATAAAAACGGGTTTCAACATTCATCTCATTACCTACTGCGTAAACAATTGATGGATTGGTAGGGTGAAATTCAATATCCCAGAAATAGATATTGTTTTCAATCTGTGCCCAGTTATTCCCACCATCAGTAGTACGATAAATCCCATCATCAGTAGCCACCATTAAGATGTCTGGTTGAGTAGGGTGAATTACCAATTTATAAGCTACCATTGCTTCAGTCTCATCCCAATGCAGGCCAGTCTGGTACCAGGTAAATCCGCCATCATAACTTTTCAAAACACCGGTTGAATATTTTGTATACCTGAACTGGTCCCATGCTCCACCAAAAGTAGCATCTCCATCACCGGTAAGAATATAAATGATATTAGGATTGGTAGGATGAACTACTACTCCGCTAAGGCACATATTGGGAATCCCTTCACTATAAGAGTACCAGTTAGCTCCGTTGTCTGTAGTGATCCATAATCCACCGGTTGCCCCGGCTACATACATCGTATTTGGATTTGTTGGATGGAAAGCGATTCGGTTAGCTCGGCCAATGCCTTTATTACTCGAATTAACATCATTGGGACCAAGAAATGTCCAGCTTCCGGTATTCGCTTCTGTAACATGGCCACCTGCTCCACGTGCTACTGTGCTAGTTTTGAGTGCATCATTATTCATCCGGAAATTATCAACAATATTTCCCGAAGGAGTTAAGCGTGTGGAGTTATACCATTCCCAGCGTTTAAATTGCTGGTACCCCGTGTGTTGCTTACCTGCAGTGTCAAAATGCGTGTTCATCTCACGGGAAATCTGTTTAAAATTCAACGACCCATTCTGGCCTTTACTAAAAAAGCTAATCAATATGAGTCCTGTCAAAACCAGGCTAAATCTTTTCATATAAGTTTTGGGGGTTATTTTTTATGAACGGCTGTTTTCAATGCGTCGATCTCCTGTTGCTGGTTCAATATATATAAGGTCAGTTCCTCAATTTTTTCCATCAGCCTTTTCTGCATGTCACCTAACTCCAAACCATTAGCATCAATTTCTTTTGCAGCGGGAATATTGGGCATATGTTTATACTGTTGAATGAATTTCCCCAGATCCGTAAGACTCATCAGTTTATAATCATCACTAAAAACATAATCAGGCCAGCCACTACTTTGAAGTTTGACACGAACTTCTTCGCATAATATTTTACCACCAACGCCTAACCTATACCCATCAGGTAAATTTAGGGACGTACTGATCTGCATTTTATTGGTATTTATGATCACTTTGCCCAAGGCATCTGAAGTTCCGATCTGGAGATTGTTACCTGTCTGCCATACATAACCTTTCTGCACGCCATTATCATAGAGATTGATCGCCGGATCGTTTCCATTCAGTTTCAGGGCCTCGCCGTCTTTATTGATCGTTGTACGGGCACCTATCGTAACATCTCCCCCATTATTTTGTAAGTAGAGATTACCACCGCTTGTGTAACCATTACGCACCATGATCTCGTTATTATCAATGATCAGGTTAGCTGCTCCCGCGGTAGCGAAGCCCATCATCATATATCCATTGGTTGATGAACTCAGGCCGGCATCCTGACCTCCCAAAATATGCAGTTTGGTCAAAGGGTTGGTAACGGGGCCTATCCCCACATCTCCATTTTCATCTACGATTATGTTATCACTGCCACCTGTGCGTACAATAAAGTCGCCGAGCGTATTGGTTGAAAATGTTCCGATCCGCAGATCGTCATTAACCGTTTGCAAAAAACCAACATCCTCATAATTTAAAAGACTTACATATTTTCTAAACTTGATCATTGGATTAAGTCCATCCATGCGTATCATTTCTTCCGCATCGTATTTTCGAATGTGGAGCGTTGCCTGTGGATCAGCTGTTCCAATACCGGTTCCATTATTGGTCACGTACAAGCTGGGGCCTGTTCCACTTTGAGAAGCTTTTAGCTGTATAAAATTTGATAGTGTAGGATGAGCGACATACTTAATAGATGCCAGCGTATCGTTACCCCGCTTGAATTGTAACCCTGCTTCTTTATAATCAACTGCCGGTACATCAAAAATGACATATGGATTCAATACTGCAGCATTCCTGTTATCAGAGACATAGATATTTCCTTTGTTTACATGCAATCTCTCCTTTGGCGGGAAAATACCGATCCCCACATTACCGCCTTCATTTTGCATTACCAGGTCATCAGCATTTCCATTATTGCGTGCCTGTATTTCCTGTGCATCTAAAACGAGATTATCACCGGTTAAGCTGCCGAGTGTGAGATACCCGTGTGTAGTTAAGGATACATCCTGCAATCCCAGCACCTGAATATTTCCTGTTGAGTCAATAAATACCCGATCCTGCCCGGCCAGCCTGAAAATTGTTTTGCCAAACTGGTTACCGCTATTGGTTCCCATCCGCAAATTGTCGCCGGATAATTGTACATAGGTTTTACTTATACCAGCATTTTGAAACTGGATGACGCTTACGGGATTATTTAAGGTAATGGTTCCATTATCCTGTTGAAAATTTCCTACAAGATGTAATTTTTCTGTAGGTGAGGTTATACCAATTCCCACATTGCCGGTTACATTACTATATTGATTGCTGCCATTTACAGTCCAGGTTGCAGAACTGGAAATATCATTAACACTTGCAATTCTTTTCCATGCACCTGCATCATATAAATAAAAGCCGATGGCAGAAGGAGGAGAAACTTCTGTATTGTTTTGATAAACCAATAAGCCTGATACAGGAGATCCAATGGCCCCCCTTTGTGCGCCGGTCATCCTTGGTATCAGTAACCCTTTTGTAATACTGGTTACATCCAATTGTGCAGATCCATTTGGAAAAGCAGTACCAATACCTACACTACCGGTTTGTGCTGTCAGCACCTGGTATTGAACGATCACTAATAAGCTGATGATAAATTTTTTCATGTGTTACGATTTGTTTTATGATAATGCGTCGAGTTCAATTAATAATTGCAGCAGCCTTCCCTTTTTAATATCGCTGCCAAAAAAATTCATGACCTGTGGTACGATATAATTTTTTTCATAGCCCGGCTGCCTAGTTTCTGCTTCCTGCACCCGGTTTGGCAGGTAAACAAACTGCAGCCATTCAATAAAATCTTCCCCGGTGTTGATGTTTCTTTTTTCAAATTCCTTTACCCAGGCAGGGGTTTCATTTTTCCAAAGACTGGATAGTTTCATCTCTTCCTTTACCTGATTTATTTTTTCTGTAATAAATACACTATCAGTCATATTGAGGGCATTTATGAATAAAGCTATCACCACAAATGATCAGGCACAAGTGTAAAAGAGTGAAAGGGGCAAAACGATTATCCAATGGTGCAGCAGCCAGTTTTCAGTTATCCAATGGTAACAGGATTTAGTAAAAGGATTAACTATCGGGAAAAGGATGTATATTTTTGTAATAATTGTATATAAGCATGCGGTTATTATTCATCGTCCTTTTTCTTTTGTCTAAGCAGTGCTTTGCACAAACCAGTCAGCATATCAGTACTGACCAGGGATTACTGACCAATATGCTGACCACAGTGATCAGGGACAGGAATAATTATATGTGGATCGGCTCTTATAATGGCCTTCACAAACATGAAGGATCCCGCATTAAAACATTTAAGCGGATCGGTAAAGATTCAGCAAGTATAAGCGGAGGCGAAATGCATGGATTGTTTGAAGACAAAGATGGTTTTATATGGATCGGTACTACGGCTGGGCTCGACAGAATAAATCCTGTAACAAATGAGATCAAACATTATACAATACGTAATCCCAATTCAACATCATCCTACGTAGGTTATATTTATTCTGTATTCCAGGATAAGGAAGGTTTTATCTGGTTCAGAACTGATGTGGCCATGTTTCGCCTAAATGCGGGAACAGGTTCATTTGCTGCAATACCCACTTCTAAAGATAGTACAGGTATGCCCGGGTTTACTACCGGTTATATTACAGGTATCAGCACAGCTTTTGGGCTTTGGATGAAAACAACCGCGGGGATGGTATTTTATGAATACAGCAGCAGAAAATTTTATCACCGGTACTATAATCCCTACAACAAAAATGTTTTTAACTTAAGCAACCCCGCGAACAGGGAACAGGGCACATCCGATATGGCCATGGATGCAGACAGCAACATGTATTTTGTAAATGATGACAGCTGGCTGATAAAATATAACCTGCATACCGAAAAACTGGACTCGTTCAAATTTGAAAAACCTGTGAATTCATGGTTTTGCTGTTATAGTATGGGGATTGACAGCCGCCAAAACCCCTGGATCGGTTTCAGGCATGGTGGTTTACTGGTTTTTAACAGCCAGCTAAAAACATTTACACCGGTAAAGTTTGAAAATAACAACAGCCTGATCAGCAGCAATTATATTTATTCCATTTGTAAGGATTATACGGGCCGAATGTGGGTAACATCGGATAAAGGCGTTGACATTGTAAACCTGTATAACAGTGCTGTACAAAAAACATATTTAAGCAACGATCCTGACTTTACCAACCTGGTGCATGATGCAGGAATTATTTCGGCAGGCAATGACGGTAGCCTGTATATTCCTTTTTATAATGGCGGACTGATGAAAGTAAATACAGCTGCCGGAAATATTCAGCACTGGAGAACCGATACAGCAATAAAAAGAGTGAACTATGTATTTGAGGATAGCGGATCAGGGTTGTTGGCTGCTGCTAATAAAAGGCTGTACAAACTGAACATTGAAAATAATAAGCTGGAATTTAAAGACCTTAATACCCCTTATGCAAATGCAGTGAGTAAAACAAAAGGAGACCTGGTGTGGATGTTTAAAGAAAATGACAACAGCATCTATTTTAAGAAATCCAATGGGGTCTTTTATTATTTTAACGGAACCGACAGTCTTGAAAAAATGCCGGCGGTTGGATTTAAGCAGTTGGCCTGTATATCAAGGGACGAAAAATATCTTTATTATATCAACAACGACATAAACCTGGTAAAACGTGAGCTTGGTACCAGGCAGTCTGTTGTAATACCCTTACAGGATAAATTAAAAATAGTGGATTTCTCTTTTTCAAATCCACGTGCCTTAACTGATGACGGGCAGGGAAATATCTGGATCACTTCTCAGAATGGGTTGTTACGTTATCAAACTGCCTCTCAAGAAATATTTACCTATACCACGCAGCAGGGATTATCGCACAGCTTTACTTTCGCCGTTTGCAGTGATAGTAAGGGACGGGTTTGGGTAAGCTCATTGGGAGGAGTGGATCATTATAATGCTGGAACGGGCATGTTTCAAAATGTGATCAGTTATTCTTCCGGCACTTATATGGACGCATTTGGCAGTGGTCTTGTTTTAAAGAACGATACCCTGTTCTTTAATGCAGGAAATCATTTATTCCGGATAGTGCCTGATGAGTTTTTAAAAGCCAGGCCGGTTCCTTTGCAACTTAAGATAAATGAAGTATTGATAAACAGCAAAGCGGTTGAATGGCAGAAGAATAATTTATTAGAAAATCTGTCCTTCAGACAAAACAGGGTACAGGTCTATTTCAGCCTTCTTGATTTTGGTACAGAACAAAACGTAAGATATTTTTATTATCTCGAGGGCATGGAAAAAAACTGGATAGAAACCAGCCGCCCCGAAGTTTTATATAATTCGCTTCCAGCTGGTAAATATATACTTCACCTAAAAGCCCTGGATGCCGGTGGTGCCGAAATTAAGGAGACGATCAGTTTGCCTATCAATATCCGGCCCCCATATTGGCAAACCTGGTGGTTCCGGATTTTAATAGTACTCCTTATTGCTTCAGTGATCTATCTTTTATTCAGGCAAAGGGTAAAAGCGATACGCAACAAATCAACCATCAAACAACAATTGGCCGAACTGGAAGCAAAGGCCATAAGGGCACAGATGAATCCGCATTTTATTTTTAACTCATTGAACGCCATCCAGGAATGTATCGTTACAGAGCAAGTTGATGTTGCCTATGATTATTTGTCACGGTTCTCCAAACTTTTGCGCATGGTACTGGACAACTCTGAGAAGAATTTTATTTCATTAACCAGCGAACTGGAAACTATCCGCTTGTACCTTTCCCTGGAAGCACTTCGTTTTAGCCAGTCATTTACTTATTCTATCGAATTACAGGAAGAACTTGATAAAGATGATATCTTCATTCCATCCTTGTTGTTGCAACCCTTTGTTGAAAATGCGATATGGCATGGATTGATCAATAAAGAAGGAGAAAAAAAACTGCTGCTGCAATTTGAAGAGAAAGATGGATATCTTGAATGTATTATTTATGACAATGGAGTAGGAAGAAAAAGATCGGCTGAAATCAAAAAAAGTAAATTGGGTGCAAGTCATTTTGAATCAAAGGGAACTAAACTGGCTCTTCAGCGAATTGAGATACTGAACAGGGAGAGGCCCGGTTCAGCAAGTATTGAAACCATTGACCTGTATGATGAAACCGGTAATGCTGCCGGAACTAAGATCCTGGTAAAATTCGCAACAGATCTAAACAGCTTTAAAAAAAGGGAAGATGATTAAAATATTGATTGTTGATGATGAGCGATCCGCAGTACGCATCTTAAAAGTATTGATCGAAAAACATATTTTAGTTGACAAGCAGATCGAGATATCAAACGATCCGGAAGAAGCGTTAAAGCTGCTGAAGACATTTAAGCCTTCGCTGGTTATGTTGGATATAGAAATGCCTGGCATGAATGGCTTTGATTTTATGAACAAAGCCAGCGAATGGGATTTTGACGTCATTTTTACTACCGCATTCGATCAATACGCCATCAAAGCTATCCGGTTCAGTGCATTGGATTATCTATTGAAACCAATAGACATTGTTGAGTTAAAAAATGCCATCAACAGACATATTGTAAAAAGTCAAACATCAACAGTACACTCCCAACAGCCTTTGGTTGATAACCTTATATTTAACCTGAAACAAAAAAGCCTGGAGCATTTTAAACTGGCTTTATCAACCAGTGACGGAACTTTTTTATATGAACCCCGTGAGATCATCGTGCTGGAAGGAAGCAGCAATTATACAAAATTCTTTTTCAGCAGCCAGCGTTCATTAATAGTCTCAAAAACAATGAAAGAATATGAAGATATCCTGTTGGATCACCAGTTTTTAAGGGTGCATAAATCTTTCCTTGTAAACAGGGATCATGTTATAAAAGTAGATAGGGAAGGTGTGCTGGAATTGAGCAATCATATGCACATTCCCGTATCACGCCGAAGGAAAGCAGAAATATTGCAATGGTTTAAACAGGTGTAACTATTTGAATATACATCTTCGTCCAGCGTTTCCCGGTGATCAATGGCTTTTTATCAAATCTTAAAGCATGGGAAAATGCCAGAAAATGCAGTTCGGTCATTTATGTAATCAGTAAATGAAAATTTATTTTCAAACCAATTCTGCAGATCCCATAAGAAAAAGAGTTAGAAGAACTGACAAGATAAGTATAGCAAAGATTACTTTCTTTTTAGCCTTAAGGAATGCCCAAATATTGACTAAAAATAGAATTAGATAGGAAAGACCTTCGGTCAAATTTACCCGGGCATAAATTTCTGCAGTCCTGTAAGATGTAGGTACAGGCCCTTCTCCACCAAAAGAATATCCGCCAGTCCTTCCAAGAATCCCAATCTTTATAAACTCAGAAAGAAATAACAAGGCCAGAACTCCTGATAAAAGAAAGGTCAAAATAAAACATAACCACAAACTTAAATCTCTTCGAAATACCTGGGTTGCCATAAATAAGGCTTTACAAATTATTAGGGTCCAAACTCCCTCTCCTTCAGGGTAGGGTAGGGTGAGGTTAATTCAACTTCAATTCAAACA
Organism: Ferruginibacter sp.; assembly: GCA_039919015.1. GTDB lineage: Bacteria > Bacteroidota > Bacteroidia > Chitinophagales > Chitinophagaceae > Ferruginibacter. The sequence continues at coordinate 33,049 of JBDSGK010000228.1, forward strand.
TCTTCGGCCAGCGTTTCCCGGTGATCAACAATTTTTTTGTTGCAGAATCATAAGCGATACCATTAAGTACTTCTTCGTCAGGCACAGGTGTATAGCCTGGGGTAAACTGCTGGATAAGGTTGTCTGGCAGGTCGATTTTACCCACTACAAACCCACTTTCGGGATTGATCTTTAGAATAAAAGGCGATGTATACACATTGGCAAAAACAAATCCATTTATATATTCAAGTTCATTTAACTGGTAAACCGGGCTACCTTTTTCAGTTACACTGATAGTGCTCTTTAGTCTGAAATCATCTGGGTTAACAAAATAAAGATTTTGAGTTCCATCGCTAATGATCAGATCAGTACCATTATTGGTAAGCCCCCAACCTTGGTAAGGCCATTTAAAAGTATTGATAGGTTTATCTATATTGTTGACATCATATACATATACAATATTACTTTTCCAGGTAAGCTGGTAAATTTTATTTTTAAATATGGTTATACCTTCTCCAAAAATGGAATCGGTGCCCACCATGTGTTTTTTTTCAACCTTGCCGGTCTTATAATCAGTGATCCTTAAAGATGAGGTTTTAAAATCACCGGTGCCTTCATACAATTTGCCCTTATAAAATTCAAGGCCCTGTGTATAGGCACTGATATCATGAGGGTATTCGGCTACAATGGTATAAGGGATTGCGGGAGTTGGGACCGTCTTTATACTTTTATCTTCATACTCTTCATCTTTGCCATTACCATTACAGGCAGCAAGAATTATCAATGCCCAAATTGCTGAATATTTTCTCATCATCATGTTTTCAAAATATGGACAAAAATAGGGAACTGTTTTGGTGCAACAGTCCCCCCGGTATAAAAGAATGCAAATATTTAGTTAAGTTCCGCCCTTAATAGCCCCGCCCTTAAGGGCTGGGTATCAATTCTCTGTTTTTATATAATGTACGTTCCTTTCTTTTAAATAATTCAATATAAAATTAAAACAGGCTTCATCCTTTCCCACCAGTTCCGGCGGAAAAACACCTTTTGCTGTAAATAATTTTTCGATCAGCATGTTCACTGCAGCCGTGCAGGTATAACCCGTAGTACGGCTCATAGAGGAGGTTTGGGTTGCGGCATCGTATTCGTCATACAGGTCATATTGGATCATTTTTCCTGCCCCCGTTATTTTGATCTGCATCAATGTAAATTCTTCTTCTGTTTCGCCCAGCTTCCACTGGTCAAATAAAAGAGCCGATGTAAATTCCATAGGAGAGACCTGCTGCCCCTTAAAGTTGACCGGTTCTGTTTTTAAAAACCCAGCTTTGATCAATCCCTGCATCAATCCAATATGCCCGGGATAGCGCAATGTTTTTTCTTTCATGTTGGCAATATGCCCCATGGTAAATAAAATAGAACGCAGGCCATCCGTATTGAAAGATTCCAGTGTGCCCACTTGTTCAAAGTCGATCAACGCTGCATCGCTTAAAGCGGGTTTGGTTACGATATGGCTATTCTCTACATAACGGGCCGGCCTCGTATATTCTTCCAGTACATCAATGGGAGAGAAGGGAGCTTTGTATTCAAAGGGATAAACCCTTTTCTTTGGCAGTCCGCCTACCATGCATTCAAAGTCGGTGATCTTCATCCTTTCATTATAATAACCTAAAATTAAATTGCTCATGCCGGGGGCCACGCCACAATCAACAATGGCCGTAACCTGGTTCTCTTTGGCCAGGCCATCCAGCTCCAGTGCATTTTCAGGGAAGAAAGAAATGTCAACCACATTTTTTTTAGCCCTGATGATGGCTTCCAATGTACGGTATCCCATAAAGCCCGGCACTGCAGAGATCACAAGATCAAATGCTGCGAGCATGGGAGCATAATTGTTATAGTCACTCAGATCAGCCTTAATTGTTTTGATCGAATTATTTTTTTGAGTAAGAACCTGTAGTGCATAATCACTTACATCAAAGGAAGTAACCTGGTATTTTGCGGCGAGGTCGATGGCCATGGCACGGCCTACCATACCGGCACCTAATATTGCTATTTGCATAAAATGAAATTTAGTTTTGAATTGCACTGCCCTTCAGGGCAGTGTTGTGATTATCATTTATTGAGGGCTTCAGCCACAATCAAATTGTTGGGCTAAAGCCCAATTTCGGTAATGCCAAATTGTGCCCGGCCCTGAAGGGCAGGGCAATTCATTTATGACTCAATGAGATTGCCATTTAAAATAAACACGACGTCCCATTCATCATGATGGAGATATAGGCTGAGAGCCTGTAAAAATGTGCGTATGTAGGTTTTTTGATCAATTCTATTTTAATAAGGCAGCAGTATTTGTTTAAAACCGTTGCTCCCCTTTTTACTTTTTACTTTTTACTTTTGATTTTTTTTCACTTTATTTCCCTTTCTTACTGACAAACTTCATTTCAGCGATCAAATTCTTTGCTTCAGCATATTTATCTATGATAAACATTACATAACGGATATCAACCATTATATTCCTGCAAATGGTCGGGTCGTAATTGATATCACTCATGGTGCCTTCCCATACACGGTCAAAATTCAAGCCTACCAAATTGCCATCAGCATTCAATGCCGGGCTTCCCGAATTACCACCGGTTGTATGATTGGCTGCAATAAAACAAACCGGCTGACGGCCATTAACACCCCACCTGCCAAAATCTTTTTTATTATACAGGTCGATCATTTTTTTAGGCAGATCAAATTCATAATCACCCGGTACATATTTTTCCATCACGCCATCCATATAGCTTTGAAAGTCATATTTAACGCCATCTCTTGGCTCGTAGGGTTTTACATTGCCATAGGTAACACGTAACGTGCTGTTTGCATCGGGATAGAATATTTTTTTGCTGAACACATCCATCTGCGCCTGCATATAAGTACGTTGCAATTGGTTTATGTCAGCCTGCATGGCATTCAATGAAGGCGATACATTGGTTGTGTACGTGTTTAAAATATCGGCCTGCAGCTTTGCAGCTACATCTGTTCTAATGGCAATTACAACATCAGTGGCTGAACCTGCCAGTATTTTTTTTATTTTATCAAGAGAGGTAAAATCAGTTTGTGAATAAACCGTATTGGCCAGCGTGGTAAACGAATTGCCTTTTTTCTTCAGCATCCTTTTAAAAGCCGGGGAAACATATTCATCCTTCTGGTCAGTAACATACATTTCCATTAATGATTCAAATAAATGCTGATCAACGGTAGGATTATATTCTTTAAACGTTTCTTCGAGTTTGGTTAACACTTCTGCTTTGCGTTTTACATAAGCCGCTTCATCTTTACCATAAGCGGTCACCAGCGAATTCATATCGGCAGCAATACCCCAGAGTTCCACCCTGGGAATGATCTCGTTGTAATAATCCCGGGCATAACCATAGGGCTCAATATCTGTATTAGCCTGCTTAAGTTTTTTAAGCAGGTCAACATAAGCAACATTATATTCCGGCCGGCTCAGCACGATCTTTTCAAAATTTGATTCCAGTTCCTGTCTTTTAGCAACGGCATTGGTCTTTGTTAATCCCAACACTTCGCCCTGCCATTTTTTCCAGGCGTTTGAGATAGTAGCATACTTTGCTGCATACTGAATTTTTATGCCTTCATCAGCACGCATAAAACCATCAATAACGCCCAGCGCTTTGGTACGTATGGCGATCTTGGCAGGATCGCTCACCCTAACGATCTGCTCTATGGCACTGCTGTGGAGGTATTCCTTGGTAGCACCGGGGAAGCCAAACACCATCGTAAAGTCGCCTTCCTTAACGCCATCCAAAGAAATATTTAAAGAACGCTTTGGTTTGTAAGGAACATTGTCGGCAGCATAGGGTGCAGGCTTATTATTTTTATCTGCATAGATCCTGAACATAGAGAAATCACCGGTATGCCTTGGCCACATCCAGTTGTCGGTATCTTTTCCAAAATTACCAATGGAAGAAGGAGGTGCACCAACCAGGCGAATATCCCTGTAAGTTTCGGTAACAAACAGGAAATATTTGTTGGCATCAAAGAAAGGTTTAATAAGAATATCCTGGTAGGTTTCTTTCTTTACCGTGGTTCTTAACGCTGCAATATTTTTATCAACCAGGCTTTGTCTTTCTTTTTCAGTGAGGCTGGCGGTTATTCCATTCAACACGGCCGAAGTAACATCATCAATGCGGATGATGAACGTAGCAAACAACCCCGGGTTCTGTAATTCCTGTGCATGGTTGTAAGCCCAAAAACCGTCCCGGATATAATTATTCTGTAAGGATGAATGATTTTGTATGGCGTCAAAACCGCAATGGTGGTTGGTGAGCAACAGGCCCTTATCTGAAATAAGTTCGCCAGTGCAAAATCCGCCAAAACTAACAATGGCATCTTTTAAGCTTCCTTTGCTGATGCTGTAAATATCGGCGGCACTTATCTTCATGCCCATCCGCTTCATTTCTTTTTCATTAAGTGTTTGCAATAACTGGGGCAACCACATGCCTTCTTCGGCAAAACCTTTAAAGAAAATGGAAA
>JBDSGK010000229.1:0-3829 GCA_039919015.1 Ferruginibacter sp.
TAACCCTGTCGGCCATTACTTTACTGGCACGCATTTCACCCCTGCGAACGATCATGTGCACCTGGGAGCATATTTTGGACAAATAAAGTGCTTCTTCTGCTGCAGTATCGCCGGCGCCAACGATGGCTACTTCCTTTCCTTTAAAGAAAAACCCATCACAAACTGCACAGGCGCTAACACCATAACCATTGAGGCGTTGCTCACTTTCAATGCCCAGCCATTTGGCTGATGCTCCTGTTGATATGATCAATGCATCTGTTTCGATCCATTTCTCTTCATCAATTTCTATTTTCAATGGCCTCGTTGAAAAATCAACATTTGTTGCCAGGCCATACCTGATATCAGTGCCCATACGTTTTGCCTGGTTCTCAAAATGAACCATCATTTCGGGGCCTTGTATACCATCCGGATAGCCGGGATAATTCTCGACTTCTGTTGTAATGGTTAACTGGCCGCCGGGCTGAATGCCCTGGTATAAGACCGGGTTCAGTCCTGCCCTTGATGCATAAATAGCCGCTGTATATCCTGCCGGCCCCGAGCCTATTATTAAACAATGTACTTTCTCTGTTGACATAAATTTATTGCTGTATTATTTGTTGCGAATGTAAAGGAATATTTGTTAGTGAAAGCATCAGCGTGCTATTACTGTTCCAACCTTTGAAGCATAGCCACAGAAAGCACCCAGGGCACCATTGCTGATATTGCCGATCACTTTACCGGGCTGCGAAAAAGGATTGCCGATACTTTGCTGGTTAAATTCCCAGGTGTTCCAGAAAGTATACGTGGCTTTATCAATATTGGATAGTTTAAATGAGATCGTATCTCCCCTGGTGAAGAACCTGTCATCTCCTGTGGGGAGCGTATTATTCCTGTCAACACCCTGGTCAACCTGGCCCTGGTACGTGGTGCCATCAATCACTTCATCATTGAACACCGAATTAAATCCCGGCAAAAAGCGCTCACTGTTCTTCTTTGTATAATACCTTACATAATTACCCAGCCCGGGAGGATCAATCGCCCTTGCCATCAAAATCCTTTTTGAAGTATCTACATTTGGCGGGGGCAATTTTGTCCAAAGGCTGTCAAATATTTTTGTAAGTGCCGGTATGGTTGTTTTGGCTGTGTACAGCATGCCATCAACTTTTACAGTAAGGTTGTACTGCCTGTTAAACTCACCAATAAATGCGGTGGCCAGGTTTGCAGAATCAATTCCGTAATAATAAAGGGCATACCCGTTGGCAAGGGGCACCATGTATTCTTTAAAAGTATGGGCCAATGTTCCGTTGCTCATGGTGACCTCTGCGTTGTGTACAAAAGAATTGGACAATATCTGCGGACTGATGGCACCAAAATAATCAAGGCTTTTGCTGAGGGCTACGGTTGGTGCGGTACCATTCTCTATCTGTGCATCCACTACTAATAAGGGGGCTGCTTCTTTTAATTTAAAGTCAATATCCTTTTCGCAGGAAAAGAGGCCGGCCAAAACGATCAGAAACATCCAATTTTTCATTCTGCAAATTTAATTTGTTTTACCCATGTATAAGCCGGATTGTTAAAATAAACGCGACCTTACCATTAATAACATTATCGGCAGTAAAATGTTCCGTACAAAAAATGAGCAACTCAAAGTTGCTCATTTTTGATGGTAAAGGAAATGTCTTATTGCAGAACAATACGCTGCGTACTATTACAACAGGTTGTTTTTAATTGAATAAAGTAGATGCCTTTTGGATATTTACTAAAGTTAAGCTGAATTAACAGGCTGTTACCTGGTTGTATCTCTACCTGGTCCAGTACTATGCCTGCGGTATTGGATACTGTTATCCATTTTACTTCGGGCTTCATAGCATCTGTTATTTCTACATTCAATAAACCACTGGTAGGATTTGGATAATATTTGACCTGGCCTGCATCCATATCATCAAAGTTTAAAACTCTTGAAGCCGTATAAATAAAGCGCCCATCCCTGTCAACCTGTTTTAAGCGGTAATAATTAAACCCTTTGGCCGGGGCATTATCAGTAAAACTGTAACTACTTTCTGTTGATGTATTCCCGGTTGCAGTAACCTTACCGATAAAACGATAGTTTAAGGCGTCGGTACTTCTTTCCACATCGTAATGTGATGAATTAGTCTCCTGCGCTGTTTTCCAATTTAGCAATGCAATATTTTTACCCTGCTTTCGAACATTAAAATAAAGAAAATTTACGGGTAAGGGTCCCATTGGCCGATAGATCCTGGCCCATCCATCTCCTCCTCCACCAAGGAAGATATTGTTGGAAGCTGCAGCATTGCCGGCTTTATTCCAGCCATCGCCAAACCCACCAACAAATATGATATTTGATACGGAAATATTTGCTGTTTTATTCCATCCATCTCCTGTACCGCCCATAAAAATGGTATTTGATACAGAATTATTTGCTGTTTTATTCCACCCATCTCCTGCACCGCCAATAAAAATCGAATTTGATGCCGACGTGTTTGCAGCTTTATTCCACCCATCACCAATTCCGCCGGTAAAAATATTGTTTGATGCAGAAATATTGGCAGCACGGGTAAATCCATCACCTGCACCTCCCAAAAAAATAGTATTGGATAGTGATATATTTGCCGATCTGTTAAACCCATCTCCTGCACTGCCAAAAAATATGCTGTTGTTTGGAGGTTGCGCTTTTAAAACAATTACCCACAGCAAAGTAATCGTGAAGAAGAATATTTTACTTTTCATTTTTTAATAAATTTTTAGATGAAAAGATATTATTCTCCCGTACGTACACCACGCCCGCCATTGGCGACAGAAGGAGTGTTATAATCATGGGGGCCAGATGATCTATCACAGATCTGCAATTGACCAATTACATCAGCATAATACCCCCCTCTGGGTGTTATGCTGCTATTATTTGTGTTTGATGGCCAGTTGGCGGTATTGGATTCAGCAAGGGCTGTTAAAATTCCGTCGCCATGCAGGCCGGTAAAAGATCTTCCTTGGGTATTACCAGCATAGATCGCAAACTCCCTTACATTACCTGACATTTCCATGATACCATAAAATGTAGCACCACTTGTTGTTCGGGTACTGCTGGCTGTTGCCAGGGCTCCGCATCGCATCTGTATTGCAGGCCCACCTGAATAATTTGCATTACCGCTGGCCCAGGTTTCATTTGCTGCACCCTGGTTTGTTGGCGTTGTTATCGGGCTGATGGTTGTGTTACCCCAGGCAAATTCCAATGGAGAAGGTGTGTTGCCACCACCACGACAGGCTTTTTCGTATTCCAATTCTGTCATAGGGCGCATGGCAGCCCAGTCAAGCCATGCCAACATATTAAGGGGATTAAAACTATTGGCTGCTCTTTCTGGTTGTGTAACAACCATATTGGGTACAGTGCCTGTAGCTCCTACATTATTCCTCAGTGTTGCGTTTGTTTGATCTAATGTATTTAAAAAGTCTACATACTGTTGTTTGCTGAATTCATATTTCATTGTCCAGAATGCGTTGTACCCTTTTGGAAATGCTGCAGGTATGTTGCCACTGGCTAAAAAAGATCCTGTGGCATTTAGATTTCCTGCACTGGTTCCACAGGTTATAATGTTTTCGCTTGTAATGGGGAACCAGGTATCTACTGCCCCATCCCTGAATTTACCGATCTCTGCTGAACTATTACCCAGGTTGAATGCAGACTGGGGAACATATACCATTTCAACGGCATAAACCTGTATCTCTACATTTTCATTATCTAAAACTCCATCAGCACCATAATTCCACCTTAGTTGCGCTGCATTGTAAGCAACATCACCAATGCCATTAGCCGTTCTGTAAATCCAGGCACCCT
>JBDSGK010000230.1:0-11357 GCA_039919015.1 Ferruginibacter sp.
ACTTGAAAAAATGAATAAAGAGCTTCAATCATTCGCTTATATATCAAGTCACGATTTGCAAGAGCCGTTACGTAAAATCCAAACCTTTGCCTCCCGCATAACAGATAAAGAAAAAGAAAATTTATCTGAAAATGGAAAAGATTTATTTAAACGAATGCAGGCATCGGCTGAACGAATGCAATCGCTCATTGACGATTTACTTGCTTACTCCCGCACACATACTTTAGAACGGGATTTTCAAAAAGTAAATCTCAATGCTATTATTGAAAAAGTAACACAAGACCTGAAAGAAGAAATAGAGCAGAAGCATGCAACTATTGAGAACCCTAAAATTTGTGAGGCTAAAGCTATACCCTTTCAATTCCAACAACTGTTTTATAATCTCATCAGTAATTCTTTAAAGTTTTCAAATCCTGAACACCCTTTGCACATCACAATAAACAGTGAACACAGTGAGGGAAGTAAATTAGACAACAAAAATTTACAAAGCGATAAATTCTATTGTCACATTTCTGTAGCAGATAATGGAATAGGTTTTGAACCGCAATACAATGAGAAAATATTTGAATTATTCCAACGCTTGCACGGAAAGAATGAATACACGGGAACAGGCATAGGACTTGCCATTGTGAAAAGAATTGTAGAAAATCACAATGGTATCATCGCAGCAAATGGGGAATTAGGTAAAGGGGCAACGTTTGATATTTATCTCCCTCTTGACAGTAATTAAAATATAAGCATAAAAATTGCCTTCTCGCCAAACATTTAGCACAGATCTAATTGGGGAAAGTAGAGTTTGCGCATAACACGAACTGAGTTATTTCCTCCCGCCGGGGTCTTCATGGCATGGCCTAGGGCGTAGCATGAGACCCCTGAGTTTAAAAGATCCTGCATAATCATGCTCCAACTTCATTCCTTTGCAGTCTAAATAAAATTCATCATCTTTAAACCGCTGCAAAACACTACTGCATGAAAAAACAATTCTTTCTTTTTCTTTTGATCATTCTTATAGGCCCATTGGCACCCGCACAATCACCGGATGTAATGGCCGCCAGGAAATACAATAGCCAGCACGCGGTTGCTATCATCAATGAGTATGTACAATTCCTGTCCATACCCAACCTAGCCAGGGACACGGTAAACATGCAGTCAACTGCCGCCTTTATCATGGGCATGATGAATAAACGGGGTATTCAGCAGGTGCAGCTTTTACGCCCAACTACAGCAGGTGCCCACCCGGCTGTGTATGGAGAAGTGATGGTGCCGGGTGCAACGCAAACCCTTATATTCTATGCGCATTACGATGGCCAGCCCGTTAATGCCGCCCAGTGGGCGAAGGGACTTGAACCCTTTGTTCCAAAATTATTCACTGCTGCCATAGACAAGGGAGGCGTCAATATCCCTTTTCCTTCCAACAATACCTATGATCCGGAATGGAGAATATATGCCCGCAGTGCTTCGGATGATAAGGCCGGCGTTGCTGCCATTTTATATGCTTATGATGCCATCAAAAAAAACGGTTTGCAACCTGCTTATAACCTGAAGTTTTTTTTTGAAGGAGAAGAAGAAGCCGGTTCTGTACACCTGAACGAGATACTGGAGCAGAACAAAACACTGTTGCAGTCTGACCTTTGGATCATTTGCGATGGTCCCGTACACCAGTCAGGAAAAAAGCAGGTGGTATTTGGTGTACGTGGAGATGCTCATCTTGATCTTACTGTATATGCTTCCAAAAGGCCCTTACACAGCGGGCATTATGGCAACTGGGCACCCAACCCCGCCATGATGTTGTCGCAGTTACTGGCTGCTATGAAAGATGATAAAGGCAGGGTAACGATAAAAGGATTTTATGATGACATGATACCATTAACGGCTTCTGAAAAAAAGGCATTGCAGGAAGTACCCTCCGTGGATGAACAAATGAAAAACGAACTGGGGATCATGTCAGAAGAAATGCCCGGTATAAGTTTAAGCGAAGCCATCAACATGCCTTCATTAAATATCAACGGCATGCAAAGCGGTAATGTAGGAATACTTTCATCCAACCAGATCCCGACATTTGCAACTGCCGTCATTGACCTGCGGCTGGTATTGGGCAATGATTGGAAAAGGCAACAACAAAAGGTAATCGATCATATAAAAGCGCAGGGATATTTTGTTACGGATCACGAACCAACCGATGAAGAAAGAAAAAAACATGCGAAGATCATTAAGATAATTCCAAAGAATGACGGGTATAATGCGCAGCGCACATCGATGGACTTGCCCATTGCCAAAAAAGTGATCGCTGCAGTTAAAGCTACCGGCAGCGGGCAGATAGTATTGCAGCCAACCATGGGTGGAAGCCTTCCCCTCTTCCTGTTTGAAAAATATTTGAATGCAAGGACCATCTCAGTTCCCATTGCCAATCATGATAATAACCAGCACGCAGAGAATGAGAATATCCGCCTGCAGAATTTTTGGGATGGTATTGAAATCATGACCGCGTTGATGATGATGAAATAGTTTACAAAAAATCCACGAGTTACAATTGATCAAGCCGTTGGTTTGGTTGTTAGGCAGTTCTAAATGATCGCAATTCAGTAACTTCATTTTACAAAATCACTCACCATGAAATTCCTGTCACTAGAACCATTTATTCCATCCGGTAAAAATTTTGAAGGTTCCAAACAACTGTTCATCGGATTAGGCTTTTCCATCATCTGGGATGCAGGAGATTATATTGGTTTTGAAAGAGATGGCTGTAAATTTATTTTGCAACGCTACAACAATGATGAGTTTGCTCAAAATTTAATGATCAGTGTTAAAGTGAGCAATGCAGATGAGTTCTGGAATTTTGTGAACGATAATAAACTGGTTGAAAAATTCGGCATAAAACTGGGGCAACCCACCCAACAGCCTTACGGTATAGAAGTTAATATCATTGATATGGCAGGCGTTTGCTGGCATTTTGTAGAATGACATTTCGTTCCGTTGGGGTCTTCATAGCCCGGGCATGTGCGGCAGCATGAGCCCCAGTCAGGACAGCACATCAAGCAATAAATAAATGTTCAATACTCCATGTTTATTGAGCATTTCCCGGAATTAGTTTTAATTGAAAATATACTCCTCCCGTTGAATAATCCTCCCCTTCCATAGAATTGTTACCATGCCACAGCGATCTTGTACATGATGTACCTAACTTTATCGCAGTTAATGATTTGGCCCTTTCACCATAAAACAATCGCCCGCTACTGGCTTAAGGTCTTTGCATTGTATGCATTGATGGAAGCGTGCATCCAGTTATTATTCCTCATTATCCTTAATAATTTCGGCGCAAGGATCATCAGCAACCTCGAGATCCATTTCCTGATGTGGATATTTCAATGCCTGCTTATATGGCCCATCTGGTTTGTTGCCTGGTCGGTAAGTAAACAAAAAGTGATTGTGCAGGTACTGGTCAATATTGGTTTTTATTTTATGTACAGCTATGCCTGGTTTGGGCCGGTACAGGATGTTATCGGGTACCTCCATGATAACCTGCAGGAAATGGTAAGGCCGGAGAACGATCGCATCAAAGCAATACTCGATAGCGGTGATCAGTATTCTTACCTCAATTATCAACTACTGAAACATGCATTCCGGCTTTCCTGGTTTTACCTGGCTGCTTATTTCTACAATTACCGACTGGAAGAAAAAAAACGTACAGAACTTGCTGTTGCCAACAAAGAACTGCAACTTAAAATGCTGAAATGGCACCTCAATCCTTCTTTCTATTTTAAAACCATAAATCATTTGCGGCAGTTGGCAGCTACCAGGCCCTTACATGCCACTGCTCCAATTTTGCAATTGGCCAAAGTGATGGAATATGTTATTTACGAAGCCAAAGAAAAACTGATCGATGTAAAAAAAGAGATTCATTTTCTTAATAATTATATAGACCTACTGAACAGCCAGGATAGTAAAGCAGCTTTTGAAACAGTGATCACGGGTGACTATGATAAACTTAAGATCTCGCCTTTATTATTGGTTGGCTTTATTGATAAACTCGATACCAACGATCATACTACAACAAAAAGATCATACCGGATCGGGTTGCATTTTTCGGGCAATGAATTGACCTTGACAATGGATAAAAGTTCGGGCAGTGGTAATATGCAGCTGTTGGGCCAGGATGATGACCTGCAAAGAAGATTAACAGAACTCTACCCGGGTAAATTTTCTTTCGGCAATACAAACGATAACAAAAGTTTTAAATTAATCATAACCCTGCATGAGGAATGATGAGTATGACATAAAGCATGTTGTTTCTGCAGAAGAAAAGAACCGGGCCAATCAATTCTGGAAACGCTCCTTTTTGATCTATGCAGGTATAGAGATCATTATTCTCTCTATCCAGTATTTCATTACCTGGAGCAAATGTGCTGACTGTGTATTGCCACCCGCTTTTTATTTCGTGAACTGGCTACAGCATTTGATGTTCACCGGTGCGATCTGGTTCTTGCTCAACAGGTTTTATCATTTACAGTACTGGAAGATCATTTCACTAAACATCTTCCTGTTCCTGGCTTATTATTTTTTATGGATAGCTGTGTTGTATACCATCTTTCATTCAGGCCATGATTGGCTGGTATGGGATAGCCTGCCAGCAAAGGATCTCACATCATTCGTTTACAATTCATGGGCAGATATAGGTAAATATGTATTGAAACTAACTGCCTTTTATGTACTGAAATTTTATTTCGAATACAGGCTGGCCGAAAAGCAAAGGATACAACTGGCAGTCATCAACAAAGACATGCAGTTAAATTTATTGAAACAGCAGCTGAGTCCGCATTTCTATTTCAATACCCTCAATAACCTGTATGGACTTGCCCGCAGCAACAGCGACAAACTTTCGGAAGCGCTGCGGCAGTTATCCAATATCATGCGGTATGTAATTGCCGACTGCAACCAGCCGAAAGTATTGTTGAGCCAGGAGATCAGTTTTTTACAAAGCTATATCGCTTTGGAAAAATTACGCTATGAACAGGATACGGTTATTGAGATGAAGGTGGAAGGCGATGTAAAACAACAAACCATATTACCATTACTGCTGATACAGTTTGTAGAAAATGCTTTTAAACACGGTATGAAAGAAAAATCGGACCGCAACTGGATGAAAGTAGAAATATTCATTAACAAAGCTGAATTGCTGTTTACAGTTGATAACAGCTATTACCAGGAAAAAAATTCGGAAGGCATCGGCATTAACAGCGTAAAACATATCCTGAACCTACAGTACGAAAATAAATATGATATGCAGATGCTGCATGAAGCTAATCGCTTTTCTGTAACTTTAAAACTGAACCTGTCATGAAAAAAATAAGCTGCGCAGTTATAGATGACGAGCCCATTGCCCGTGATATCCTGGATGATTTTGTCAGCCAGGATGAAAGGCTTTTGTTGCAGGGTAATTACAAAAATGCAAAAGAAGCATTGAAGGGTATCACCACGCAGCCGGTAGAACTGGTGTTCCTCGACATCAACATGCCCGGCCTTACCGGTTTCCAGTTCTTAAAATCAATGACCAATCCGCCTGCCGTAATTTTTACCACCGCTTACCGCGAGCATGCCATGGAAGGTTTTGATGCCAATGCCATCGACTACCTGCTGAAGCCGATCGCTATTGAACGGTTCTTACTGGCTGTAAATAAAGCATGGAAATTTTTACGTCCGGCAGCAACAGAAACATCCACAAGCAGCGAAATAATTGAACATGAGGATTTCTTTTTTGTAAAAGCTGATGGTGGCCTGGTAAAAATATTCTTTGAAGAAATTTTATTCATTGAAGCCTTGAAAGAGTATGTAAAAATTGTAACAAAGGATAAAGCGGTGATCACTTACCATACGATCTCCGGTCTGGAAGAAAAATTACCTGCCGGAAAATTTTACCGCATTCACCGTTCCTATATCGTTAATATAAAAGCCATCACCGGCATTGAAGGTTTTACGGTTAAGATCGGCAAGCATGAGCTACCCATAAGCCGCAATGAGCGTGATGCTTTTGTAGAACTGGTTGCCAGCGGAAAGATCATTTCCAAATAGATCTTTTGGTTGAAAATATCCTGCATTTCGTTGAAGCAGGTTACTCCTTTCTTTACCCGTTGAATTTTTCCTGATACAGGTTGAATTAGCGCCTACACACCTGGTCTTCTTTGTAGTTTCATATTCCCATCGCAGGATGACAGACCTCCTTGATCACTGTAAACCTTTTGAAAATGGAAAATTCATTTTTTATACTAAATACTTCTTTGGGTAGTTTTTTAATTGACAGCAGTACGATCATCAGGATAGAAGCATCATCCAATTATTCCAGGCTTTATTTCATTGATGGTAAAATAATGGTAACGGCTAAACTGCTCAAATGGTTTGAAGAAAAATTATCGCCTCATTTATTTATCCGTTTGCACCGGAGCCATTTGGTTAATAACCGGTTCCTGGTGTCTCATCAACATGTTGGTCATGAACTTAAACTCATTGATGGAAATTTTATACAGGTTTCCAGGAGAAGGCGAAAATCGGTGTTGATAAAGTCAACATTGGCTTGTAGCGCCTGATCAGAATAATTGTTTATTCATACTCTTAAAATTTAAAACCATGTAGCCCAAATAAATTTTATTATGAAACAAATTCTTTTATTCATATTGTTTGCTTTTTTTGGAGGTAATCTATTGTTCGCTCAAAATGTTGGCGTTGGCATTATCGTACCGGCTGCCAAGCTACATGTGAAGGGCTCAGCCGATACCTCACAACTTTTTATTGATGCAAACAGCACGCAAACAAACAGCAACCCGCTTATAAAACTCCGCAACAGTAGCGGCGCTGACCTGCTCTGGATACATGCAGATAATCCTTCAAATATTTTTTTTGGTTTACAGGCCGGAAGAATAAATAATGCAGGAGGCGGAGGCATTAACAATACATTTGCCGGATCTTCATCAGGTTATTCAAACAGTACGGGAAATAATAATACTGCCCTGGGGCTTGGTACACTTTATTTCAACAGTTCGGGAAACGGCAATACAACTGCGGGTGTGAATGCACTTACAAGCAATACCACAGGGAACTGGAATACTGCCCATGGGTTCCAGGCATTGTCTTTTAACAGTATAGGAAATAATAACACAGCCATGGGGTATTTTTCTTTGTACAATAATGTTGCAGGCAGTAATGCTACGGCTATTGGCTATAATGCCATGCGCTATGCCTACAATATTGCAACGCCTTTTACCAATTACAATGTTGCCGTTGGTTATGAATCATTACGCGGCTCAACTACTGCTGCAAACAATACTGGAAACAACAATACGGCGATCGGTTACCAATCGCTTTTGAATAACAGCACGGGATTCAGCAATACTGCTAATGGCCGGCAGGCCATGTTATCCAATACCGGTGGTGACAACAATACTGCTCTTGGTTACCAGGCGCTTTACGATAATACCATCGGTCTGAACAATACAGCAACCGGGTTCCAGTCATTGTTCAACAATACAGATGGCGATCGCAATACGGCCTATGGTGGATCCGCATTGCTTTCCAACCAGGCAGGGAATAACGCAACAGCTTTTGGATATGGAGCTATGTCATTGGTGAACAACCAGGCCACTTCTTTCACCAACACAAGTGTAGCTTTTGGATATGAAGCATTGAGAGGCTCTGTTAGTGCATCTAATAATACCGGCGTTGGAAACAGCGCATTGGGATACCAGGCCTTATACAGCAATAGCACTGGTAAAAGTAATACAGCTAACGGGTATAACTCACTTTATTTAAATAATGCTGGCGACAGTAATACAGCTGCCGGATACAGTTCCCTTAGGAATAACAGTACAGGTAGTAATAACACCGCCAGTGGTCACTTTGCGCTGAATGACAATACTACTGGCTCCAATAATACGGCCATCGGCTCCACTTCACTCCCCTCCAACACTACTGGCAGTTACAATACAGTCATTGGAGTCAAAGCACTTTCCCAAACAGTAGCAGGAAGTAGTGCAACAGTTATTGGATATAATGCAATGGGGAATTACAATGATACCGCTACCCCATTTACAAATTTTAATGTAGCAATAGGATATGAGGCATTATTCGGCCTTCCCGGTAATAACGCTTCTATAAACACAGGAAACAACAATACAGCTGTAGGTTATCGGTCGCTTTATGAAAACTCATGGGGAAATTACAATACTGCTACAGGCTGGTATGCATTAGCTATTAATAATAGCGGCAGCAATAATACAGCCGTTGGGATGTATGCACTTTATAACAATAACGGCGGCGATAGAGGAACAGCTGTAGGCTATAGTGCAGGAAGCGCTTATGTCAATGCTGAAGGTTGCACTTTTCTTGGTTACAACAGTGAAACAAGTGCACCGCTTTTAATAAATGCAACTGCTATAGGATATAATGCCATTGTAAATACCAATCACAAAGTAAGTATAGGCAATACATCAGTTAGTTCTATCGGTGGCCAGGTAGGTTGGACCACTTTTTCAGACGGCCGGTTTAAAACAAATATTGCCGAAAATATTTCCGGACTGAATTTTATTTTAAAACTACGGACTGTTTCTTACAATACAGATATTAAAGCATTGAATAAATTTATTGGCGCCGATGAAATAAGACTGATAAAGGAAAGCCGGGGAGACAAAATAGTGCAAAATAATGTCTCAGGACAAGAAGGGATACGCCATACTGGTTTCATTGCACAGGAAGTGGAAAAAGTTGCAAAAGAACTTGGCTTTGATTTCAGTGGAGTAGATGCGCCAAAGAATGAAAAAGGTACATACGGGATACGCTATGCTGAATTTGTAGTACCCTTGGTAAAAGCCGTGCAGGAGTTAAATCAGAAAAGTGAAGAGCAAATGAAACTGATCATCCAATTAAAAAAAGAAATTGACCTATTAAAAGCAAAGCAATAATTAATACCACGAAAATTGATCCCTATGAAAAAAATTTACCTCATTATAATTCTATTTTATCTTTTTAGTTTTACTGCCCATGCTGTAACAAGATATGTAACACCTTCCGGCGGGGGACTCCTGGATGGTACGAGTTGGGCAAATGCATTCCCCGGCACTTCGTTGCAAATTGTCATTTCATCTTCCATAGCCGGTGATGAAGTATGGGTAATGACAGGAACTTATTTTACAACTACCGGTAATAACAGGAATATTTATTTCAGCATGGTAAACGGTGTGGCTATTTATGGAAGTTTTAATGGTACAGAGACAAACCTGTCGCAAAGAAATTTTTCATGCGGCTTCACATCTGTATTAAGTGCAGAGATAGGCCTTGCAGGCAATGCTGATAACAGTTATCATGTTATCACTAACGCCAGCCTCAACAATACGGCCATACTAGATGGTTTTATCATCAGGGGCGGTCATGCAAATTTCGACCTGCTGGGAAATGATAGCAGAAGTTTGGGAGGAGGTATGCTGAACAATGCTGCTAATGGAGGTGTCTGCAGTCCTACTATAAGAAATTGTTTATTCACCAATAATACGGCCGTGTTTGGTGGCGGTATTTTTAACCACGGGCAAAATGCTGGTAATGCCAGCCCGGTTGTTACCAATTGTATGTTTGTGCAAAACACTGCCACCCGCGGCGGTGGCGGCATTGATAATTTTGGATATAATGGCAATGCAAGCCCAATTATAACCAATTCCATTTTTTATATGAACACCGCTACCGAAAGGGCTGGTGCCATGTATTGCTGGGGAGGTGGAAACGGTAATGCAAGCCCGGTAATATTGAATTCCCTTTTTATTAATAATTCCTCTTTCGATGGCGGGGGTATTGTTGCCGACAGATCGAATTTCGTTTCCGGTAATTCAGGCACTGCAAACCCACCCATACGCAACAGTATTTTTTGGGGCAACACTGCCGGTGGAACAGGGCCCCAGTTTTTCCTGATCGGTGGTGCCGGTTTTGCAGCCACGTATTCTGCTATCGATATAAGCAATCAAAATCCACCGCATTCTATAACAGGACCCGGTACGGCCAACATAACACTTGCACCAACCTTTGTAAATATTGCCAACCCAGCGGGAGTAGATAATTGCTGGCTTACCAATGACGATGGGTTGCAATTACAGATCGGTTCTGTTGGCATTGATGCCGGCGATAATACAGGTGTGCCTTCATTTGATATCCGCAACTTAAACAGGATAATTAACGGCATCGTAGATATGGGTGCTTATGAGTTTGGCACTCCCATATTGCCGGTAAACCTGGTTGATTTTTTTGGAAAAACAGGTAAACAGGCGAATTTTATTTTCTGGAGCACAGCTACAGAAAATAATAATTATTTATTTGAAGTACAAAGAAGCAATGATGGGGTGCATTTTGAAAAGATCGGGACAAGTACAGGAGCAGGGACAAGTAATGGTTTGAAACAATACCGGTTTACCGATGATAGACCAGCTCAGCAACAACATTATTACCGTTTAAAACAAATTGATGTTGACGGCAGGTTTATTTTCAGCAAGATTATCTTGCTTATCAATACAGGTGATAAGCAGGATGTACTGCTATTTCCAAATCCTGTGGTGAAAAATGCGACCATTTTATTGGAGCAGCATGCACTTAATGAAGCATTTGTATTGTACAACAGCTTGGGTCAAATCGTTCAGCAGTTTTTTATCCCGGGGCGGACAGGTAATATAGATCTAAGCGGAAAACCGGCAGGGTTGTATATGCTGCTAAATAAAAAACTGGGAATTAGTATAAGGATACAAAAGATAGCTGAGTAGATCACTGCCCCGCCGCGGCATAAGGCCTGGTGGTGCAGCAACCGGTAAAAGAATAAACAGCACTTTGTTATTCCCTACTATGCCTTTCTTTAAGTATCGCTACAATATCTTCCAGCACCAAACCCTTTGCCTGCAGCAATACCAGGTAATGAAACAGCAGATCCGCAGCTTCATTTTTAAACAGCCCTTCATTATCATCCTTGGCTTCAATAACCAATTCGATCGCTTCCTCTCCCACTTTTTGGGCTATCTTATTTATCCCCTTAGCAAAAAGAGAACTGGTATAAGAATCTTCTGCCGGTTTATTTTTTCGCTCTGCGATGACCTGTTCCAACTGTACTAAAAAATTACCGGGTTCATTCTTTTCATCCCAACAGGTATCAGCACCGGTATGGCAAACTGGGCCTGCCGGGTTCACTTTGATCAGTAAGCTATCATGATCGCAATCCACTTTTATTTCTTTTACAAAAAGATAATGACCACTTTCTTCGCCCTTGGTCCATAAACGGTTTTTACTACGGCTGAAGAAAGTCACTTTTTGCAACTCACTTGTTTTTATCAATGCTTCAGCATTCA
>JBDSGK010000231.1:0-17766 GCA_039919015.1 Ferruginibacter sp.
CGCTCGTCAACTTTTACATCTGTGGTTAAGTTTGGGTACGATACATATACTTTTGACCTGGTACCTACCATCTTTTCTGTGGTAAAAATAATATCCTCACCTTCGATCAGTTCAATTTGTCCACCTGTAATTTCTCCAACCCTTAATTTAGGCCCCTGCAGGTCGCCCAGTATGGCAAGATTGAAAGGTTGCGATTTGCTGATCTTGCGGATATGATCGATCACTTCTTTTTTATTCTCGTGCGTTCCGTGAGAAAAATTCAACCTGAACACATTTACGCCGGCTTTAGCCAGTTCCAGTAATTTTTCAAAGCTGTCACATGCGGGACCAACGGTTGCTACGATCTTTGTTCTTTTTTGAGAATGGGAAATACCTGTTTCCTTATCCATTTGCTGGTGCAGGTACTTGCTGATGTGTTTGCTCATTTATTCTATGCTGATTTAAAAGAGATGATGTTGTTTATGCCGTTTCATTAGATAGTTTTTAGCTGCAAGCTATAAGCTTCAAGGGATAAGCCTGCTGAAATATATGCTTCTCCACTGTTTTGCTTGCCCCTTGTGGCTAACCCCTTGCAGCTTTTCTCTACGTCGCCAATATCTTCACGATCTTCAGCCATTCTTCACTAACGCGTTGTTTTTTCTTAATGGCTTCATCAAGGGGGATATAGTTTATTTTGTTATTAACAATACCAACAAAAACATTATACCTTCCTTCCATCAGCGATTCTACTGCGTGATAACCCATACGGCTGGCAATAAGCCTGTCCATACAACTGGGTGAACCACCTCTTTGTATATGTCCTAAAATACAAACCCTCACTTCCAGTAATGGCAAACGTGACTTGATGATCTTGGCCACTTCATTGCCACCACCAAATTCATCTCCTTCGGCAACAACAATTAAATTAACCAGTTTGCGCCGCCTTTCTTTTTCTTCAAGCTGGCATATGATCGTTTCTATTTCAGTTTTTCTTTCCGGTATTAAAATATTTTCGGCGCCTGTGGCAATGCCGCTGTGCAGGGCAATATAGCCGGCATCCCTGCCCATTACTTCTATAACAAATAAACGGTCGTGGGCTTCGGCCGTGTCACGTATCTTATCAATGGCTTCAACGGCTGTATTTACGGCTGTATCAAACCCAATGGTAAAGTCAGTACCGGCAATGTCCTTATCGATGGTACCCGGTAAGCCAATACAGGGAATATCATATTCATGACTGAATATCTGTGCTCCTCTGAAACTGCCATCACCTCCTATGATCACCAATCCGTTAATGCCACGTTTTTTTAAATTTTCATAGGCTTTTTTTCTTCCTGCAGCATCAAAAAAATCCTTGCACCGTGATGTTTTTAAAATGGTGCCGCCACGTTGTATGATGTTTGCTACACTTCTGCTTTCCATGGGCATGATATCATCTTCCACCATCCCGCTGTATCCCCGCATGACGCCAAATACTTCAAGGCCATGGTAAATGCCGGTACGCACAACTGCCCTGATACAGGCATTCATACCCGGGCTATCCCCACCCGAAGTAAGTACACCTATTTTTGTAACCTTCTTTTTCATAGTCTCAAAGATATGCTTATCGCTTTATATGATATAAGTGTCAAAAATACACATTGTTTTATAAATACTATTCCCTGGCCCGGAATTTTAGTTTTTACGGACCTCTATAAATACCACCCAGTGGGTATATTATTTTTATGATTATATTTTAGTTTTAATAAAAAAAATAATGAAGGCTTATATTTTGATCATACTGGTATCGTTACAAGCAACTGTTTGTTTGTCCCAACAGGATAAAGTAAAAGATGTTTTTGCTTTCAGGATCACTGATTATATTGTAAAATTGAGTGACAGTACGGTAGCCGTACAGATTGAATTAACAAAAGGCAGCGTAGGAATACAGTTAAACCAGGTTGCGTTATTAAAAGCCAATTACAGCAATGGTGATACCGTAACTATCGGTACCGCGAAATGTAGTTTGATCAAAGGCTCTTATTATTATTTTGCTGTCCGCCTGGCCGATAAAAACCGACAGCCTAAAAAAGATGATATCCTCTTTATACGAGGTGATTACCCGGCTACATACAAGGGGCAAATTTATAATTTGATACGGAATGATATTTATTTGCAGCATGTGAACAGTGGTGCTTTTTATTCTTTTGCTTTCCCGGTATTGGGCGATAAGTTCCAGGAAGAAAGTGTAATTGATTCGCTGGTTGCAGATATAAAATATACCGCCAGGGTAATGCAGGACCAGTCTTCGGGGCAGAACATGATGATCACCAGCGGCAGGTTTAAGGATAAGAAATTGTTTACTGCCATGCAGGAGTTAAAAAATACTGATGTAGCAGATTTTTTAGATTATATGATCGCACGTCCAAGAATGTATGCGGGGAATGACTGGAAAATGTCTGAGGTCTTCGCCACCTGGATGGTTGGAGGCACGCCCACTGTAATAAAAGACTAGACAGAAGATCACATCCTTTCCGGTACAGTAATTCCCATCAAACCCATACCGCTTTTAATGATATTGGCTGTCATGGTTGCCAATTGTAAACGTAGCTGTTTTTTTTCTTCATTTTCTGCAGTAAGAATGGAATGTACAGTTAAAAAAGAATTAAAGGTCTTGGCTAAATGAAAAACATAGTTTGCAATAACAGAAGGGTTGTGTTCAATACATGCTTGTTCAATGGCAGTGGGGTATTGTTCTGCTATAACGATGACTTCTTTTTCAGCTTTTAAAAGGTCAGTGGTCAGTAAGTCATTGGTCATTGATGATTGGTCATCCGCAGGACCCTGTGGGCTTGCTGCATGTTTTCTCAAAATACTTTGTATCCTGGCATAAGTATATTGTACAAAGGGCCCGGTAAATCCATGAAAATCGATACTCTCGGCCGGGTTAAATATCATGGTCTTTTTGGGATCAACCCTTAGTAAATAAAACTTCATGGCACCCAGGCCAATGGTCTTGTAGAGGGCTTTTAGTTCTTCTGCTGTAAAATCTTTTACCTTACCCAGTTCTTCGGTATGCTGTTGCGAGGTAGAGATCATTTCATCAACAATATCATCCGCATCAACCACGGTTCCTTCCCGGCTCTTCATTTTGCCGCTGGTTAATTCCACCATACCATAACTCAAATGAAAAATATTCTCTGCATTGGGCATGCCCAACTTTTGGCAGATCAGCTTCAACACTTTCATGTGGTAGTTCTGTTCGTTGCCTATCACATAAATACTTTGGTCAATATTATATTGCTCGTATTTCTGCAAGGCAAGCCCAATATCCTGTGTGATATAAACCGATGTGCCGTCGCTACGCTGAACAATTTTCTCATCAAGCCCTTCGGCTGTTAGGTCTATCCAGATACTACTGTCATCTTTCTGGTAAAAAACTTTTTTATCCATGCCCTGCTGAACAATGTCCTTTCCAAGCAGGTAGGTATCGCTTTCGTAATAGATCTTGTCAAAGTCGGCACCAATATTTTTGTAGGTAACATCAAAACCTGCATACACCCAGCTGTTCATGGCTTTCCAGAGGTCTATCACTTCCGGTTTTCCTTCTTCCCAATCCAGCAGCATTTGCTGTGCAGCTTTCATTATGTTTGTACATGACCTAATTATCTCTCTAATTTCCTCATTTATTTTTTTGAGTTTCTCTGGATTCTCCTCAGTGCCATGAATAAGCTCATTTCTTTGAGCTACTAATATTATTATTTTGTCTTTTTTTTCTTCTGAAAAATCTTCAGTATTCCCTTGTTCAACTTTCTCAAGCAATTCGAGGGCTTGTTGCTTGATTGTATTTTCACAGATTACATAATAATCGCCCACAAAATGATCGCCTTTAATACCGGTGCTTTGCGGCGTAGCACCATTGGCAAAAAGCTTCCAGGCGATCATACTTTTACAGATATGAATACCCCGGTCATTTACAATACAACCTTTTATTACCTCATAACCGCTCGCTTTTAAGATCCCGGCAACACTCCATCCCAAAAAAATATTTCTTAAATGCCCCAGGTGCAGGGGCTTGTTTGTATTGGGCGATGCATATTCCACCATTACTTTTTTGCCGTTCATCTCTTTTTTGCCGTAGCAAATATCGCTATGATGTTTTTGCAACAGGTCCTGCCAATATGCATCAGCAACAGTAAGGTTTAAAAACCCCTTGATAATATTGAAAGCGGTAAAAAGCTGTGGATAATTTTTAACCAGGTGCTCACCCAGGCTGTTGCCAATGGCATCCGGTGACAGTTTTAAAGACTTAACCAACGAAAACATCACAATGGTATAATCCCCATCAAATTCGGGTTTGGTCTGGTTTATCTGGAAATCCTTTTCGGTAAAGGACTGGTCATATAAAGCAGATAAACTTTCAATGGCACTTTTCTGTAAACTGTTAACTATTGACATGCTGCAAAGATACTGAGCAGTTGGCAAAATGCAGTTGGCAGTTTGCAGTGGGCGGTTGGCAGTTTTCAGCGCAGTAGAGTAAATGCGGCAAAAATTTTGCGAACTGCAATCTGCCAACTGCCAACTGCTTCCCTTATATTTGCACACTTTTTAATAATTATGATAAGTGCAAATAATATAACGCTGGCATACGGCAAACGGGTCTTGTTTGATGAAGTGAACATCAGTTTTACTAAGGGAAACTGTTATGGTATCATTGGTGCCAATGGCGCCGGTAAATCCACCTTCCTTAAGATCATCAGCGGTGAAATTGAGCCCAATAAGGGAACCATTGATATCACCCCGGGTGAAAGGATGGCCGTGTTAAATCAAAACCAGTTTGCTTTTGATGAAACAACCGTTTTAAGCACCGTGCTGATGGGCCACAAAAAAATGTGGAAAGTAATGCATGAGAAGGATGCTTTATACGCCAAGGAAGATTTTACAGAAGCCGATGGTATACGGGCAGGTGACCTGGAACATGAGTTTGGCGAAATGGGTGGCTATACTGCCGAGAGCGATGCAGCAACATTGTTGAGCGACCTGGGTGTAAAGGATGAACTGCACCAGCAATTGATGAAAGACATTGCTGCCAATATTAAAGTAAGGGTATTGCTGGCACAGGCCATTTTTGGCAACCCCGATATTTTATTACTGGATGAGCCTACCAATAACCTCGATGTGGAAACCATCAGCTGGCTGGAGAATTTTTTAGCCGATTACCAGAATATCGTTTTAGTGGTAAGTCACGATCGTCACTTTTTAGATTCGGTTTGTACCCACGTGGCCGATGTGGATAGGAGCAAAATAAAAATTTATACCGGTAACTACACTTTCTGGTACGAAAGCTCTCAGCTGGCTGCCAGGCAAATGAGTGATAAGAATAAGAAGAATGAAGATAAGCGTAAGGACCTGCTTGAGTTCATCGCACGTTTCAGTGCCAATGCGTCTAAAAGTAAACAGGCTACATCACGTAAAAAGGCATTGGAAAAATTAGTGATCGAGGATATTGAGCCAAGCAACAGGAAATATCCCGGTATTATTTTTAAGCAGGAAAGGGAAGTGGGTAACGAAATTTTGAAAGTGGATAATTTGTCCAAGACCATTGATGCCAAGACCATTTTCAGTAAAATAAAATTTGATATCCAGAAAGGAGATAAGATCGCTTTCATCAGTCGTGATCCGATGGCCATGACCAGTTTTTTTGAGATCATTAATGGAAAAATGAAAGCCGACAGCGGAACCTACGAATGGGGTACCACCGTTACTACTGCTTATTTACCCAACGATAACAGCGAATATTTTGAAGGCAGTAAATTAAACCTGATGGATTGGCTTCGCCAGTATGTGCCGCCTACAACCAAGGATGTGGATGAAGATTTTTTACGTGGCTTTTTAGGCAAGATGCTGTTTAGCGGCGATGAGATCTTAAAGAAGACCAATGTTTTGAGCGGAGGAGAAAAAGTGCGTTGCATGGTCAGTAAGATGATGTTGCAGAACCCGAATGTGCTGATATTGGATGAGCCTACGAACCACCTTGACCTGGAGAGTATCATTTCTTTTAACGATAATATGGTGGCTTACCCCAGCGTTATTTTAATGACGACCCATGATCACCAGTTCATGCAAACCGTAGCCAATCGCATCATTGAGCTTACTCCAAAGGGAATGATCGACAGGTTGATGACCTATGATGAATACCTGGCTGATGAAAGGGTGAAGGCGATGAGGGAGGAACTTTATAGCTAATTAAAAATTCAAAAGTAAAAATTCAAAAATAGGGCGTTCTGAATGAATGTAATCCTCCAGTTTTGAATTTTGAATTTTGAATTTTAACTTTTGAATTATACTTATTTGGCAAAAAAATGCATCATAGCATTCATCGACTTCTTCTACCCTCCGTTCCGCAAACTTATGCCGGAACAAACATTCCGTTATGCTGCCTGTGGCGGGGCAAATACGGTACTCGGCCTGGCCCTTTTTAAATTATTACTGGTATTTGTATTTAACAATGAAAATGTAGACCTGGGATTTTATACTTTAAAACCCCACAATGCTGCCCTGTTCATTTCCTTTTGTGTAAATTTTATTGTTGGATTTATATTAATGAAGTACGTGGTATTTGTAGATTCTAATTTAAAAGGAAGGATACAACTGTTCAGGTACGGGCTATCCTTTGTGCTTAATCTTACACTCAACTATTTTATCCTTAAAGTATTTGTGGAAGTATTTGGCTGGTGGCCATTCCTCAGCCAGTGCCTTACAACGGTGATCATTGTTACCATCAGTTACCTGAGCCAGAAACATTTTTCATTCAGAACGAAAAATAAGTAAAAAATAAAAAATCAAAAGTAAAAATTAAAAATGAGATGCCGGCTGATTTAGCGCACGGTATACGATCAAAGGAATTCTTAATTTTTAATTTTTAATTCTTAATTTTAAATATGCATTTTTTTATCTTATATATCGATCCCGGAAGCGGCAGTTATATTTTGCAGATGATCATTGCTGCAGTGCTGGGCGTAAGCTTCTTTTTTAAGAATTTCTGGTTAGCTGTTAAAGCATTTTTTACCGGCAAAAGGCCAAAGAAGGATGAAGATGAAAAAGATCGTGCCGAATAATGCTTTCAAAAAAATCCATCTACATGCGTTCCCATCCTGCTTCATATAGAGATACTGCCGGTTTTGTTTTTCTGCAGCACGGCAAGGTCTATCGCTATGTTCACCCGGCTTATGAAATGCATTACAGCAGTTTAATGGAAAGTGGTTTGTATGATGAACTGGTAAAAAAAGGAAAGTTGGTTGGTCATAGTGAAATTACCGAAAGAGATATTTTTTCTTTTACTGATGGGAAAATACTCTTCCCCGAACAAATCCCATTCATCAGTTATCCTTACGAATGGAGTTTTGATATGTGGAAGGATGCGGCTTTACTTACACTCCAGGTTGCTACTGCAGCATTAAAAAAAGGAATGATACTGAAAGATGCAACGCCATTCAATGTTCAGTTCAATAAAGGCAAACCGGTGTTTATTGATACCCTTTCTTTTGAAAATTACGAAGATGGAAAACCCTGGGTTGCTTACCGCCAGTTCAGCGAATGTTTTTTAGCACCTTTGCTGCTCATGCATTACTGCCACCCCGGTACACATAAATTATTCAGTGTTTATCCAAACGGTATTCCCATGGATGTATTGGTTAGCTTATTGCCAAAAAGATCCAAATGGAATATGAACACCCTGCTGCACGTACACCTGCAGGCAAAATTTTCAGGTAAGCAAAAACAAAAATCCGGTGTCGAAGATAATTTCTCAAAACAAAAACTGGAGATATTATTAAAAGGGCTTGAAAGTTTTGTACAAAAATTATCACCCAAAAAAATAAAGACAACCTGGGATGATTATTATACCGATACCATTTTGGGCAAAGATTATTTACAGGCCAAGACAACATTGGTTAATTCATTTATAAATGGTCTCGATTTTAAAAACGTAATTGACCTGGGCGCCAATGAGGGGTATTTCAGCCTGCTTTTTACCGATGATAAACAGGTAATCGCTACAGATTCAGATCCTAACTGTATCAACAACCTCTATTTAAAAAATAAAGCAGCTGGCCGCAGCAATATATTGCCATTGGTAAATGATCTTACCACACCATCACCCGCCATTGGCTGGAACAATACCGAAAGAGCATCTGTGACCGAAAGACTGAAAGCCGACCTGGTATTGGCGCTGGCCCTGGTGCATCATCTCGCCATTGCCAATAATGTTCCCCTCGGTTTAATTGCCAACTGGCTACAGCCGATGGGAGCGTGGCTCATCATTGAATTTGTACCAAAGACAGATGAAAAAGTAAAACTGTTGCTGCAGAACCGTAAGGATATTTTTGTTGATTATAACCTGGAACATTTTAAGACCATCTTCGCTGCTAAATACCATATTTTAAAAGAAGAAAAGGTTGGCAATACCGGCAGGATTTTATTTTTAATGAAACGGAAACCATGATCCTTTTAAAAAAAATACCTTTTTTTCTTTTGCTGCTGGTCATGTTCTTTTGCCTGCATGGGGCTGTGGAAAATTTTGGCTTCCTTGAATTGAGTGAAGTTTTGCTGATAGGTATTGTAATGCTCATCAGTGTTGCCTTGTTCTTTGGGACCGTGTTTTTATTTACCAGGAACTATATCATTGCTTCTTTAATTACCTTCTTTGTGAGTTTATGGTATTTGTTCTTTGGAGCCATTCATGACTGGTTTAAGCGGAATGCCGCTTTCATGAGCAGTTATTCTGTTTTACTGCCGGTGCTGGTAGTACTTACTGTTTTATTGATCATATTTTTAAGACGCAATAAAACGATCGCTGCAAAACTGTTCTTTTACCTCAATATTTTATTGCTCATTTATTGCGTGTTGGATACTGCACTGCTTTTAAATAAACAGTTCTCCCCCAAAAATAAAATGGCAAACACGGTTGCTTTTGATCACAGCAAAGTAAGCGCTAAGCCCAACCTCTACTACCTGGTGTTTGATGAATACCCCGGGTATAAAAGTCTTAAGGACAGTTTTGGTTTTGCCAACGACAGTTTGTACAGTTTCCTGCAGAAAAAACAATTCAGCATATTACCGCTTTTTTCCAATTATGATTTTACATTGTTCAGCACGTCGGCCATGTTGAATATGAAGTATGTTGATTCGGGATATGACCCAAAAAAAGTAAGCCAGCGTGAATTACAGCTTAGGGTTAATGAAATAAGAAATGGGGAGGTATTCAGCATATTTAAAAAAATGGGTTACCGCATACAGAACTACTCCATCTTTGATGTGGGTGAATCACATGGGGTGAACGATCAAAATGCTTTTCTGCCGGTACATTCATTGTTGCTTACCGATAAGATATTGCACAACCGCATCATCCGTACATCAGGCTGGTTATTTCAAACGGGTAAACTGTCACTTCCTTCCTGGAGAAAAAAATACCTGTACCAGCACGAAAGGAATAGCCTGTACAGTCAAAAAATGCTGATCAATAGTGCCAATGAAAAAGCCGCAGGGCCTAAATTCTGCTATGCACATTTTATGATGCCGCATTGGCCTTATTACCGCGATAGTACAGGAACTTATCATCCTGATGAATTCATTGCCAAAAGTAACCTGCTTAATGACAGGCCACTTTTCCTGTCTTATTTAAAATATACCAATACCGTAATTGAATCTTTAATTGAAAACATAACTGGTAAAGATCCGGGAGCTATTGTTATTATCATGAGTGATCACGGCTTTCGGTATTATAAAAATACAAACCCGGTAGAGCCTTTTAATTTTGATAATATCTGTGCTGTGCGTTTCCCGAACAAAAATTACCCGGGGGTTAGTGAAAAATGGAGTGCTGTAAATATCTTTCGCTATGTTTTCAATGCACAGTATGGCCAGCAACTCCCTTACCAGAAAGACAGTTCAATTGTTTTAAGTTATTAACCTCACCCCTACGACCTTCGGTCCCAACCTGGCGGTTGCTCCTGAAGGAGAGGGGGATACGACCCTGCTCTTTATCAGAAAGGGTTTATTTTTGATGAAACATACCTGATGCTGCTTAAAAAAATACCTTTATTCCTTTTGCTGCTGGCCATCTTCTTTTGCCTGCACGGCACGATAGAGAATTATGGGTTCCTGGATATGGGTGAAGTAATGCTGACAGGTTTCGTGATCATCATTTGTACGGCAGTTTTGTTCCTGCTTATTTTTCTTTTTAAGCGGGATATGCTTTTTGCCTCACTGCTTACATTTTTTATAAGCCTGTGGTATTTATTTTTTGGTGTGATACATGATTGGATAAAAAGCAGATCTATTTTTCTTTCTTTTATCCAGTCTTATACAGTGCTGGTACCCATCCTCCTCATTTGTACCATTTGTTGGGCCATATGGCTAAAACGAAAAAGGCCGGTACATCAAAAGCTGTTCCAGTATTTAAATCTCCTCTTCATTATTTTTTGTGTTTGGGATGGCATCGTATTGATCGGTAAATACAGGCAATCCAGTGAGCAGGTGTTTACAAATGCTGTTGCTTTTGATGCATCCAAAGTAACACATAAGCCCAATGTATATTTTTTAGTGTTTGATGAATACGCAGGCTATAAAAGTCTGAAAGATAGTTTTGGATTTACGAACGACAGGCTCTATGATTTCCTCCAACAAAAAGAATTCACAATACTGCCTACTTTTTCCAATTATGATTATACGGCTTTCAGCATGGCATCAATGCTGAACATGAATTATGTTGACAGTCATTATAACCACCAACTGCTTACCCAAAAAGATGTGCAGAACAGGTTTGGAGAGATCCGGAATGCACAGGTGTTCTCTATTTTCAGGGAGATGGGTTATAGGGTGCAGAATTATTCCATTTTTGATATAAAGGGCGAGCCTGCTTTGTCGCAATCAAATCCTTTGTTTCCCATACATGCGGTACTGCTCACCAATAAGATATTTCATAACCGCCTGTTTAAAGACCTGGGCTGGAAGCTCATCAGCGGCAGGTTTGAGATACCATTTGTAAAGCACCATTATTTGTACCGAACCGATAAGTATAATAAAAAAGCTGAAGAGTTGGTCATCAGTTCATCAGCAAACAGCCAGGCTCCCCAATTTTGTTATGGCCATTTTTTTCTACCGCATGACCCTTTTTACCTCGACAGTACGGGTGCCTATAATTCCCCATTGCAAATGAAGGACCTTCATAATAAAGCCCTGTACCTGTCATATTTAAAATACAGTAACGGGGTTATTCAGAATATGGTGACGCATATAGTCGCGAAAGATGCAAATGCCATCATCATTGTCATGAGCGATCATGGATTTTACAATTACGACAGCCCGGGCGATGATGACCCGAATAACTATGACAATTTTTGCCTGGTTCGTTTTCCAAAAAAAAAATACCCCATTTATAAAGACAAATGGAGCAACGTTAATTTTTTCCGATACCTGTTCAATACAGAATTTGGGCAGAATATGCCTTATCTTAAAGACAGTAGCATTTATGTAAATGAGTAAGATAAAATCAAAAATCAAAAATCAAAATTCAAAATTTGTTCTGCAATTGCAGTATTTATAATAGTCAAACCAGTCTCCTGATTTTTTAATTTTGAATTTTAACTCACAACTCCTCCAACGCCTTATACTCCTCCCTCATGGGTGTAAATACATCGATCACTTTGCAGGCAGTAACGGCAACAGCGGAATGCAATGAATCGGAAGGGATATAAGCACCCATACCCGGGATCAGCAATTGCTGTACTCCATCCAGGGTAAACTGCATCTGTCCTTCCAGGATATAGGTCCATTGCTCATGTGGATGCCTGTGCTCGGGGATGGTCACGCCTTCATCGAGGCTTACACATCCGTAACTGATGTTTTCGGAATGCTCCATGGCACTGTATGCACCTGGGAAAATAGTAACCTTCTTTTTTGTGTTGTAGTTGATATAGGGCATAGGGTATATTTTAAGTTTGCAAAACTAAGATATGGATAAGGTAAGAATTGTAAAAAAAATGTTATTCGTGAAATGAACTGGGAATTATGATACAAAAATTATGCCCCCTGAAGTAGCCACTTTGCGTTCTTTGCGAAAAACTCTGCGCCCTTTGCGGTTAATTTTAACGCAAAGGGCGCAAAGAAAAACCGCAAAGAGCACGAAGATACTCTGCCCGGGCAGCCCATTTTCCCCTATCTAACTGCCATTTTTGCACTAAAGCTTCCAATGGCATAATCATTGCCAATTCATCTTTAAATAATTAAAATTTATATCATGGGAAAGATCATAGGAATTGACTTAGGAACCACCAACAGCTGTGTTTCGGTAATGGAAGGTAACGAGCCGGTGGTAATTGCGAATGAAGAGGGCCGCCGTACAACCCCGTCGGTAGTGGCTTTTCTTAAAAATGGCGAGCGTAAAGTGGGTGATCCCGCCAAGCGCCAGGCCATCACCAATTCGCACAATACCATCAGCAGTGTGAAGCGTTTTATGGGCCGCAGGTTTGATGAAGTAACTGAAGAGATCAGTCACTGGAGCTATAAAGTGGTAAAAGGTGACAATAATACGGTGCGTATTGACATAGATGGCAGGCAATATACGCCACAGGAGATAAGCGCCATGGTACTGCAGAAAATGAAGAAGACTGCCGAAGATTATCTGGGATCAGAAGTGACTGATGCTGTTATTACGGTTCCGGCATATTTTAACGACGCACAACGCCAGGCAACCAAAGAAGCCGGTGAAATTGCCGGCCTGAATGTTCGCCGTATTGTGAACGAACCAACAGCCGCAGCCCTGGCTTACGGACTGGATAAAGGTGGAAAAGACCATAAGATCGCCGTGTTTGACCTTGGCGGCGGAACATTCGATATCTCAGTGCTTGAACTTGGGGATGGTGTATTTGAAGTAAAATCTACAAACGGAGATACCCACCTGGGTGGTGATGATTTTGATAAAGTGATCATGGACTGGCTGGCAGATGAGTTCAAGAATGATGAGGCCATTGACCTGCGTAAAGACCCCATGGCTTTACAGCGTTTGAAAGAAGCATCAGAAAAAGCAAAAGTTGAATTGTCTTCTTCAACTGAAACAGAAATTAACCTGCCGTATGTAACAGCAGTTGACGGCGTGCCCAAGCACTTAGTAAAAAAACTTACCCGTGCAAAATTTGAGGCGCTGGCCGATAAATTATTTGAGCGTTGCTTAAAGCCATGTGAGCAGGCATTAAAAGATGCCGGTATGAACACATCAGAAATTGATGAGATCATTATGGTGGGAGGCAGCAGCCGTATTCCAAAAGTACTGGAGATCGTAGAAAAATTCTTTGGAAAAAAACCAAACCGTGGTGTTAACCCCGATGAGGTTGTTGCAGTAGGTGCAGCCATACAGGGTGCAGTTTTGAGCGGCGATATCAAAGATGTATTGTTGCTGGATGTTACGCCATTAAGTTTGGGTATTGAGACCATGGGTGGTGTAATGACAAGATTGATCGACAGCAACACAACCATCCCAACAAAAAAATCAGAAGTGTTCTCTACCGCCAGCGATAACCAGCCCGGCGTACAGATACATGTACTACAGGGTGAGCGCCCGATGAGCAGCCAGAACAAGAGCCTGGGTACTTTTAATTTAGATGGCATACCACCTGCACCCCGTGGTGTACCTCAGGTAGAAGTGATATTTGATATTGATGCCAATGGTATCCTGCACGTAACTGCAAAAGACAAAGGCACGGGTAAAGAGCAAAAGATACGCATTGAAAGCGGCAGCGGTTTAAGCAAGGAAGAAATTGAAAAGATGAAGAACGACGCCAAGGCCAATGAAGAAAGTGATAAGGCAGAAAAAGAAAAAGTAGAAAAAATAAATGGTGCTGATAGTTTAATATTCCAGACAGAAAAACAACTGAAGGAATATGGTGACAAGATCCCTGCCGATAAAAAAGAACCTATTGAAGCGGCGCTTGCCAATTTAAAAGAAGCGCATAAATCACAGGACCTTGCACAGATCGAAACAGCCAGTGCAGCAATGAATGCAGCATGGACAGCAGCCAGTGAAGAAATGTATAAGGCAACACAGGAAGGTGGAGGACAACAACCGCAGGGTGGCAATGGCCAACCAGCTGATGGTGCCGAACCACAGCAGGGTAGTGGAGAAAGTAAAGTGGAGGATGTGCCGTTTGAGGAAGTGAAGTAAAATGTCTTTGTCATTTCGACGAAGGAGAAATCTATAACGAAAGCCGTTCAGTAATGAGCGGTTTTTTTTGTACTATAAATTTTATACGCCTTTTTTAAAATCCTCACTGGCGCAAGTGTTCCCATCGATGATCTCAATTGTTGAATGAAGCGCAAGTGGATCACTTGTGCCGGATATTGTGCCAGTCTGTGACTGGCGTTTAGCACAATGATGTTTTTCTCAACTGAAACTGTTTTAAATCCCGATCCCTTTACTGAATATGTAGATAAATTGACCCGGTAAATTCCATTGATGTCTGTTAAATATAAAACCGGCGACGATGAACTGCCACATTTTATTACATTTAGTGTTGTAGAATGGATAGATGCATTGACGAGGAATGAGTATAAAGAGATAATGGTAGATAGTTTATCATATTGTATCAAAGAAAAAGGGTTGGCATTACATGCCTGGGTCATTATGTCTAATCATGTCCATTTGATCATGAGTGCAGGACGGGATTTCATGATCAGCCATATTCTCTGCGATCTAAAAAAATATACCAGTAAACAGATCTTTAGAGCCATAGTGGAGAATCCAAAGGAAAGCCGTAAGGAATGGATGACCTACATGTTCAAAAGAGCAGGCAGGAGAAATATCGATAATAAGGATTTTCAATTTTGGCAACAGGATAATCATCCCATATAATTAAGCACCCATGCCATGTTGAGACAAAAATTGGATTACCTGCATGAAAACCCGGTCAGGGCAGGAATAGTATATGAACCGCAGGATTATGTGTACAGCAGCGGAATTGATTACTATACCAATGAGAAGGGTAAAATTTTTATTGAGCATTTGCAGACCTGCTGACTTATTTTGACACAAGTGATCCTGCGGAACACTTGCGCCAGTTAAAGGGGGAGGAATCTATATCTAAAGCCGTTCAGTAATGAGCGGCATTTTTTTGTCTTAATGATTAAATGTTTTGATGCTCCATGGGCTTTGACAGCTACTGTATTACTCTAAAACGTATTCATACACTGTGCTTTTTGGGGAAGTAATAGTCAATAATTCCGAAAAATTCATTAACGCCAAATTATAAATTATATTAAATTGCAGTTTTGTCATCATAAAATGTATGATAGCGATACCTGGTATTTAATGACAATTTTAAATCGGTTATTGCGAATTATTACTACCCAAAAGACCTATTTAAAAATAAAATATCTTAATTTAATCAGTCATAATTTTAAAATAAATATATGGTGCTACCCGAAAATGCTGAAATTTTTGATTTTCCAACATCAACGATGTGGTTTGATGAAAAAGGAATTTTATGCTCCATAGCTAAAAAAGTTCCACAACAAACGGTAGAAGAAGCAAAGAAGACAATGGAGGAATTCAGAAAGATAACAGGTGGTAAAAAAGTTTGCCTGCTGTCTGACAGCACAGATTCACCTCCTGCCAACAAGGGAATGCGTGACTATGCAGCCGAAGTAATACCGGAAATAGCAAAAGCAGTAGCCATAATTTCCCGTTCCGCAGTGGGAAAAATGGCTGCAAATTTATTTTTCAGCATAAAAAAACAACCGTATCCTGTAAAAATGTTTACTGATGAAAATGAGGCCAAAGAATGGTTAAAGCAATATTTATAAATTGAACTAACCGGGAATCCGGATAAACGTTTATAGAAAAAAACACTCCTTCATGCTTTTTGGAAAAATAAAAACACGGGTTTATTTCATCATCGGGGGAATAATATTACTGCTGATCTCGGCTTTGTTATTTTCATTGTTCACCATGAAAAGACTTCAGAACAATTTGAAAATCCAGGTTCATACTAGAACCGTCATTCTTACCTTGAAAGATAATCTTACCTTTTTATTGGATGCAGAAACAGGTGAACGGGGCTTTGTCATTACCGGTGATACCAGTTATTTAAAGCCCTATAGTTTAGCCCTTCAAAATATTATAGCAAATACAATAAAGTTGCGCACACTTACCAGTGACAATCCAGCTCAACAACAAAACTTACGCAGTCTTAATAAATTTATTAACCTCAAACTCTCCTTTATTGATAAATTAATTTTATTAAGAAAACAAGGTGATAAACAAACTATAGAAACGATCCTGATCTCCAATAAATCAAAGTATTTTATGGATAGTATCCGCTCAATAAACCAGGGCATGCAGAAGCTTGAAGAAAATTTATTTGCCACCCGGCTATCAGCAACTGCAAAAAGTATAACTAATGCAAAAAATATTTTGATTATTGGATTTACTTTATCAATATTAATAACTATTATATTAATGCTTACAATAATAATAGAATTAGCAAAACGGGCAAAAGCAGAAGAACAGCTAAATAAAAGTCATATTGAATTAGAAATAAAAAACAAGGATTTAGAATCAAAAACACGTTTTATTCAGGAAAATGAAAGAAGAATTGTAAATATAATGGATGCCCTCATAAAAACTACCCAATTGGATTTTTCGGAAAAACTTCTCGTCAGCGATAAAGCTGATGAACTGGATGCCATTGCTGTTGGTTTAAATACAATGAGTGAAGAACTGGAGTTTCATTTGCAACAATTAAAAGAAAGCGAAGAAAAATTAAATGATGCACAGCGGTTATCAAAAATAGGGAATTGGGAGATGGATATGGCGACTAACAAAGTGCATTGGTCAAACGAGATGTTTAACGTTTACGGATACGGCAATGAACGGTTTGAGGTCAGTTTTGAAAAAGCATTGGAGCGTATGCTGCCGGAAGACATTGAGGTTACAAAAGCAAATATGAAGCGAAACATGGAGGAGGGGATAAAGCTGTTTAAAGATAAAAGCATTTTGGAATATGAAAGCCCACCATCCATATTCACTCTTGTTTTGCCCAATCGGAGCAGAAAAGTTGTAAGGGGAATTGGCAAAATAATATTAAACACACATGGGCAAGTCACAAAGATGGCTGGCACTGTGCAGGATATTACCGAACAGGTTAAAGCGGAAAAAGAGTTAAGTGAAACGGCAGCACAAATGCAAACCATCATTCACAATGCTCCCCATGCAGTAGTCATCATCAATGCGCAAGGCGAAATCATTAATTGGAGTTTGCAGGCCGAAGTGATTTTCGGATGGAAAGCAGCAGAGGTTTTAGGTAAGCAAATGCATGAAACTATGATGCCTCCCGTTTATCGCGAAGCACATCAAACAGGAGTTAATCATTTTTTGCGCACGGGTGAAGGCCCGATATTCGGTAAAACACTCGAGCTATCCGCTATCCGAAAAAACAATCAGGAGTTTCCGATTGACCTGCGGATTTCCGCTGCCAAGTCGGGAGAAGAATATATATTTATTGCTTTTATCAATGATATTACTGAACGAAAGAAAAGAGAAACAGAATTAGAAAGAAAAAACAAGGAGATCGCTCAATTTGCCTATGCTGCTTCACATGACTTGCAAGAACCTCTCAGAACCATTTCTAATTTCTCAAATTTATTATCCGGAAGATTAGAGAAGTATCCTGACCAAGAAATTAATAAATACATGAGTTTGATACAAGGTGGCGCAAACCGTATGTCAAAACTCATTTTTGATTTGCTTGAATATTC
>JBDSGK010000232.1:0-19385 GCA_039919015.1 Ferruginibacter sp.
CATCCTGCAAAGTATTTTGTAAAGAACTGAAAGTATTTAAATATTTACGGATCTCTGCCACCCGGTCCTTGTCATTGATCATTTTAAGATCGTTGTTGCATTTTAAAATATTGTTGTAACAGATCAAACTCAGGTCGTGCTGAACAGCGAGGTCTTTTATATTTGTTTTTACCCTGGGATCCATTTTTACGGTAAGTATTTGAGTAAACACTTTTCCATCAACCGTTAATCTTGCCGTATAATTTCCGGGCATTACCCATGGTGATGTAGGATCGGGCGCTGTATTCATATAGGTAGCCGATATAGGATAAGAAGGCGGAACATTTAAAGGCTGATAATGCATATCCCACATGAACCGGTGTGAACCTGGCTGGGCTGAAAGAAGCTTCTGTGGCCTGATCCAATAGGAGGGTACATTATTTGGCGGGATTGTATATAGCGTGTCAGTTGATGCATATTTGCGGATAACGGTTCCTTTACTATCAACAATTTCCAGCTGAACATTATTTGCATTGCTGCCGAGATAATAATTGATGATGGCACCATCGGGTGGATTTTGCCCGGCAGGTTCTTCCTGCGGAACCGGGGTATCAGGATACATACTCCATCTAACCCTGTAAGCTGTTTGCGGCTTGAAGAATAAAATTGATGCGCCAAATGATTCGCCGTTTAACTGGCGCAGTGGGGTAATATCATCCAGTATCCAAAAACTGCGGCCATGCGTACCAATTACCAGGTCATCATCTTTAATTACAAGATCTCTTATGGATGTGGCAGGCATGTTCAGTCTTAACGATTGCCAGTTTGCCCCATCATCAAAAGAAACATACACCGCTCTCTCACTTCCGGCAAATAATAAACCTTTGCGTACAGGATCTTCTTTTACTACATTGATGGGATCATTGGGCAAACCATTTGTAATTTCGGTCCATGTTCTGCCGCCATCGGTTGTTTTATAAATATGTGCACGCATATCATCAAGCCGGATACTGTTCACAGCAGCATAAGCTGTATTCACATCGGTATGACTTGCATCCATCAAAGAGATCTTGCTCCAGCCTGGTATCGCAGGAGGTGTAACATTCTTCCATGTTTTTCCGCCATCTCTTGTTACGTGAATCAAACCATCATCTGTACCACACCAGATGGTATTTATATCAACATACGAAGGTGCAACCGTGTAGATCACGCCACGGCGTGGCATCTTCTTCATTTCTTCTTTGGTATAAATGCCAACACTGGCTGGTATGTCCCAGCTCTCTCTTGACAGGTCAGGACTGATGATATCCCATTTATTTCCGCCATCCATGGTTTTAAACAAAACATTGCCGGCATAGTACAAGGTTTTTTTGTCAATGGGATTGAACAATACCGGTGCTGTTCTTATAAAACGATACTTGCCGCTTCTAACTGCTTCCGGTGAAATATTTTGTGATTGGCCATTCCTTTTATCATACCTCGAAATTTTTCCTCCATAAATAATATCCGGGTTCAGCGGATCAGCAGCAACATAACCATATTCTTCTGCGGCAACGGGATGCCATTCACGATAACTGATCTGCCCGTCATTACCTCTTGATGCAATGCTGACAGAACCACTTTCCTGTTGCCCGCTATATACATTGTATGGAAAATCATTATCAGTACTTACATGATAGAATTGCGCAGTGGGTTGATTGTACCAGCTGGAATAAGTTTCTCCGCCATTCACGGTGATGATAGCGCCCTGGTCACTTGCGATCAACATGATATTGCTGTTATCCGGGTTGATCCAGATTCGGTGGTAGTCATCGCCGCCGGGTGCTCCGCGAAAAGCTGACCATGTTTTTCCTCCATCAATACTTTTCCAGGTAACCACATCGGCGGAGTAAACAATGTCTGCATTTTTTGGATCGGCTTTTATTTCTGCAAAATCATTCCCTCTTCCCCAAAGCCGCTCATCCGGGTTGGTGAGATACCATGTTTCACCTGCATCATCGCTCCTGTAAATGCCGCCATATTTTCCCGCTTCTACTGTTGCATACATCCTGTTGCTGTTGGATGGCGCAATGCAAAAACCAATTCTTGCCAGGCCCTGTTCGGTTGTGGGCAAACCCGTTGTCAATTTTTTCCAGGTAGTTCCGCCGTCAATACTTTTAAACAGTCCACTTTCATTCCCGTTCCAGGCACCATTCTCCCATGGTCCCTGCCTGCCGGCCCACATGTCGGCATAAATGATATTACTGTTATTGGGATCGATGGTAACCTGTATAGCACCCGTATTCTCATCTTTATACAAAACCCTTTCCCATGTTTTTCCGCCATCGGTTGTTCTGTACACACCCCTTTCCTCATTCGCTCCATAAGGATGGCCGAGTGCCGCAACAAATAAACGGTTCTCATTTTTTGGGTCAATGGCTAGTCCGCCGATCTGCTGTGCATTTTGCAAACCGATGTTCTTCCAGGTTAAACCGCCATCGGTTGATTTATATATACCATCACCAACGCTCAGGTCTGGCCGCTGCAAACCTTCGCCACTGCCCACATAGATGGTATTGGGGTTTGATGGGGATACCGCAATATCACCGATACTGCCGGTTGGCTGGTCATCAAAAATGGGTTTCCAGGTGCGGCCGTAATCAGTGGTCTTCCATACACCACCATTATTTACGCCGATATAAAAAACATTGGGTTGCGAAGGCACGCCAACTGCACCAACCGTTCTTCCCCCACGATGGGGGCCGATGCAGCGCCACTGCATACTGTTGAAATATTTTGCATCGAAAATTTGTGCAAATGAATCAGCAGATTGCAAAATAAGTATTGCAATAAAGATCCTGGAGAGTAGTAGAAATTTCATAAACTGTTTGTTGGGGCTCTGAAATTACAAATAAAGAAGCAAATTCTCTACCACTCCCGGCAATAAAAACTCCCTGCAGTATTTATCTTATTGCTCCACTTGAAAATTGAACATTGAGCATTGATCATTGAGTATTCTCCTTTTTCCGATCTTAAAATACAAATGATCAATATTCAATGCTCAACTATCAATATTCAATGAAAGCAGCTTTGCGTTTCTGATCTTACTGCGGTCACATCAACCCCATGATCATCGGTTGCAGCAGCCAGCAAAACAATGTAATTAAAATGATGCAGATGATATTGAGCACGAATCCTGCTTTGATCATGTCTTTTAATTTGATATGCCCACTGGCAAAAACGATCGCATTGGGTGGTGTACCCATGGGTAGCATACCTGCACAGCTTGCGCCCAGCGTCATGGGAATACCCAATATAAGTGGATCCATATGCAATGCCACTGCAACAGCCGAAATAACGGGTGCCATAACAATTACCTGTGCCACATTGCTCATCACTTCACTTAAAAAAACAGAAATGGTTGTAACGATGAGGATCATTAAGAACACATTATCTGTTGCATAAGAGGCAATATAAGTACCCAGCCTGTCCATGAGTTTTACATCTTCCAGTGCTTTTGCCAGGGCAATACCTCCGCCAAATAACAGTAAGATGCCCCAGGCCATTTTGCCGGTATCGGGCCAGTCGAGCAGGCGCTCTTCCCTTGCTGTGGCTTTATTTCCCGAAGGGATAATAAATAAAGTAATGGCACCGATCATAGCAATGATGGTATCATCCAGCACAATTATTTTTTGTATGCTGTTGATGATATCTTTCATTATCCATAAAAAAACAGTTCCAATAAAAACGAACAATACTCTTTTTTCAGGCGCCGATAATTTGCCCAGCGCTTTCAATTCCTGCTTAATAAAACGCTTTCCTTCAACACTGTGTTTTATTTTATTTGGAAAAAGTAACCTTACCATTACCCAGTACAACATGAACAGCAATACAAAGGTTAACGGTGTAAACACGATCATCCAGTCTGTAAAGCCAATGGTATAACTGAACTTTTCCTGGATATAATTTACATAAGCTACGTTTGGCGGTGTGCCAATAATTGTACCCAGCGCAAAGTTTGATGCATAAGCTATGCAGAGCATCAACACCAGTGAAAAATTTTTAACACCGGCCTCATCTTTATTATGCGTACTTATCACATGGATCACCGACATGGCAATGGGAAACATCATCATGGTAGTAGCCGTATTGCTCAGCCACATGCTTAAAAAACCGGTGGCGATAATAAATCCTAAAATGATCCGGTTGCCGTTGGTGCCGGTAATATTGATAATGCCGAGTGCGATACGCTTGTGCAGGTTCCATTTCTCGATGGCGATGCCGATGAAAAAACCACCCATGAATAAAAAGATGATAGAATCTGAATAGGATTTGGTTACTTCTTTTAAGGTACTGACATTAAGCAATGGAAATAAAACAATAGGTACCAGTGCAACTACAGCCAGGGGCATGGCATCTAAAACCCACCAACTGATCATTAATACAGCAATGGCCAGTACCAGCTTTGCTTTAAGATCAAGACCAAGGGGATTGGTAAAAAAGAAGAACAGGCACAGCAATAAACCTGTGATCAGCGCAGCTTCTTTTTTATACTTTTTAAAGAATTCCTTCATGAGTTAGTGATAGCACTGACAATTTATAACAGTTTCATCAATATATGCATACCCCGTTTAACTTTGTATCTCATTAATAATAAAAATATGAGCAACCTTGTAAATGAATTCAATGATTACCGTACCAAAATGAACGAAATTATTTTAGCTAAAGACAATCTTGTTATCAAACGGCTTTGGAACCTCGACACCAATACTTATGCTGCCGGTGCACTGGATGTAAAAACAAAAGAACTGTTGGGGCTTGTGGCCAGTATGGTGCTGCGTTGCGATGATTGTATAAAATACCATTTGGGTAAATCGCATGAACTGGGAATTACAACTGAGCAGATGTATGAAGTATTTGCCGTAGCTAATATCGTAGGGGGTACAATTGTGATACCACATACGAGGCGGGCAGCTGAATACTGGGAAGAATTGGAAGGGAATGTTCAATAAACATTGTTCAACGCTCAATGCTCAAGTGAGCAGTAAGCTAACAGCTACAGAGTGCTGTTTTCATTGAGAATTGATAGTTGAGCGTTGGGTATTGAGGATTTGTATTTTTTTGAGAAAATATTCAATAAACAATGCCTGCTTGCCGGTAGGCAGGTTCAATGCTCAATGTTCAAGTTGAGTAGTAAGCTAACAGCTGCAGAGTGCTGTTTTCATTGAAAATTGATAGTTGAGCGTTGGGTATTGAGGATTTGTATTTTGGTTGATGAAATATTCAAAAAACAATGTTCAATGCTCAATGTTCAACTGGGCATTAAGCTAACTACAGCAATATGTGGTGAAAATAACAGAATACTGACGTCATTGTACTATGAAGGTTAACCTATTGTTTTTTATTTTGCAACAAAATTATCATCGTGCAAAACAGGAAATATGATCTTGAGGACAGGCTTGTTGATTATACCTGTCGAATGATAGATGTTGTAGAAGCATTACCAAACTCGAGAGCAGGAAACTATATTGCAGGTCAGCTGATTAAATCCTGCCATTCACCAACGTTTAATTATGGAGAGGCTCAGGCCGCAGAGTCCTCAAAAGATTTTGTACATAAAATGGGTGTCGTATTAAAAGAGCTGAAGGAGTGTAGAACCGGGTTGAAGGTTATCAGGAAAAAGGAACTGATTAAACCTGTAAGTAAATTGGAGGCTGTTTATAAAGAGATGGAAGAATTAATAGCAATAATTGCAAAGAGTATATTAACAACTAAAAAGAATAATGCTTCATAATCAAAAAAGACCCATGTTAGCAGAGTGCTAAATTGAAAATTGGGCATTGAACATTGATTATTGAGCGTTTATTTTAATTAACTTTAGACCTCAATACTTTAAACCATGAGTGAAACTGTAACAACAGCTGCCCCCCTTACCGCAAAGGATTTTGTAACCGACCAGGAAGTTCGCTGGTGCCCCGGCTGCGGCGATTACTCCATCCTGGCACAGGTACAGAAGATTATGCCTACCCTGGGTATTCCAAAAGAGAATATTGTAATTGTCAGCGGCATCGGCTGTAGCAGCCGCTTTCCATATTATATGAATACCTATGGGATGCACAGTATTCATGGCCGTGCAACAGCAGTGGCCAGCGGCTTAAAAGCTGCCCGCCCCGAATTGAGTGTCTGGATCGTGACCGGTGATGGCGACGGACTGAGCATTGGCGGTAACCATACCATTCATTTGCTGCGCCGCAATTTTGACGTGAATATTTTATTGTTCAATAACCAGATATATGGGTTGACCAAGGGACAATACTCTCCAACATCAGAACAAGGTAAAGTAACCAAATCAACTCCTTTTGGAAGTATTGACCATCCATTCAATCCCCTGGCGCTGGCCATGGGTGCCGAAGCAAGTTTTATTGCCCGTACCATGGACAGGGACCCTAAACATTTACAGGCCATGCTCCTGCGTTCACAGGCACATAAAGGAGCTTCGTTCCTGGAAATATACCAGAACTGCAACATCTTTAATGATGGTGCTTTTGAAGTGTTCACCGAGAAAAAAACAAAACAAGATGAAGTGTTATTTTTAGAACAGGGTAAGCCCCTGGTGTTTGGTGCCACACAAAATAAAGGGATTAAATTAGATGGATTTAAACCCGTGATCGTTGAACTGGCCGAAGGCGCATCAACTGATGACCTGTGGATACATGACGAAAGAGATTTTTACAAAGCCCAGATATTGATACGCATGTTTGATGATCCAAAACTGGAAGGTCACCTGCCACGTCCTTTTGGTGTGTTTTATGAAACTGAAAGAGCCTGTTACGAAGATGGCATGACCATGCAGATAGAAGAAGTGATCGCTAAGAAAGGCAAGGGCGACCTTGATAAATTATTAAAAGGAAATGAAACCTGGGTGATCGCCCCCTCCGCCTCCTAAAGGGGGAACCCGGGAGTTTATAAATATTAATATCTTTTCTGTTTATAAAGATTCAAGATTCAAAATAGCCATCAATTTTTGATGGCTATTTTGTGCAACGTTTTTATTGTATACCAGCTCTTATTAAAAAGATTGCGATGTTAAAAAAAATATTGATACTGCCGGTTGGATTTTTGCTTACAACCATTCTGTATATATCCTGCTGTAAATGTCTTGATTCAAATGATCCTTTTTACGAAGCGACACGAATAACAGTTGATCCCAGGGGAAGCGGTGGTGTTTTGGTTGATAATGGTACCCCGGTGACCAGCGATACTGTTTTTCTGAATTGTTTTTTAACAGTGAACTGTGTAGCTGAGACAAAAACTGACCTTTCGTTCCTGGTAAATAGTGCTTATGCCTGTTCCTGCAGGGGCTGCGGCGAGCAGGGCCTAAAGAGCAAACTGCTGTCAATTGAAGTTACAAGTGATAACACGTTTAATGGAATAGCAGCAGAC
Source organism: Ferruginibacter sp. (assembly GCA_039919015.1). Taxonomy (GTDB): domain Bacteria; phylum Bacteroidota; class Bacteroidia; order Chitinophagales; family Chitinophagaceae; genus Ferruginibacter. Next base: position 7,402 of record JBDSGK010000232.1, read on the forward strand.
AATTCCTTGAACTCTTTTTTTAAAGTTAAAGGCGATAATATAAATGTACCGGACTACAGTATTGATTCTTTAATTACTCTTTTCAACGGACCGGGCAACCTTAGAGCAGGCTTTTTTCTTTTTACAAAAATCAAGCCCGGTAATACTTTGAGCCATAAGTTTAAAATAAATATGGTTTTTACAAACAATACGGTTCTAACGGTTGTAACGCATCCTATTGTATGGCAGTAATACAACCCCTCCGCCCCCTGAAGGGGGAACTGAACAACGAGAAGAACTTAGCGAAGATCGACTCGGGATATATTCCATAATAAAATAGCAATCAATTTGATGGCCATTTTAATTTAAGGATTTCAACTATTACCAAGAAGCAAAGGGGTTTATTTTGTTGAACTCCGAAGTTCCCCCTTCAGGGGGCGGAGGGGGTATGAGGTATGGGGTGTTGTGCGTTATAACATTCCGTTATTGTTTAGGTATTCCGCGATCTGCACTGCATTGGTAGCCGCGCCTTTACGCAGGTTATCGCTAACTATCCAGCAGTTCAAGGTATTGGCCTGTGTTTCATCTCTCCTGATGCGGCCAACAAAAGTATCGTCCTTATCAAATGCAGTTAAGGGCATGGGATAAATAAAATTAGCCACATCATCTTTTACAACAACGCCGGGAGCTTTGGAAAGAATGTCTCTTACTTCTTCCAGGTCAAAATCATTTTCAAATTCTATATTCACGCTTTCACTGTGCCCGCCCATGGTTGGTATACGTACGCAGGTGGCGGTAACTTTTATATTATCATCGCCGATGATCTTGTTGGTTTCCAATACCATTTTCATTTCTTCCTTAGTATAACCGTTTTCCAAAAACACATCAATATGCGGTATGGCATTTAAGTCGATGGGATATTTGTAAGCCATTTCTCCCTCAATGCCTTTGCGTTCGTTCATTAATTGGGTTACCGCTTTTACGCCGGTACCTGTTACGCTCTGGTAGGTACTTACCACCACTCTTTTTATTTTGTATTTATCGTGCAGTGGTTTTAATACCACCACCATCTGGATGGTAGAGCAGTTTGGGTTGGCAATGATCTTATCAGCCGCGGTAAGTACAGCAGCATTCACTTCGGGTACCACCAGTTTTTTTGTGGGGTCCATGCGCCATGCGCTTGAATTATCAATAACGGTAATTCCCGCCGCAGCAAATTGCGGGGCAAGTTCCAGCGAAGTGCTTCCGCCGGCAGAAAAAATAGCTACGTCGGGTTTGGCAGCAATGGCATCCGCAGCACTTACGATTGTATAAGCTTTATTTTTAAAGGTTATTTCTTTACCGATGCTTCTTTCCGAAGCAACCGGGATCAATTCATCTACCGGGAAATTTCTTTCAGCCAGCACCTGTAACATCTTACTTCCTACCAGTCCGGTAGCGCCAACAACTGCAACTTTCATTTTTTATAGTTTAATTTAATGGTAGTACATCAGTTTGAAAAGTTGTCTCCCGCCGCTGGCTGGATGTCGAAGGCGGTGTAATTAAATAATTTCACCCTTTTATTTCAACCCGTCTTCGACAAGCTCAGACTGACAGTATAATTCAGCTTATTTTCTTTCGATGGCATGAATTTTCAAACAGACGCACTATTAATTTAATTTGTATTGGAGGATAGTTTTTAAAGTCTTAATTTAAAGCACCAAAATTACCAACTAATCACTGGCTGTCCAAAACCAATCCGTATCGTTTTGTAAGGTCTTTGTTTTATTACATGGTAACTGAGTAAATTTTTACGATGAACAGAATATTATTTGTATGCATATTGCTGGTTTTCTCTGTAAAGGAAGCAGGGGCACAGTTTACAGATAATTTCAATGATGGCAATTTTACTGCAAATCCTGCATGGACGGGTAATGCCGCAGACTGGATCGTAAACCCCGCTTTACAATTACAAAGCAATAACACGGTCGTTAACGGAGGTTTTTATTTAAGTACAGCCAATACCCTGGCCACCACAGCACAGTGGGAATTTTATACACAGATCACATTTAATCCATCATCTGCAAATTTTATTGATGTGTACCTCACCGCCTCAGCCAGTGATATTACCCTGGCGGGTACCACGGGTTATTTCTTACGGATCGGGAATACGGATGATGAGATCTCTTTGTACAGAAAAGATCCGGCAGGCGTGATTGTTAAGATCATTGACGGGGTTAACGGCATTTTAAATACGGGCAATAATGTGATGAAGATAAAAGTGTTTCGAAATGCTGCCAATTTGTGGAGTTTATCAAGAGACCTGAGTGGAACCGGAACCAATTATTTTACGGAAGGTGTTTTTACAGATGCCACTTATTTAACTTCTGCTTTTTTTGGGATATGGGTGAGACAAAGCACAGCAACTTTTTTTCAACGACATTTTTTTGATGACTTTGAAGTGAAGACCTATGTGCCTGATGTTATACCACCTTCCATTGTTTCTGTAACAGCCATTACTTCTTCTTCGGTTGATGTATTGTTTAATGAACCGGTAGAACTGGCCAGCAGCCAGGTTCTGGCAAATTATGTTGTTAATAACGGGATAGGAATGCCAACCACGGCGACAAGAGATGGGGTGAATGCCGCATTGGTGCATCTTGTGTTTGCCGGCAGCTTTGTAAATGCAACTAATTATACTTTAACCGTGAATGGCGTTAAAGATCTTTCCGGCAATGCCATCAGCAATGGCACGGCCAATTTTAGTTTTTATACGCCAAAGCAATATGACATTGTGATCGACGAAATAATGGCTGACCCAACTCCACAGGTTGCCCTGCCCAATAACGAATGGATCGAATTAAAAAATACAACGGCCTTTCCTATAAATTTACTGGGCTGGAAAATTGCTGATCCAGGCGGGCAAAGTGGCCCCATGCCGGCATTTGTTTTATTACCCGATAGTTTTGTGATCATCTGTACAGGAAGTGCGGTTGCTTCCATGTCTCCGTATGGTAATGTAATTGCTGTTACCAGCTTTCCTTCGCTGGATAATGGCGGAGACCAGGTATCATTACTAAATGTAACCGGCGCCGTGATACACAGTATAAGCTATACCGACCAATGGTACCGGAATGAATTAAAAAAGGACGGTGGCTGGAGCCTGGAAATGATCGATACAAAAAATCCCTGCAGCGGTTTCAGTAACTGGATCGCCAGCGTTGACAGCAAGGGTGGAACGCCCGGTAAAAAGAATTCAGTTAATGGGATTAATGCTGATGGCATAGCACCACGTTTAATGCGGGCTTATTCAACCGACAGTGTACATATTGTTTTGGTTTTTGATGAACCACTGGATGTTACTAAAGCATCCATACTTACCAATTACAGCATCAGCGATGGTATTGGCCAACCACAAACTGCTGCTGCTTTATCCCCGGCATTCGACCGGGTGGCTTTAACATTGAATATTCCGCTGGTACGTAATAAAGTTTATACGGTAACAGTAACAGGTGTTACGGATTGTGTGGGCAATGGCATTGGTATGAATAATTCGGCAAAGCTTGGGCTTGCGTCGGCAACCGATAGTTTTGATGTAGTGATCAATGAGATCCTTTTCAATCCCAAATCAAATGGGGTTGATTATGTGGAACTATATAACCGTACAACAAAAGTGATTGATCTGAAGAACATCTACATCGCCAACAGGAATTCTGCAGGCACGATCAGCAGTATCACGCAACTAAGTTTTGAAAATTATTTATTATTCCCGGAAGAATTTGTTGTAGTTACTTCAGACGCATCTATTGTTAGAAGAGATTTTATCACGTTAGATCCTGATGCATTTGCTGAAGTAAGCAGCACGCCTTCTTTTAATGATGATGAAGGGGATGTGATTATTTTAAATGAGCAGGGCAGGATAGTAGATGAACTTGTGTATAGCGATAAATGGCATTTTAAACTGATCGACAATAAAGAAGGGGTGGCCCTGGAACGCATTGATTACAACGCTGCCACACAAAACCAGGATAACTGGCATTCTGCAGCAACCAGTGTAGGATATGGTACACCAACCTATAAAAATTCGCAGTACCGGCTTGACCTGCAGGTACAGGGAGATATAACTGTTACACCGGAGATCATTTCACCGGATAATGATGGTATAGATGATTTTGCCAGCATTGATTATAGTTTTCCATCACCCGGCTATGTTGCCAACATCACTATTTTTGATGCAAATGGGAGGGCTGTTCGTTACCTGCAACGGAATGCACTGTGCGGTACTAAAGGTAATTTCCGCTGGGATGGATTGGGTGAAAAGTTTCAAAAACTGCCGGTAGGTATCTATATTATTTATACCGAAGTATTTAACCTGGATGGAAAGAAAAAGCAGTTTAAAAATCCCATTGTACTTGCACGAAGAAATTAACCCGTGGGAGACGAGGAATAGAAATAAATAATTGATCATCATTAAAAACCTACTGTTTATGCAAATCAAGATCATGCCGGCAATGCTCATTGCTGCGTTGGTAATTTTATCATGTAATAATAAGGAAACAGAAATGACAAAAACAGATTCCAAATGGCCCGACAGTGTGAAGGCGCCGGTAGCAGAAAAAAAGCTAAAAGAACTGCTTGCCCATGGCGATACCCGTATTGATAATTATTACTGGATGAATGATTTCTTTAAAAAGGGCCCCGACAGCAGCAAAGTGGTTGCTTACCTGGAAGCAGAGAATGCCTATTATGATACGATGATGAGTGGCACAAAGGGCCTCCAGGAAGATCTATATAAAGAAATGAAGGCAAGAATTAAAGAAAAGGATGAAAGCGTACCTACCTTTAAGAACGGCTACTTTTATTACAGCAGGGTGGTAGAAGGGAAGGATTATTTTGTGTATTGCAGAAAGAAAGGAACCCTCCAGGCGGCAGAAGAAGTTTTGCTGGACGTAAATGACATGGCCCAGGGTCATAATTATTTTTCGGCAACGGGATTTGATGTAAGCATGGATAATAAATTACTGGCTTATGGTGTTGATATGATATCAAGACGGCAGTATAATATTTATGTAAAGAACCTGGAGACCGGGGAAATTTACAAAGACAAGATCCCAAATAGTGAAGGAGACCCGGTTTGGGCCAACGATAGCAAGACCATTTTTTATACTGCTAAAAACCCCATAACCCTTTTATCTGAAAAGATAAAAAGGCATAAACTGGGTACAGATGCAGCCAATGATGTAACCGTGTACGAAGAAAGGGACCCCAGCAATTATATTGGTGTTGGAAAAACCAAATCGGATAAATTTATTTTAATTACTTCGCAGGCAACTTTATCATCAGAAATAAAGTGGCTGGATGCCAATATGCCGGAAGGTACATTTACTGTTTTTCAACCAAGGATGAAAGAAGTGCTGTATAATGTTGATCACGCCAACGATAAGTTTTATATACGCACCAACCTGAACGCAAAGAATTTTAAGATCATGACCAGTGCTGAAAATATAACAGATTCAGCATCCTGGACAGACCTGGTAGCACACGATGATAAAGTGTTGATACAGGGTTTCGACCTGTTTAAAAATTACTTAGCCGTATCTGAACGTAAAGATGGGTTAACACAGATACACATCTTAAATACAAAAGACAACAGCTCTCATTATTTAAAATTTGATGAAGCTGCTTATGCAGCAAATATTTCCTCCATACCCGATTATAATACAGATGTGATGCGGTATAGCTACACCTCGTTAACCACACCCAACTCGGTATATGATTATAATATGACTACCAAAGAAAAAAAACTGATGAAGCAACAGGAAGTGATCGGAACTTTTAAATCCGGGGATTATGAGACCGAAAGGGTGATGGCTACAGCAAAAGACGGTACAAAAATTCCCGTGTCAATAGTTTACAAAAAAGGGTTTAAGAAAGATGGACACGCTCCTTTGTTATTGTATGGCTATGGCTCTTATGGCGCCAGTATGGAAGCATCTTTCAGCAGTGTACGTTTAAGTTTACTGGACCGTGGGTTTGCTTATGCCATAGCACATATCAGGGGCGGACAGGAGATGGGCAGGAGTTGGTACGAGGATGGTAAAATGATGAAGAAGATAAATACCTTTACTGATTTTATTGATTGTGCAGAGTTTTTACTGTCAGGTAAGTACACAAGTAAAGAACATTTATATACCGCAGGAGGAAGTGCCGGGGGTTTATTAATGGGAGCTGTTGTAAATATGCGGCCCGATCTGTGGCATGGTGTAATTGCCGCTGTACCTTTTGTTGATGTGGTGACCACCATGAGCGATGCCTCCATTCCATTAACAACAAATGAATACGATGAGTGGGGCAATCCTGCCAATAAGGAAAGTTATATGTACATGAAATCTTATTCGCCTTACGATAATGTAATAAAACAATCCTACCCCAATATGCTGGTAACAACCGGCCTGCACGACAGCCAGGTACAATATTTTGAACCGGCCAAGTGGGTGGCTAAAATAAGAGAGATGGGTACCGGTAAAAATATTCTACTGTTACATACTGATATGGAAGTGGGCCATGGTGGTGCAAGCGGCCGCTTTAAATCTTTAAAAGACAGGGCAAGGGAATATGCATTTTTGTTTGCACTGGAGGGAATAATAAAATAAATCTTTAACAAAGCTTTCTCGCTTTAAAAAATACTAACCGGATCTATTTTGCATAAGTTTAATGTAGCAATAGATCCGGTAAGCATTTATATATATAATACCCTGACTAAAATTTAACCATGAGACCCTTATTGAAAAATCAGTATTTTCTATTTATCGTCCTGTTGTTGGTTGCCACCACAGCTTATTCCCAAAAAGAGTTCTTCCGTTCACAGCAAAGTTTTAAGGAAGGCCAATTGGATAAATTTTATTCTTCCATAACTATTCACGACACAACAATACTTTTTAATGCCAATGATTATTATGTGTATGCGTACAATAAAAATAACGGATCACTTAAATGGTCGTATAAAACAAACTATAAAACGACCATACCGGTATTTGTAACAGGCAATATTGTTTATGCTGCGGCATCCAAAGATGAAAATGAAAGCGCTGTACAGCTCAGCCTTGTTGATGGAAAATTAATTAAGGAACTTCCTTTTGGTCCACTGCAAACCCGGCCTATTATAAAGAATGGCATACTCTATGGCACTGCCATTTATGATTTTGGTTGTATTGTGGCTTACGACCTGGCGAAGGATACGGTTAGCTGGAGCCGGTTTATTGCGCATGGTCTTTCCAACCAACCTTATTATTTCGACAATAAGATACTGGCTAATGCCGAAGGCAGTAATTGGTTTGAATTGGGTTATGATGGGGTATTGCTTGATACCACCTGTTCAGTTAAAGCAAGCCTGTTTGTTGAAAATATTCCATGCGTAAAAAATTTCACTGCTCTTTCGCACGACGGACTGGAAATAAATGGTAAACTGGCTGAAGATATTTTAGGAGATATTTTTTTTGGAATGCCCCCTATGCTCACAACCGACAAGTTCACGTATATTTTTTATGATGATAAACTGACCATACTTTCAGGCAAACTTAAAATAAAACAGCAGGTGCAAATTTCCTCTTTATCGGACAGCCTTATTGAAAACAGTAATACAAAACTGTTGAAAGCTGATAATGAAAATATCTGGATACTATACGGTAACCATCTTTTGCAATACAATCACAAAATAAAAAAACTTATAATATTAACAGACCTCAGTGCATGGCAGCCGGATAAGTTATTACTTGATGAAGGAAATATCTGGCTGGTATCGGGTAAGGATGGGCTTTTATATGGTCTCAATTTATAAAGTAGCATTGCCAAAGTTTTAAACTTTGAATATATTTTTTATTTAGGTAATCTTTCAGGATACAGGTCACTTACCCCGATCCGGTTAATGTCTTCATCCACGTTGTCGGGCTTTTTATTTAATATAGAGCGGATGAAAAAATAGCTCGAAACTGCCATGGCTAAGGCTAGCAGGTAGGCAGGAAAAAAATTCTCCTGGCCAAACATCATAATGCCCCCTATAGCACCAATAAATTCAAATCCTATCCAGCAAATTACGCTGTAAAATATCCAGGTGCTGGATTTAAGCCCTTTTTGTTCTGCCAGTTTCCCGTTTTTCTTCGACAGAAAGATAATAGCAAGTATTTCAAGCATGATTTTTTGTTTTGTGATCAGTCAATAAGGTTACACCAGGTCAATATCAAAATTCACCAACTGCACAAATTCTGTTAGCCTGGTATCAATATCTTCTTTGGTAATTTCTTTAAGCCTTTCAGGGCCAAATTTTTCAACACAAAAACTGGCCATGGCACTGCCTACGATAATGGCTGTCTTCATATTTTCAAAACTGATGTCCTTTGTCTTTGCAAGATGCCCGATAAACCCTCCTGCAAAAGTATCACCTGCACCTGTTGGGTCAAATACTTCTTCCAATGGCAGGGCCGGTGCAAAGAACACATGGTTCTCATTAAACAGCAATGCCCCGTGTTCTCCTTTTTTTATAATTAAGAATTTAGGCCCCATTTTCATGATGGCACGTGCGGCTTTAACCAATGAAAGCTCTCCGCTCAGCTGCCTGGCTTCTGCATCGTTCACTAAAAGTACATCCACTTTTTTTAATACTTCTTTCAGATCATCCATGGCAATATCCATCCAGAAATTCATCGTATCCATTACGATCAGCCTGGGGCGAACGGTCAACTGGTCAATTACGCTCAACTGTAATTTGGGCATCAGGTTACCCAGCATTAAAAAATCAGCGCCCTGGTATGAATCCGGCACAATAGGGTTAAAATCTTCCAATACATTCAGGTCGGTGATCAATGTATCACGGGTGTTCATATCCATGTGGTATTTACCACTCCAGAAGAAAGACTTTTTGTCTTTTACGATCTCAACACCATCCAGTGCAATGCCACGTTTTTTTAATTCGTTCATTTCTTCCTGGGGAAAATCATAACCAACAATAGAGATCTGCTGGATAGGGGTTGTAAAATTGGCTGCTGCATAGGCAACATAAGTGCCCGAACCTCCAACAATTTGATCTACTTTACCAAATGGGGTTTCAATAGCATCAAAAGCCATGGTACCAACAACTATTACTGACATAAGCTAAGTTTATAATTTTTATTAAAGCTGTCCAACACGGGTGCTGCGGGCAAAAGTAATTGATTAAAATGATTTTAGTAAGTTGTGATAATATCGGTACATAGTTTGTCTATAATAGTTACACAAAAACATTAAAATTTAAAAAAAGCGTGTTAATACAGATACATCCCGAAGACCCCCAGCCAAGGTTAATTAAGCAGGTTACAGAATGCCTGAAAGACGGGGGGGTGATCATTTACCCCACGGATACCATTTATGGCCTGGGCTGTGACATTAACCAGCACAAGGCCGTAGAGCGTATTTGTAAAATAAAGAATATAGATCCCCAAAAAGCCCAACTGTCATTCATCTGCCGCGACCTGAGCCATTTGAGCGATTACACAAAAAGCATTGATACCCCGCTATACCGGATGCTGAAAAGTTATTTGCCGGGTCCTTATACTTTTATATTACCGGCCAGTAAACAGGTACCGAAAATTCTGCAGAGTAAAAAATCAACGGTTGGTATAAGGGTGCCGGATAATATTATCTGCCAGCATATCTTAGACGAATTGGGTAATCCCATTCTAAGTGCATCCTTACCAGGGGAAATGGTGGAAGAATATACCGACCCTGAAGTGATCTATGAAAAATTTGGTGATAAAGTAGATTTTGTAATTGACGGAGGCATAGGAAGTATGGTGCCATCAACCGTAGTAGATTGTACAACCGACGAATGGTCGATCACCAGGCAGGGACAAGGTGAATTTATCTTTGAATAAAAAATATAGATCAAGCTGAAGTTCTTCCATTGAAAACCTTTACAGCTTCGCTACACTAAAACATTTGAACTGGGTTGAATATTAAAGCTTTTACGATGGTGGCAGCAAAGTCCGTATTGTTCTATGGCGATGCGGTGAGTGGCAGTTCCGTATCCTTTATTGGTGTCCCAGCCATAATAAGGAAAATCGGAATGGATCTTTTGCATGAATTCATCCCGGTATGTTTTAGCTAAAATACTGGCCGCTGCAATGGCAGTATATTTTCCATCTCCCTGGATGATACATTCATGGGGAATCTGATCATAGGATCTGAAACGGTTTCCGTCGATCAATAAGAACTCAGGTATTACCTGTAATTGAGCCAGTGCAAGATGCATGGCACTAAAACTTGCCTGTAATATATTTATTTTGTCGATGGTATCGTTATCAACCGAAGCTACAGCAAAGGCAATGCTTTCCTTCTCAATGATTGGCCTGAGCAGGTCTCTTTCTTTTTCATTTAACTGCTTACTGTCATTTAATAAAGGATGATGAAAATCCTTAGGTAAAATAACAGCCGCTGCAAATACAGGCCCGGCATAACATCCACGCCCCGCCTCATCCAGGCCGGCTTCTATTAATTGGCTTTTGAAAAATTGATATAACATCTGTCTTAAAAAAATTGGCTAAGAGGTTAAAAGAGAAAAAGGAGGCGAAAGGAGAATCAGTCTTTTCTCTTTTCCTTTTAACCTCTTAGCCTCAAATATCCGTCAAAATCATAAAAAAACAATTCATTTTGTGTTAACAGCATTTGCTGATGTAAATTTGCGATTGCGATGGAGACATTAAGACAAGAACGTGCGCAAAGGCAAATAGCCACATGGCTTTTGATCGGTGTAGCTATGATCATCATCCAGGTTTTAATTGGCGGCATTACCCGTTTGACCGAATCAGGCCTTTCCATTACTGAATGGAAACCCATTACCGGTGCTTTACCGCCCATGAATGATACCGCCTGGCAGGCAGAATTTGATAAGTATAAAGTAACCGACCAGTTTAAATACGTACACCAGCACTTTTCTTTATCAGCATTCAAATTTATTTTTTTCTGGGAATGGCTTCACCGTAGCTGGGCAAGGTTGATGGGCCTGGTCTTTTTAGTTGGGTTCATTTATTTTGTGGCTGCAGGAAAATTCAACAAAAGAATGATCAAGCCGATGATCATCCTGTTTTTGCTTGGCGGGGTACAGGGTTTTATAGGATGGATCATGGTTAAAAGCGGACTGGTACCCGAAAAATATTTTGTTGGCCACGTTGAACTTACCACGCATTTTATTGCAGCGCTTGGGTTGTTGTGTTACACTTTATGGTTTGCACTAAGCCTCTTAGTTCACGAAAGACAAATTGTAACCAATACCAAACTCAAAAATTTGTTGCTGATCATTGTAGTTGTTTTGTTTTTCCAGCTGGTATACGGCGGATTTATGGCAGGCCTGCGGGCCGCGATGACTGCTCCCACCTGGCCGGATATTAATGGCAGTATGATCCCTGCATCCATGTTTGAACTTTCGCCTTTTGTAAAAAACCTGGTTGCCAATCCAATTATGATTCATTTTATTCATCGCGGACTGGCTTATGTATTGGTCGTATTAATTGGTTTCTGGTGGTTCAGATCACGGTCAATAGGGAATAACAAATTATTCAGCAGGCTTCGTTTTACATTGCTACTGCTGATACTGCTGCAGGCTTTGCTGGGTATATTAACGGTGTTGAATGCAACGCATCCAGACCGCTTTGTTTTAACAGGAGCGTCTCACCAGTTTATTGCCATGGTATTGTTGATGATAATTATTTCGTTGATCTTTATTGTAAGAAAAAAACAAAGGATATAGATGTGTTTGAATGTTCCCGGTGAGTCACCCCCTTGGGGTGACTCACCGGGAACAACAGGGGCGTTTGCTTTATGGGTGTTTATGTTGTACTTTTAAAAAACACCCCATTCATGAAGCAGGCACTGAAAGACATCTATTATTCCTTTCCCATTCAGCTTTTTATTCTTCATTTCAGAAAATTCCAGGTGTTGCTGGTGTTTTGGTATTTATTGGGCAGCACCATCAACAGCGGGTTCATGAGAAGCTATGG
>JBDSGK010000233.1:0-8635 GCA_039919015.1 Ferruginibacter sp.
AGGAGTTAGGAGTTAGGAGTTAGGAGTTAGGAGTTAGGAGTTAGGAGTTAGGAGTTAGGAGTTAGGAGTTAGGAGTTAGGAGTTAGGAGTTAGGAGTTAGGAGTTAGGAGTTAGGAGTTAATGTTTAGCATATAAAATTAAAGAAGCTGTTTGAAAAAACGGCTATTTTTATTAGTGTTAAAATAATTGCTGCGTTTTATCAGTAACTTTCCTGTTTAAAAATTGTTATGAAGTATAAAATAATAGCAGCATTTTTTATTATTGTGATCAGCAACAGTTGCAGTACGGGCAAATACGCTGCCACCAATAAAGCGTATAAAAACCAGGCAAAGAACTTTGCCAACGAAATAAAAAAACAACCTGCCGGTATTGACAGCAGCAAGGCAGGAGCCTGGGTAGGTACTACCAACTTCAGCATGCGCAGGCCAAATTTTGTGATCATACATCATACAGCGCAAAACAGTTGTGATCAAACATTAAACACTTTTACACTGCCCCGTACAGAAGTGAGTGCTCATTATGTAATTTGTAAAGATGGCACTGTACAACACATGTTAAACGATTACCTGCGTGCCTGGCATGCAGGCGCAGGCAGGTGGGGCAATGTTACAGATATCAATTCCGTATCGATCGGTATTGAACTCGACAACAACGGCTTTGAACCTTTTACCGAAGCCCAGATCAAAAACCTGCTGATCGTTTTAAGGTCGCTTAAAAAAAGTTACAATATTCCAACCGCAAATTTTATTGGGCATGCCGATATTGCACCTTCAAGAAAAGTTGATCCCAACCGCTTTTTCCCATGGCAGCAACTGGCAGCAAATGGTTTTGGTTATTGGTACGATATAGCTAATGTAAACCAGCCTGAAAATTTTAATGCCATGCAGGCACTAAGGATCATTGGTTATGATACCCGTGACTCGATATCTGCGATCAAAGCTTTTAAATTACATTTTGTTCAACAGGATTCTGTCGCTGTGCTTAATGATACAGACAAACGGATCATCTTTGATCTCTATAAAAAATATTGATCCGCTGTAAATTTATCCGGTTACCATCCAGGTAATATTTCCTTTCAACAATTGTACGGGTAAGGGCTTGCTGGTTTTTCGGTTGGCAGATACTTTCTTTAATACCGCAGTTTTTTCTTTACCTGCTACCAGCAATAAGATCTGTTTTGCCCGGTTTATCAGGGGCAGGGTAAAACTGATGCGGTATATTTCCTTGTCTTTTAAAAAGACCTCTTTTACTAGCCGTTTCTTTTCCTGGAGTATTTCATGGTGCGGAAAAAGTGAAGCCGTATGTCCATCAGCACCCATACCAAGCAGCACCAGGTGGAAGGCAGGCTTTTTACTGCCTGTTATTTTTTTTATCCCTTTCTCGTAGCTGGCTGCATCCTTTGCAGGAGTGGAACCTGTAGGTATTGCAAAGATATTTTTACGTGGTATAGACACATGATCAAGCAATGCTGCAGAAGCCATGTTGAAATTACTTTCGGTATCACTATGCGGTACATAACGTTCATCACTAAAAAAGATAAAAACTTTTTTCCAGTTTATGTTTTTGCTGAATGGCGCTGTTGCCAATAGCTGGTACATTTTTTTTGGTGTACTGCCTCCGCTGAGGGCCACAATGAATTTGCCGTGCCTGGCCATATTTTTGTCATACGCTATTGTAAAAAAATGCGCTGCTGCAGTGCTTAATAATTGGTATGAACTATAATGAAGCATATAAATTTTATTTTATCAGAGCCACCATTTCCTTCCGTCATTTTTTAAAAGATCATTTGCGGCTTTAGGCCCGGTGCTGCCGGCTTTATAGAATTTTAAACCGATCCTTTTTTGTTTTTGCCATTCATTAAGGATCGGCATAACAATTTTCCAGGCCATTTCTACCTGGTCGTTCCGCATAAATAAAGAAGCATCACCCTCCATAGCATCCAGTAATAAAGCTTCATAGGCTTCCGGCAACTGTTCAGCATAACTTTCGCGGTAGGTAAAATCCATTTCCACATTTTTCAGTTTCATTTCCAGCCCGGGCACTTTGCTTTCAAACCAAAGGCTTATTTCATTATCGGGCTGAATAGTTATGACTAACCTATTGGGATTGCTGTCTTCCTTAAAGATCTTATGTGGTGTATTTTTAAACTGGATAACAATTAAAGAAACCTGTTTGGATAAAGATTTTCCAGTTTGGAGGTAAAAGGGAATATTTTTCCATCGTTCATTATCAATAAAGAATTTGCCGGCAAAAAAGGTTTCAGTAAAAGATAAAGGATCAACATTTTCTTCTTTACGATAAGCTGCTTGCTTAACTCCGTTTACATTACCTGCTGTGTATTGCCCTCTTACAATGTTCTTTGCTATTGTCTTTTTATTAAAAGGCCTGATCGCTTTGAGTGCCTGCAGTTTTTTATTGCGTATCTCTGTTGCATCCAGTTTTTTTGGTGGCTCCATGGCCAGCACACAAAGCAATTGCAGTAAATGATTCTGGATCATATCCCTTACTGCCCCTGCCTGTTCGTAATAGCCGGCACGGCTGCCCACGCTTACGGTTTCTGAAACAGTTACCTGCACATGGTCAATGAACTTGTTATTCCACAATGGCTCAAATATATAATTGGCAAAGCGAAAGGCCATGATGTTTTGTACGGTCTCTTTACCCAGGTAGTGATCAATACGATAAACCTGTTTTTCGGCAAACCGCCTGGATAAAAATAAATTCAGTTTTTCTGCAGTTTGCAGATCGCTTCCAAATGGTTTTTCAATAATGATACGGTCGGCATCTTTATTGGTTGCAATTTTGTTTTTATAAAGCTGCTCACTGATGGCCTCAATAAAACGTGGCGATACGGAATAACAAAAAAGCCTGTTGCAACGCTGTCCTGTTTTCCTGTCATAACCATCTAACGCTTTACCAAGAGCAATATATAAAACTGCATTGGTAAAATCGCCCTGCTGGAAATGGATACGGCTGCTGAAATTTTTCCAGGCACTCTTATCTGCCTTTCCCATGCGGCTGAATTTATTTACTCCTTCCAGCAAATGTTTTTTATAGGCTTCCTCTTTTAGGGGATTATGATCAATAGCAGTTATAAAAAATTTCTCAGGCAGGTTGTCGCTAAGATATAAGTTGTACAATGCCGGTATCAGTTTGCGCCAGCACAGGTCGCCACCGGCACCAAAGATGATGATCGACTGCGGGGTTCTGTTTTTTTTAGGTGAGGCCATAATTTTATTTCCAGTCTGTGTGAAAACTTCCTCTACTTCCATCATTGCGCTCGTAAGTGTGTGCACCAAAATAATCCCGCTGCGCCTGGATCAGGTTTGCAGGTAGATCCTCTGTACAATAAGCATCAAAATAATTCAATGACGCGGCAAATGCTGCAGCAGGTAATTTATTATTTATGCTGATGCTGCAAAGATCCGCTGCATGTTGTCTTAAGGTTATTAGCGTGTTTACAAATACATCAGAATGGATAATGTTACTAAGAGTATCGTGTTCAATATATGCTTTGTGCAGGTCATTTAACAACGCAGACCGGATAATACATCCGCCTTTCCATACTCTCACAACTTCTGCCATCTCTACATTGTAATTATATGTGTTGGAAGCTGTCTGTAATAAATGCAATCCCTGGGCATAAGACAGTATGAAAGAAAAATTCAAAGCATTTTTACAGGTTTTGATCAACTCTTCTTTATTAACTATAGCAGGTTTTACGTCAACTGCATATGCCACGGCTGCATCCACTCTTTCTTCTTTCATAGCAGAAAGATAACGCATGCTTACTGCTGCATCTATAATGGGAATTGGAACGTTAAGGTCCATGGCACTTTGACTGGTCCACATACCGGTACCTTTTTGTTTGGCTTTGTCAAGGATCATATCTACCAGAAAATTTCCTGTTTTATCATCTTTCTTTAAAAATACATCGGCTGTTATTTCTATTAAGAAACCCTGCAGCTCAGTTTTATTCCATGCAGCAAAGGTTTGATGCAACTCCTCATTAGATAACCTGCCCACATACTTTAACAACCCGTACACTTCACTGATCAACTGCATCATGGCGTATTCAATACCATTGTGTACCATTTTGGTGTAATGGCCTGCGGCGCCGTTGCCAATAAAACTTACACAGGGGCCATCTGCTGTTTTAGCCGCAATACTTTCCAGTATATCTTTAACTGCATTAAAACTTTGTTCATTACTGCCCGGCATCATGCTGGGGCCAAACCTGGCACCTTCTTCGCCACCGCTTACACCCATGCCCATAAAATGAATTCCACTTGCCTGTAATTGTGTATACCTTCTATCTGTATCTGTAAAATGAGAATTGCCGCCATCAATAACGATATCATCTTTTTGTAAAAGTGGTACCAGGTCGGTCAGCACGGCATCTACAATTTTTCCGGCAGGCACCAACAGCATGATCTTTGCGGGTTTTTCAAGCGCTGCAACCAGTTCTTCAAGACTTGCTGCAACCGTAACCCGCTTACCGCTTCCTTCTGATATTAAACGTTGTTGTTGAGCAATATCCCTGTCGTAACCACAAACCGAAAAGCCATGGTCGGCAATATTCAGCACCAGGTTTCTTCCCATGGTACCCAGACCTATCATTCCAAATTGCGCTTTGTTCATTCGTAAATAATTTATCTGTTGTACCGATTGGATTTTATAGTTAGCCCAACCGGTATTTACCAAAGCCCAACACACCAGGGCTTTGCATGAATTTCAGCTAACCCACACTGCCTAAAATGAAATTCAGTTTGGTAAAAAATATTTTCCAACCACCGGCATTTTTGCCAGTTCCTTTGCTTCAACCTTTGTAACAAACCAGGTAAAGCCAATAAATAGTACAAAGCCCGTGCCCAATGAAAATAATAAAGAACCGGTAAACAGTTTTACCAGTCCAAGATGCAGAAAATAGATGAGCACAGACAACGTTAGGTAAGCCAGTAATTTTTTAACTGCATACGGAATGGGATAATATTTTTGTCCCAACACATAACTTACCAGCATCATGAACAGGTAACAACTGAATGTTGCAATGGCTGCGCCGGTATAATGCAGTTTTGGTATAAGCACCATGTTTAAAACAACCGTAATAACAGCCCCGCCGATCGTTATCATAGCGCCATACATATTTTTATTGGTGAGCTTATACCAAACACTGAGGTTATAATAAATACCCAGGAAAATATTTCCCAAAGCCAGGAAAGGCACTACCTCTATACCTTCGGCCCAGCGTGGGTTTGCAAAAGTTATAAATATCCAACGAAAGGCATCTAAAAATAACCCGATGAAAAGGAACATAAAGCAACAGGCGATCACAAAGAACTTCATCACCCTTGCATAGGTCTTTGGCGCATTTTCATCTTTACTCTGGTTAAAGAAAAAAGGTTCGGCTGCCATGCGGAAGGCCTGTATCATGATGGTGATGAGGAGGGCAATACGGAAGATATTGGCGAAGATACCCAGCTCATGATCAGCCTCGTTTTGTGGCAGGTCAACCACATGCCTGTAAATTAAACGACTGAGCACATCGTTGATCATGCCGCCCAATCCAACAATGATCAGGGGGGCGCTGTAGCGCATCACTTCTTTCCAGAGCTTAAGATCGAATTGGATCCTGACCTGCCTGATCTCTTTGGAGAGAACAAGCAAAGTAAATAAGCTGCCGCAGAGGTTACCGAGTAAATAATATCCCAGGCCAAAATCTTTGTTATAGATGGAATTTAAAAAACTATCAGGGTGAGTTGTCAATATTTTTGGAACAATGCCAATAAAAAAAATAACAACAGATACATTGATAACAATACCCGCTACCCTGGCAAATGCATATCGCCTGGGCCTGTTCTCCTGCCTTAGTTTGGCAAAGGGTAAGGTGTTTAAATTATCAACCGCAATGATGGCGATCATCCACAGCATATAATTGGGATGCTGTTCAAGATCGGCAGCATTGACCAGGGAATCTTTACAAAGCAATAAAATAACCGTAAAAAATATACTGCTGAATAAAAGAGAAAGAGAAAGCGTGTTGTACAGTTTTTGTTTATCATGGGTTTGGGAAAAGCGGAAATAAGCGGTTTCCAAACCATACGCATACAATACATTCAAAAAAGGAATGATGGTGTACACCTGTACCAGGTCGGCAGTTTTTTCGGGCATGGCAACAAAAAAAGGCAAAGCCATATTCATTAAATAACCCAGGAAACGACTTGCAATGGTAGGCACGCCATACCATAATGTTTGCCCTGCTAATTTTTTAATGCCGCTCAATTAAATTTTTAATTTAGGTTCAAATTTACCTTTATAATTTTAATTAAAGTTTATTTAAAACCACCCATTGATAAATTACCTTTGTTAAAAAAAATCATGAGAATAATATGTATTGCGCTGGCCTTAGCTGCGATTTACTTACCGGCATTGGCACAATCAGAGATAGCCACTGCCAGCTATCTTAAAGTTGACCGGCAGGTGGTTACCAACGAAATAGCTTTCCCGGAAAAAACGATCATGAAGGCCATTGATGATAAAATGCTGCAACTGGGATACAAGGGAAAAGATTCAAAAGGATTTACTGTATACAGGTCGGTAAGGCTGCCCGAATTGGGCAACGGGGAGTATGACCTGTATTTTATGGCCGAAAGAAAGAGCAGGCGCAATAAGGATAATTCAACGGTTACGTTAATGATGTCAAAGGGAGCAGAAAATTTTGCTACAACTAAAGATGATGCCGTATTGTTTGCCAGTGCAAAAAAATACCTGGAAAATATGGTAGTCATGATCACCGCCTATGACCTCGAAATGCAGATCACTGAGCAACAGGATGCAGTTACTAAAGCAGATAAAAAATACAATGATCTTATTGATGAGGGGCAGAGCCTGGATAAGAAAAGGCAGCATATTGAAAAAGATATAGAAGATAATAAAAAGAACCAGGAGAACCAGCTGACAGATATTGAAAAGCAAAAGCAAAAACTGGAAACCTTAAAGGCCGGACGGAAGCAATAATTTTATTAGTGATCTTTAAGGTACCTAAGGTTTCTTTGCCGTAATTATTTTTTGGAAGGATATGAGCGTTATGCCGGTAAAATAAATGATGCAGAACTGAATTGATTTGAACTATAAGCTTATTTTTTTCCGGTTGGTTTTGATCTCAGATACAAGTTTTTTGTTTTCCAGTCTTTTCTGTTTAACAGCTTTTGGTATTTTGGTTGCTTTGCGTGCTTTTGGTATAACCAGGGCCTTGTTAACCAGTAGACCCATTTTTTTAATCACCTGCTGCTTGTTGCCCAGTTGCGACCTGTCGGTTTGGCTTTTTACCAATAAAAATCCTTCAGAATTGATCTTTTTAGCGAGTTTTTCCTGTAGTAGTATTTTCTGCTCAGCACTAACCAAACCAGAGTTTTCTATATGCCAATACCCCTCCACCATGGTTTCCACTTTGTTAACATGCTGACCTCCTTTTCCACCACTTCGGGCCGTTTTGAACTTTATCTCGTAAGTAATATCGGGCATCTATCAAAATTAACCCGAAAAAGTACGAATTTGCAACTATATCCGTTTTATTTAGGTCTTATATTTCGATAAGAACTATTTTTTACACATTTTTGCATGAAACCAATAGCGAGGAAATGATTAAAGGAATTTACCATTCATTAACGGAACGTAAACAGCAACATAGAAAATCGTTTGCCGTATTGATCGACCCGGATAAGGTAAACGACAGCAACCTTGAGCAGTTAATTGAACTGGCAATGGCTGCCAAAGTTGATTATTTTTTAGTGGGCGGCAGCCTCGTTATTTCCAATTATTTAGATGAATGTGTGCAGTTGATAAAGCGCAGTTGCAATATCCCGGTTATACTTTTCCCTGGCAGCCCCAATCAGGTAAGTAAATATGCCGATGCCTTATTATATTTATCACTCATCAGCGGGCGCAATGCCGATATGCTGATCGGGCAACACGTAATTTCTGCGCCTGTTGTAAAACAAAGCGGGCTTGAAATTTTATCAACCGGTTATATGGTGGTTGATGGCGGAGCGCCAACAACCGTTTCTTATATTTCCAATGCCTCACCCTTACCTTCCGATAAAAATGAGATCGCCATGTGTACGGCCATGGCCGGCGAAATGCTGGGCATGAAACTTATTTATATGGATGCAGGCAGTGGTGCCAAGCGTGCCATCAGTGAAGACATGATCGCCAAAGTTGCTTCGGTTATTGAAGCACCCTTAATAATTGGTGGTGGTATCATTGAACCTGAAAAAGCTTACCTCAACTGTAAGGCCGGCGCCGATGTAATTGTTGTTGGCAATGCCATTGAAAAAGATCCCAATCTAATAAAAGAAATGGCGGCTGCGGTGCATAGCGTGGCGGTTAAGGTATAAAGCCTGCCTTGTTGTCTTTATTCTTAAAAAATCTTTTTGCCTTTGCCGGTTGTTATCAAACTCAACAGGCTTTGTTGAACAAGCTGGCTCCATGCATTTGAACAGGCGCCATAACATTCAATATCCGGGTGTAAACCAGCGTGCGTAAAGCGTAATTGCGTTTTGTTATCCTGTTCAGAAATATCGAAACTGATCGTTGTTCCGGTCCATTCACTTTTATCAGAGATAAAATTTAATTT
>JBDSGK010000234.1:0-26766 GCA_039919015.1 Ferruginibacter sp.
TACACATTGCCAAATATCGTCATTGGTGAAATATCCATCAGGCATCATTTTAAGGGCGAGAATGCTTTTTTTATTTTTGAGGACTTTGATGCCGGATTTATTGAACAATATGTAAGCAACCTGATTAATAACAATATATTGCAGTGCTGTATTTGCGGCTGGGTAGATGTGCTTGACGACCGGTACAATGCAACTTTATTTTTAATAGAGAAAGATAAAAGCGCCAATTCAGTTAATTTTACAAAAGAAAATCTAAATAAAATTAAAGAAGATCAAATTTCAAAATAGTTGTCAGGGTGAGCTTGTCGAACCCGGGTTGTTAAATGACCCCGCCTTCGACAAGCTACCCGAAAATGATCGGGACAGGCAGGCTGACAGCCTAAAAGTTTAAAATAAGAGCACCATAAACATCATAGCAGATGCGATGGCGGTAAAACAAAAAGTAAAAATGGATAAATTAATGTCGGATCTGAAAACACAGATCATTGCCCAGTTGAATTTGCAGGATACAAAACCTGAGGATATAGGAGATGACCAGCCATTGTTTGTTGAGGGCCTCGGTTTAGATTCAATAGATGCGCTGGAATTGATCGTTCTGTTGCAGCAAAATTATAAGATCAAATTATCCAATGCAGAAGATGGTCCCAAAGTATTCCATTCGGTAAGGACCATGGCTGAATATATAACTGCTCACCAAGCCCAGAATTCATAAAATGAACGCACCCGTTTTTATTGCCGGCACAGGTATCATTTCGGCGATAGGCAATAATGTCGCCGAATGCCTTGATGCGCTGGAAAATGGGAGGGCGGGAATGGGTCCGATGCATCACCTGGATTCTGTACACCGCCAGAGATTACCGGTTGCCGAAGTGAAACTAAGTAACGATGAACTTGCCAAACTTACAGGTTTTCCCAAAACAAAAAGCCGAACTGCTTTATTAAGTATGATCGCTGCTAAGGAAGGGCTTGATGATGCCGGCATAGAAAATATTAAAAGCCTGCGTACAGGATTCATCTCTGCCAATTCGGTTGGCGGTATGGATAAGACCGAAAAATTTTTCACTGAATTTATTGCTGATAATAATAAAGGCAAGTTACGTGATGTGATCAACCACGAATGCGGCAGTGTAACTGAACTGGTTGCAGATGCCTTGGGAATTAAAGATCATATCAGTACCATCAGCACCGCCTGTTCTTCTTCGGCCAATGCCATTTTTTTTGGCGCCAGGTTGATCAGGAATAATATGCTGGATGTGGTGGTTGCAGGCGGAACCGATTCGCTCACCAAATTCACCCTCAACGGTTTTAATACCTTGATGATCGTTGACGAACAGTTTTGCCAGCCATTTGACGAGAACCGCCGTGGGCTTAATCTTGGAGAAGGTGCAGGGTATGTTGTTTTGGTATCAGATAAAGTAGCAGCTACATTAAAAAATAAACCGGGAATAATTCTTAGCGGGTATTGCAATGCCAATGATGCCTATCACCAAACAGCTTCATCACCTGATGGAACGGGTTCTTACCTGGCCATGAGTGGTGCTCTTAAAAAAAGCGGTTTAAAGCCCGGTGATATTGATTACATCAACCTGCATGGTACAGGCACACAGAATAATGATATTGCAGAAGGAACCGCCATCAAGAGATTGTTCGAAGGCGAATATCCAAAAATGAGTTCAACAAAAACATTTACTGGTCATACATTGGGGGCAAGCGGTGGTATAGAAGCCGTGTTCTCTGTTTTGGCTTTACAGCATGGCGTGATCTTTCCAAACCTTCGTTTGCAAACACCCATGGTTGATCTGCCCTTTGTGCCCGTAAGAGAATTTATTAAGAACGTTGAAGTTAAACATGTGCTTTCCAATTCCTTTGGTTTTGGGGGTAATTGTTCATCATTGATTTTTTCGAAAGTGGAATGAATTAAAAACTTGAATTGGTTTAGATAGTTTAGAAGGTTTAGGAAGTTTAGATGTACTCTAAACCCCCTAAACTTCCCTAAACTTTCTAACCCTAAAATATATTAACAGCATAAACATGTACATCAGGGCAACAGGCAATATCTCCCCGCAAAAAACCTTTGGCCATCAGCCATTGGTTGATGCTGTTGCATATACCGGCAACCGCCTTAGCTGTATTGAACCCGATTACAAAGAATTTATTGATCCCAAACAGATCAGGCGCATGAGCCGCATCATACGCATGGGTGTGGCTGCTGCCATGGAGTGTTTGCAGGAAGCTGAAATAAAAATTCCGGATGCCATTGTTACCGGTACTGCCTATGGCTGCCTGGAAGACACCAATTCTTTTTTAAGCAAGATGGTTGAATTCAATGAAGAGCTGCTGACGCCCACTGCTTTTATACAATCAACACATAATACCATTGGCGCACAGATCGGGTTGATGTTGCAATGCAATAACTATAACAATGCTTTTGTACACCGGGGTTGTTCTTTTGAAAGCGCTTTGCTTGACGGCATGTTGTTATTAAAAGAAAATGAAGCAGCCAATGTGTTGGTTGGTGCCATTGATGAGATCACCAATACCAGTCATACCATTTTAAACAGGCTAGGTTTATATAAGCAGGGAACGGTATCCAACATGGATATTTATAAAACAAAAAGCAAAGGAACCATAGCCGGCGAAGGAGCCACATTCTTCTTATTAGCCAATGAACCTTCAGCAACTGATCATGCAAAGCTGGATGGACTGCACACATTTTATAAGCCAGCAGGAATTGGGGAGATCGAAAACCAGGTCACTGCATTTTTAGAAACCCACTCGATCAATATAGATGATATTGACCTGGTCATCACCGGGAAAAATGGCGATGCAAGGGCTGATGAAGTATATGATCAGCTTGCCCAAACGGTTTTCAATACCAGGGATACGATCAATTATAAATTTTTATGTGGAGAATATCCAACAGCTTCATCATTTGCGATGTGGCTGGCAGCTGTTGTCGTTAAAACGGGTGAAGTTCCTCCTGCATTGAATTATAATTCAGACAAAAAGATCAAAAGGATTTTAGTTTATAACCATTACCAGGGCATACATCATTCTTTATTTTTATTGTCGGCATGCTAAACTTCCGGAATACAAATATCTTTTTCATTGTAATACTCGCTGCTTTAATTGGCGTGCATATAAAATTTGGACTGCCTGTTTATATGTACCCCCTTTTATTTATTACCTGGTCACTCATTGTTTTTTGGGGCTGCTATAATGTTGGGTCAAACTTTTTTATTCCCATTGTTTGCAAAGCCGAAACTGAAAGAAAAGAGATCGCCATCAGCTTTGACGACGGTCCCGCAGCAGATCATACGCCCGAAATTTTGCAGGTATTGAAAAATGAAAATGTAAAAGCCGCTTTTTTCTGTATCGGCAATCGTATTGCGGGCAATGAACATATTTTAAAGCAGGTACAGCAAGAAGGTCATATCATTGGTAACCACAGCTATTCACACCATTTTTGGTTTGATATGTATTCAGCAAAAAAAATGCAGGATGATCTTAAACAGATGGACCAGGAAATGGAACGGGTTACGGGGTTAAAACCAAAACTGTTCAGACCGCCATACGGCGTAACCAACCCCCATGTTAAAAAAGCAATAATAAAAGGCGGTTATATACCGGTTGGCTGGAGTGTAAGATCAATGGATACCGTAATTAAAGATGAGAATAAATTGCTTGAGAAGATAAACAGCGCAATAGAGCCGGGAGCTGTCTTTCTTTTTCATGATACCAGCAAAACCGCACTGAATGTATTACCCCGGTTTATCAAAGAAGTTAAAAAAAGAGGCTACAACATCATACCGTTGGATAAATTGTTAGCTTTGTCGCCCTATGCGTAAATTAATATTGATCATACTGGTAATAGCTGCAGGGTTTTCTTCAAATGCCCAATATGCAGGTTATAATCCTGTTGCAGACTTGGCGAAATTTAAAACTGAATTTTCGGCCGCAACTCAAAAAACAACATCCATCAGGTCGGATTTTACCCAGGAGAAGAACCTGAGTATGCTTTCAGAAAAAATAATTTCAAAGGGGAATTTCTGGTTTAAAAAAGACAGCCGGGTAAGGATGGAATACAACCTGCCTTTTAAATACCTGATGATACTGAACAAGGATAAAGTGTATGTAAAGGACGGGCAAAAGGAAAGTAAAGTATCAACCAAATCGAATAAAATGTTCCAGCAGATCAATAAGATCATGATCGACTGTATGCAGGGAACCATGCTGGCCAATACTGATTTTAAGACCCATATTTTCGAAAATAAAAATAATACACTGGTTGAACTGATCCCCTTAACGAAAGGCCTGAAAGAATTGTTCAAATCGATCAATGTGATCGTTGACAAAAAAGATTTTTCTGTTGCCAGTATTCAAATGCTGGAAGTTTCCGGCGATAATACCATCATGCGTTTTACCAATAAAGAACTGAATGCTTCCATCCCGGATACCTTATTTGATATTAAGTAGTTGCCTCCCGATAGCTATCGGGATTTTACTAAGCTGCTCCCCGGCTCATAAGCAAATGCAGTCTGCAAGTACTGATATAAGCCTGCTGCAAAAATTTAAACCTGCTTTTACAGTTGCTTTATATAACACTACCGTTGATGTGGTGGGTAATCACCTGAGTGGTTTACTACTCATTAAAAAAATGCCCGACAGCAGCACCCGTATGGTTTTTTCAAACGAAATGGGATTTACTTTTTTTGATTTTGAATTTGCTGCTGGTGGACAGTTCAAAGTATATTCCATTACCAAACAAATGAATAAAAGCTCAGTGATAAAAACGCTGCAGCATGATCTTGAATTGATCCTGATGAATAATATGGATAATTCAAAAGCTTCAGTAAGAACAAATGGAGGGCTTACCTATTTTATTTTCCCGCAAACAAAAGGCTTTAATTATTATATTACAAACAATACCGTGGGGGAATTGATCCGTATGGAGAGGGCATCCAACAAAAAAACAATTGTAGAGGCTGTGATGAAGAACTATGTGAATGGCATACCGGATACGATCGGGATATCACACAAAACCTTTGAATTTAATATCGGCTTAAAAAGAATAGAAAGATAATGCTGCTCCAGGTGTTTGGTCAGTATGCACAGGCTTTTGCAAATAGTTTATCTGAAAATCAACTGGCTTTATATTTTCTGGAGCATTTGTAGTGGCCTGACACCTAAAAAACATTTGAAAGATGTCTCTGTTTCAGGAGTCTGGCCACTAAGCACAGGCTTTTTGCAATTAGTTTATCCGCAAATCAGTTAGCTTTATATTTTATGGAGTATTTGTAGTGGCCTGACACCTAAAAAATAAAGATAATGTTGCTAAACGATTTTTTCACCATCAGGGATACCGTATCATCAGCTACTGAAATATGGGCTGAGCTGGTGATCAATGCCAACCATAAAATATTTGAAGGGCATTTTCCTAACCAGCCAGTTGTACCCGGGGTATGTATGATGCAGATGATCAAAGAAATAGTAGAGGAGGTGATTGGTAAAAAAACCAATTTGGTCCGGGCAGCAGATATGAAATTTCTTGCTGTGATCAGCCCCGTTGAAAATAACCTCATCCACGCGTCTATAAAAATGATTGATGAAAACGGAACGGTAAATATTGTGGCTTCATTTTTTAAGGATGAGTTGGTGCATTTTAAATGTAAGGCGAAGCTACTGGTGTCTGGCCACTAAGAAGGGTCTTCTTATGTTTAGTGTATTTGAAATTCAGTTTTCTTTTAAAATTATTGGAGTATTTGTAGTGGCCTGACACCTGGTAAATATTGTGGCTTCACTTTTTAAGGATGAGTTGGTGCATTTTAAATGTAAGGGGCAGTTACAGGTTTCTGGCCACTAAGGAGGGTCTACTATGTTTAGTATATTTGAATTTCAGTTTTCTTTTAAATTAATTAGAGTATTTGCAGTGGCCTGACACCTAATGAAAGTTTAAGCAGTTTTTTACTGTTCGCGAACTGCTTTACTAACTGTTGATGAGTTTTGCTTCACAGTCTTCTCCGGCATCAACCAATTAATCAGATCCAGCGCCGGCCCCGTCATAAAAGTAGTTACCAGCGCCATCAAAACCATCATCGCAAATATTTCCGGAGAAAGTATTCCCAGGTCATAACCAATATTTAAAACGATCAATTGCATCAACCCGCGGGTATTCATCAACACACCAATTGATAAACTGTCTTTCCAGCTTTGTCCTACCATACGGGCAGCCAATGCGCTGCCGCCAAATTTTCCGGCAACTGCTACCAATAATATCCACCCGAAAGTGATCCACAAGGAACTTTCATTGATCAATCCTATCTGTGTTCTTAACCCGGTAATTACAAAAAACAAAGGGAGTAATAAAATAATGCTTACGTCTTCGATCTTATCAATAACAATTTTTCTGAAACTGAAACTGGATGGCATGATAACCCCAGCCATGAAGGCGCCAAACAAAGCATGTATGCCGATGATGGACGTGACATAAGATGATACGATAAGAAGCACAAACAACAGCGCTATGATTGGCGTTCTCTTTTTTTCTTTATTGTCATAAACATGGCTCAGCTTGTCCAAATATGGCCTCCCCAGTTTCAGCATAACCAATACATAAATAACCGCCAGGCCAATAGTGTATAGAACACTGATGGAAGAGCCAGACTTTACCAATGCAATTACGGCCGCTAAAATACACCAGGCTGTTAGGTCATCTGCAGCTGCACAGGTTAAGGCCATGGCACCAAGTTTGGACCTGGTAAGTCCTTTTTCCTGCAATATCCTGGCAAGTACCGGAAATGCAGTTATGCTCATGGCAATACCCATAAATAAAGCAAAGGATAAAAAACTGGTACCGGCCGGTGCATAATCACGATAAATAAAATAAGCCAGGCCCATACCTAGTGTATATGGAATGATAATGCTGGCATGACTGATGATCACTGCAGCATATGCCTGTTTGCCGATGGCTTTAAGGTCCAGTTCCATGCCGATGATGAACATAAAAAGTATCAGCCCTATCTGGCTGATAAAATTGAGGGTTCCCAAAGAAGCCGCCGGGAATAAAAAATTAGTTATCTCCGGGAAGAATGAACCGATGATGGACGGCCCCAGTACAATACCCGCAACAATTTCGCCGATAACAGCGGGCTGCCCCATCTTTTTGAAAAGGAAACCAAACAGGCGTGCACATCCAATGATGACGATGATCTGCAAAAGCAGGATGGTCAGAGGTTCGGAAAGGTTCTGTTGAAATGATTCGGTGAAAACCCCGAGATCACTGGTGCCTGTTGAGTTGTTAGCAGCTTGTAATTGTTTAGCTGTTAATGCCGGACTTTGCAGGGCATTACCCTTTTTAACTATCCAGTATATAACCATGCCCATGCATGCCACGATCACAATATAAAAAAGGGTACTCCACTTTTTTTTCATAAGCTGTTATAATAACCGGTTAAAGTTATTTCAATTTGAGAAAAACAGTTGAAAAAATTATTTCGAAACCAAAATAAAACTGTGTTGCCCCCCTTTAAAATTATTATACAAGAGGATATTTTGATAAGCGGCTTTTGCTGTTCTTTTTTTAAACATATGCTGTGGAATATCCTGTGTTTGAAGTACCTGGCAGGCATGCCACAATCCAACAGCAGATGCGGTTGGGTATTCCCCGGTCATATGCTTATAGCGGGCAATTGTGGTTTCATCAGCAAGTAAAGATTCGGCGTTGGTATAAAAATGTAAGTTACGGCTGTCGCCACTTTCTCCTGAAAGGAACAGGTCGATTGTTTCACCTTCTTGTACATGTTTCGTAATAAATTCCTGCAATTGTTCTTTTACCAGTTGGTCATCTTCGCTATGTAAGATCCGGATGCCCCTCAACCTGGCCACTGCATTTTCTTTTTTATTGTTTACCAAAAACATGGCAGCCCCTTCACCCGCAATGCTACCGGGACTATCAGTTTCATAAAGTTTTGAATTACTGATATCTTCCTCTTTATAAGCGCCCGTTAATTTTTGAATATTGTAATTATAAGAAGATATCTCTTCTACCCCACCCAGCAAATAACTTTGGCCAGGAAATGCTGCAAGCTGCATCATGGCATCAATCACGGCATTTTCAAAAGCCAGTCCGCGGTGTACATGTGTGATATTATACGATTTGTTGTTGCTTAACAAACCCAGTTGAGCCGCAATAGCATTGCTGGTGCTTTGTACAAAATTTCCGGGTGCAAGTAACCCTTCTTCATATTGAACGATCTGGTTTAAGAACATGATACAATCGCCCATGCCCCCGTTTGCAGTACCGATAATAATGCCGTTCAACGGACCGGTATTTTTGATTATCGGCATAGCAGCGCCAACACCCATTCTTATGGCTTTGCCCATCCTGCGTAAAATGCCCGGAGGTATTCCTTCATAACCGGGTTCAATGGCAAGCATTTTTCTATCAACCGGTTCATTGAGCACGTCAACATGTATATCCTTAAATGTTTGTTGGGACGATATGCAATATGATTGATGGATATACAGCATGGGCTCAGACCTTTGAAAAAATAAGTGATGAACAATTGCCGCCAAATCCAAATGAGTTGCTCATGATATGTTGAACGGGCATTTTTGTATAAGAAAGTAAAGGTGTTAAACCCGTTAATGGGATTGGGGTTGAAAAATTCAGGTTGGGATAAGCTTCCTGGTGAGCGAGGCTTAAAATACTATACACAGCTTCAATAGCACCGGCAGCACCAAGTGTGTGTCCTATGTTTCCTTTGCTGGAAGCAAAAGCAGGTGGCTGCTCAAATAAACGGATCATGGCCTTGCTTTCTGCTTCGTCATTATTTTCCGTACCGGTGCCATGCGCATTTATAAAATCGATCTGAGCCGGATCAAGACCTGCAGACTGCAATGCCCCCTGCATGGATAAGAATGGCCCGTCGGCCTGCTCAGATAATGAAGACGGATGATAAGCATCATTCGCATTGCAATAGCCGGTTAGCTCAGCATACACTTTCCGCCCGGCAATATCTTCTTCTCTTTCCAGCACCAAAAAAGCCGCGCCTTCTCCTAAATTCAATCCCTTCCTGTGCTCATCAAATGGCGTACATTTTTCAGGAGCTAAAATATATAGGGCATTAAATCCATTAATAGTAAATTTTGAAAGACTGTCAACACCACCAACAATGGCTCTTTTGGCAAGACCGTTCTTTATCAGCATAGCGCCATTCATAATGGCATTGGCTGATGAAGAGCAGGCTGTATTAATGGTATTGATGATGCCCATCATTTTAAAGCGCTGTTGTAAATACATATTTATAGAAGCACAATCATAGGATAATGTATAAGGCGACCCGTTTTGATTTGTATTGGCATCCTGATACAATTCATCGGTTAAACACATACCCCCAACTGTACTGGCACCGATCAGGGCTGTGTCAAATGAGCCTAATGCTTCAGGTGTAAGCTTGCTATCAGCCACAGCTTCGTTACATGCATGCAGGGCCAGCATAGTAGTACGGGTAACACCCGTTTCGGTAATATTTAATTTATCGTGTAAATCTTCCGTGCTGATATTTATCTGGCCAAATGGTAATGTAGCGGCATACTTTGTAGGAAACAGGTCGAGGTTATGATGAATGCCGCAGAGGCCTTCTTTAAGTGCATGGTGATTTTCTGCTACAGAATTTCCTATAGCACTTATTACGCCCATGCCGGTTATGAAAATTCTGCTCATATTTAATAATTCAAAAGTAAAAAATCAAAACTGGTTGCATTCGGATGCGCTGGTTTTTTACTTTTGATTTTTTACTTTAATACCATCCTTTCGTTTACAGAAATAATTTCTGCTTTAATTATTTGGTGCGGTGCTGCTCAATATAGGCAGCCATGGTATTTATGTCAACCAAAACCTTGCGGCCTTCTTTGGGGTCCTGGATATTGATGCCATATTCCCGGCCCAGTAATACGATCAGTTCTATTGAATCAATTGAATCCAATCCCAACCCTTCGCCAAACAAGGGTTCATCATCTTTAATGTCTTCGGGCTTAACCGAAGCCAGGTTCAAGAATTCAACGATCTGTTTTTTTAACTGTTGCTTTAATTCTACTGTCTCCATAATAATTAATTCAAATCAGGTTTTTTCGTTTTAAACCGTATAAAGTAATTAACTGTATAACACAGGTAATTGCCAATAAAGGTATAATATTCAAAATTACGTCTTTAAGTTTACCGCCTTCCAAAAATAAACCATAGTATGCTTCCAAACACCAATGCAGCGGCGACATTTTCATTACAAACTGGAATGATTCCGGCATGGCAAAACTGGGTACCAGCAAACCTCCTATTGCAGCCATTAATACAATGGATACTGCACCAATACCATTCGCCTGTTCCTGTGTTTTTGCAAACACGCCGACCATGATAGCATAGCTTACCGCACACCAGCCACAAATAAGCGTAACAATAACCACGCCTGTTATATCAGCAGGTAAGTTTAATTTGGGTAAACCCATGAAAGGGAATAACCAGATACCGATTGAAAAAACAACAATGGCCTGGAAAAATGTTACCATTAAATAGGTAAGCTGTTTTGAGATCAAGGCAACCAGGTAGTTCGTTGGCAATGTTTTTAACCTTACAAAACTTCCGTTCAATTTTTCACGCACCACACTGCCACCCAAAGAAATTACAATAAAGAACATGGCGAACACTGTCCACGCCGGAACATTGTGTTGCGATGCATTGGGAATATTCCTGCTGCCATCTCTTGAAACCGGCACTTCATTAATGGTAACCTGGTTATTCATCAGGTCATGCTCCAGCGAATCGGGCAATGTGGATTCATTTAAAGCGAAATACAGGCTTTTTAAAACCTCTTTATTCTGCACCATTAGTAAGGAACTTTTTAATGCGCCCTGTATCGACTGGCGAAAGGATTCCTGAAGCACCGGGTGATAAAGCAACGTGATCGGTTGAACACCCGTGCTGTCCATAGTTTTTGTACTATCGGCGTTCATCCCAAAACTGTGCAATGCTTTTTTTGCTGTCTGGTCAGCCTTAGCCTTCATTTTTTGTGTAAAATCTGCGGGGATGATGATGGCGATAACGGCATCTTTCGCATGCATCCTTTCTGAAATTTCTTTAACGGTTACATTTGGGGTGACTTGTTTGAGGTCGAACATACCCACTTTTGTAATGGCAGCTTCCAATTGTTTGCCTGCATCCCCGGTATCCCGGTTGCACAACAACATAGGGATCTTGTTTGTATTCAGCATTTCAAAAGTGCTGTTTTGCACTGCTGTAATGACAACGGCCAAAACGATCGGCATCACAAACATAAAGATCAACCCGAGTTTATCACGGGTTAAAATGCGGAGGTCTTTTAATATGGTGCTGCCGAGTTTGAACATTATGAATCCCTGTATGATCTGCCGGTTAAATTAATGAACAGTCCTTCAAGCCCGTCTTCTTTATGATCTATCATCAATTGGTTTAACGTATTGTGTGCAATTATTTTTCCATCATCGATCAATGCTACTTTATTACAAAGCTCTTCGGCTTCGCTTAACTGGTGCGATGTATAAATAAGCGTGGTGCCGCCCTCATTTAATTTTTTAAGATAGCTGATGATGGCATGGCGTGTGTGTACATCTACCCCCACGGTGGGCTCATCTAAAAATAAGATGCGTGGATTATGAATTACACCGATAGCGAGGTTCACCCTACGTTTCATACCACCGGAAAACTCCTCCACTTTTTTATTTCGTACATCGGTAAGGCCAAGCACTTCCAGCAGTTCGGTAGTTTTATTTTTAATTTCGGTTTTTTGTAACCCCGACCAGGCGCCAAAGAAGGCAAGGTTTTCTGCAGGGGTCAATTCCTGGTAAAAAGAAAAATCCTGGGGGACAAAGCCAAAAAGTTTGTTGACAGATTTTTTATGGTGGGCAATTTCATGTCCAAATAACTGTATGCTTCCTTCCTGGAACCGCAGTAAGCCCGTCATGCAATTCATTAAGGTGGTCTTGCCTGCGCCGTTGGGTCCAAATAATCCAAAGCGTTCGCCTTCCTGCACTTTCAGGTTCAAACTGTTGAAACAGGAAGTTGACTGGCGGGGATAAGTAAACCCTAAATTATTTATGAGTACAGCTGCATGACTCATGAATTCCATTTTATTTTACCCAGCGCCTGGAATGCTTTTTTTTCTATCTCCGAGATCTCGAGTAAATAATCGCCCATCACATCAAAATCGGCCTGGCTGCCAATGCGGCCTTTATAAATACCTGCTGCCTGTATTGCTGCACTGCGCCATTTATCGCCTGCTTCTGTAAATATTTTGGAGATATCCAGCAATTCATCAATGGGATGATAAGCGTGTGCTTCCTGTAAAAATGCACCATAGATATAACGAAAACCACCACCACCGGTTCCGATCTCTTCCTGCATACGAACCAGTTGTGCTAAATAGAGTCCGGCAGTTTGCTGCCCCAGTTTATCTTTCCATTTTTTAATTCTCCTGCCGGTAAATGCAATGCCGTTTACACCGGCAATGGGCCCCGGAATATGGATCATATCCCTAACATTTCTTTTAATACCCGATCTGATCGCATTTCGGATCTGGTCGTCAGTAACCTGTACTTCCGATGCCGGGTAATAGATCTGCCCCTTTGGAGCCAGTGCACCTTTTGCAAAACGAACCCGCTCCAGTTCATATTTGCTGAGCGTTGTTACATTTTCCATTACGGGATCGCTGATGAGGTAATTATCGCCTTCGCTGCCATATACAATTAAATTGTGGGCATTGAAATGAAAACGATATTCTTTTGGAAAATAACTAAGATAATAAACACCCACCTGGCAACCCACCGGCTGCCCGGCTTCCAGGCATTCATCTAAAAATTTGGCTGCCGCTTCCTTACTGCTGAACTTTTTTCTCACAACCGGTATGTTCAGTGATTTGCAGGTACGTTTGAAAATAAGGCCGGGCATGGTTCTAAAAGCAATGGCGGGCCCTTTATTAATTTTAAGCAATGGTATGTACACAAAGAATAAACCGCTGCCAATGCCAAAGGAAAGGGGCTCGGTCAATTTATTTACACCAACGCTTCTTAATAAATTTGTAGTAACACCGTTTTCACAATGTGCTGCCTGCAAGTGTTTAAATTCAGTCTTCATGCACGTTCATGGTTTTTAATTCCTCCACACTCACATTAAATGCATCGGCGTATTGTTGTAATGTTTTTTCAGGTAATTTATTAAAAACCGAAGGTTTTAAATGACTTTTGATGGTCCATTTCCAAAAACCAGTATAAGCGGCTACAATACCAATATCCATCAGCCGCAATTCTATAAAATATAAAATAGGACTGGCTTCGTTATTCAAAACTTTCTTTCGTGCGTCTTCTATCCGTTGCTGGATATCTTCCCAGGCAACATCAAGTGCCTTGGTCTTTACATCCCACCCGGTGCTTAACTCGGTAGAATAATTACCGGAGCTGTCAACTGCATACACAACCTCCTTGGTTAATTTGTTGAGTGCGCCGTCATCCTGGGGGATCTCTTCTTTTTTCATAAAAGAATTATTAAAAATGCTAAGTTAGATAAACAGGATGAAAAATGCTAAACAAAGCACTAAACGGCGTATAGGATTTGGAGATAGGTACAGAATAGGAATTTTTTAAGATCAGCGGGGTTAATTTTTTAATTTATAAATTAATTTAAAGCCTCCCGCAATTGAAGGATAACTGCCGTCAATATCTGTATTGAGCAAAAAGCGGCTTTGAAATCGGTCGGAAATAACAGCCCCATTGGGAACATCGCCAAAGCTGTATGTTTTTACCCTTATGCCAATACCGGCATAGAATTCTATCATCATGCGTTTACTAATAAAACGTGGAATTTGCAGCCCGGCTTTAAGATTACCCCCAACTACTTTTTTATATTCGGGAAAGCCGCCTATATAATAATACACAATATTGCCGTTGTTATCTCTGATTGGTAAATTATTAAAATTTGTTGTTCGGGTATTTAAATACAGTCCCTCAACTGCAAAGAAGAGACGTGTAGGGTCGGGTTTATTTTTTTTGTATAGATAATACCTTACCTCTGGTTTTATTTTAAACCCTATAGGATTTGCCAGATTATCATCTTCACTTTTTGCAATGTTGTAAAAAATAAATCCAGCATCAGTACCAATACTGAACCTCTTGTTTATGAAATATTCTAAACCCAAAACTGGGCCACCGGCATTCGGCTCCAAC
This sequence comes from Ferruginibacter sp., assembly GCA_039919015.1. Lineage (GTDB taxonomy): Bacteria > Bacteroidota > Bacteroidia > Chitinophagales > Chitinophagaceae > Ferruginibacter. The sequence goes on from JBDSGK010000234.1 coordinate 14,248, forward strand.
CACGATAAAAGATTTGTGCGGATATTAATTTGACCTTTTGCAGGCTGACTTTTGGCATTAAAGCATACAAATAAAGACAGGGTAAAAACAAAACACAAACGGTGAAAATACATAGCGGAGGCAAATTAAATAAATACTAGTTTTTAATGCTGGAAATAAAAGAAGGTGCCATAGGATTTGCTACATCAAAAAAGGAAACACCGCCTTTAATATAACATACCATAATATTCCCTGTTACAATTATATCATAAGCAGTTTCATTAAAACGTAAGGTTGTTGATAAAACAGGCGTGTAAGGATTTGCAATATTGAAAACTTTTATTCCGCTATCGGCTTCACATGCATACAGCGCAGTGCCTTTTAAACCCATGCCATAAGGGTTAAACATGGGTATACTGCTTACCAGTAGAGGTTGAGTGATATCTTTTATGTTAAAACAATTTAAAACGCCACCTATGCCAAAATCATTACGCACAGTTGAATAAGCAAATGAATCCCTCGCAACAACAGGATCTTTTCCTCTGACAAAATACGTAACAGAAGAAAGTTTAGTGGGCGATTCGGGATTTGCCAGGGAGTATATGAACATATCGGTATTAGAACCTATAAACAGTTTATCCTGGTAAGCAAAAATAGTTTGTATAGCAAAGCCAATATGGATGGTGTTTTTAAATACAGGGTTTGGGGCATTGGTAATGTTATACACAGATAGTGCATCGTTACTGATAGTGTACAGATAATTATTTACCAACAGAAACCTGGTTAAAGATCCGCTTTGACCGTTTTGCGAACTGCTGCTCGCTGATGAGTTTTTTTCGCAGCTAAATAAAAAAAAGGAGATGCTGATTGCAAATATTATTGAAACTGGCTTCATTATTTTTTACATTTAGGATTACTAACCTTTTGCTTATTCCATTGTATTACCAGGCCTTTTGCAGGGTCGGCACACTCAAAATAACAATCGGTGCAGGGTGGATATTGTAAGGCTAAATCGGGGAAAGCGTTATCAATTCTTGATGAAACGGTTACTGTATTAATATTACTAATGTTGATAACCACCAGATCGGCTAAATTATTGGTATAAATGCTGTTAGCTTTTATTGCTAACTCTCTGCACAAAAGATTTTTTATAAACCCTTTTTTAACAGGCACAGCCGGGTTGCTGTAATCAATAATGTGAATGCCTTTATCGGTTTCAACCTGGTAAACGTAGTTGCCTAAAGTGGCAATTTTACCCCCGTTAACAATGGGCTGCGGACCCTGCAATGTTATCTGTTTTGCATCTTGCATATTTCCATAAACAGGAACGTAGGCATCCACATCGCCTACTCCATTGTTTCTGCAGGCTACAAAGCTTAAAAGGCTTAAAATAAAAATTATTGATTTATTTTTCATTTGGGCGGTTATTTTCTTACAGGATGCCTAAAATAATCATTATGCTGCTTTAATTTTTAAAAATTGGGGGGCAATAGCACAACTCTATCAACCCGTTTAACAATTGTATTGATCAGCAAACAGTAAGCAGGCTGTACATATAAGAAAAACGGGCGCTTTCCGGAACAAGTAAATATATCTTATCACCAACCTTGAGTTTGCCGCTGTGAAATAACTCATTAACCATAAAATAAACAGATGCTGCACCTACATTGCCTACCTGGTCCAGGTTTACAAACCACTTGTCGTACATGATGCCTGTCCCGTTGGCTAACAGTTGCTGGTATATCTTGTCTTTAAAAAAATTGCTCGACATGTGTGGTAAAAAATAATCTATCTCTTCCGATTTAACGCCATGCCTGGCCAATGATTCACTTACACCATAACCACCATACAACACAATGTTTTTGCTTAACAGTTTTACATCCTGCTTAATACTCAGTATGGATTGCGACATTAATTCCTGCGGAGTATAATCCTGGTATCCTTTTAAAACACCGTCTTTCTGTTTTTCGCTACCCTGGTACATGCAAGGTTCCAGTTCGTTTGCGTAAGAAAAACCTTCTATCCATTCTACCTTAAGGCTGATGCCTGTTTCATTTTTTTTATTGGAAAGTAAAAAGGCAGCCGCGCCGTCCGATAACATCCACCTTAAAAATTCTTTTTCAAAACCGATATAAGGATCATCAACCAGCTCTTTTAATCTTTTTGCCTCATCTTCAAAATTGCCCGAAACCAGGGAAAGAGAAAAACGCTCAGAGCCGGTTGCAACAGACTGTTGTACTTCGCCGGCTTTTGTAGCCAGGTATGCATATTTAAATGCATGCATGCCGGCACAGCATACGCCTGATGGAGAAACTACTTCAATGGGTTTTGTTTCAGGCAGGTGTCCATGTACCATCACGCCATGGGAGGGCATCAACTGGTCGGGCGTAGAAGTTCCGGTACTAAGCAGTTGTATATTTTTAATACCGTCAGGATCTTCTTTAAATAAAGCCTTTACCGCTTCGGCGGTCATCTGGGCATTGGTATGCGTTGGTTTACCTTCTTTTGTAAGCGCATAAAACCTGTTTTTTATACCATTATTTCTAAGTACAATAGCTTTTGACCTGGAGGGTGCATCATTGATGTATCCCAGGTAATCTTCCATCTCATCGTTTGAAACCGGATCGTTCGGAAAAAAGGCAGCGGTATTTGTAATGTAAACCTCGTTAAATGACATCTCTTATATATTAATTTACGCCTGAATAATGTTGTTTTTGCCTTCTTATACGGCCCGATAAAAATGGCTTAAAGAATATAAAATCAACCGTTAATATGATCGGGGCAGCTATAAACAGTGCAATTAAAAGATAATATTTGAATGCAACAAGCCACGCCGTCTTTTTTTTCTTTTTTGCAATGATGTTGGCCCATACAGCAAAGATCTTACTTGCTTTGGATTCGATAAACATTAGATTGTATTTTACATCTATTGCTTTTTCTTTTACCAGTTCATCCTGGAGGCCATCCCAATTTTGGGCACTGAGGAATTTTTGCACCAGTATTCCGTAATTCCTGGTGTTCTCAATATCTTCATCAGCAACCCCCGGCTTTGGAAATATATTTAACCAACGCTCTTTTTTACCTTTAAACATCCAATAAAAAATAGTTACAAAGCTGATAAAGTTGTGGTGTTTATCAACCAACGCTATACTACCTACTAATTTTGCGCCAGAATTTTTAAGTATTTTTTTTATGCGCTCCATGGCTGTGATCCACATGTTCCTGGCCCCGGTAATGGTCACCACGGGTGTATCTTTTAAAACAGCTTTAACAGATGGATGGCTTAAAATTGAATTAACAGGAATGCCTGGAGACAGGAACCAAGCCTGGTAACCAAGGATGACCAGGTCGTATTTGCTTTCTTTAAGCTCAAAAGACTTCAGTTCTGTTGGCACGCCTAAAACACAATCAGGCATTACGGCAAAAAAAGCTTTACCTGTCCAGGGAAAAGGATAGTCATTGGCAACACGCACACGAACTTTTTCAACTGTATTACCGGCCTCAACCAACGGTTCAGTAAAACAATTGAGGATGTCTTCCAATTGTCCTGATTGTGTATAATAAATGACCAGAATTTTTTTGCTCATGAACTGCTGATTGGGCTAAAGGGGTTTTAAAACTTTTGATTTTTTACTGTAATCACTTATAGCCTGCTGAACCACGGGTGAAAGGGTTTTAAAATTAGAGCGTATAGCAGCAACATCATTTTCCAGGTTATTGCGATAGTTAACAGCCTTAGGGGCATGCTCCTGTATGATCAACCGTAGAAAATTTAATTCTGTATTCCCATTATCTTTTTTAATAGAAGCTTCCAGCTTTAAGCGCCCGGCTTTGAACAGGCTTAACTTCTCTTTGGCCTTGCTGATCAAACCGGCTTTTTTCATCAGTAAGGCACCTTCATATGCTTCTTTTTCATTTATTGAAGCAGCTCTTATTATTGTTAACTGGCTGTTGACTGATTCAAGGTCATTTGCAGCCATGGCAGTATAAAAGGCTGACTTGTCGAATCCTGTCTTTTGAGTGCTGGCCTTAACTGATATCACTGAAACCAAAATAAACAAACTAAAAAATATCCTAATATTCATCATATAAAATTAATGCCCAAAGATAAAGATTTATACAGGCATATTGCCGGCGTGTAAGAATATTTACCAATCCGTTTTATAAAAAAAAGTAAAGTTGCGTAGTGATTTTACTCATTTAAACATGCAATAACATTATATCTGAAAACTTTCTGGTTTATGAACAATAAAAAGCTATGATAAACGATTTATACAGAAGAATTTATTAAGGTCCAAACCCAGCAGAAAACAACTTACACACGGGCAAAATCCCTGTTGATTTTTAGGAAGGCCGAGGACTTATTTACAAATTAATATACCGTTAATAAAAATACTTAGCAAGAAACTATATTTCATCTACAGTTTTAAAGTTTTTATTGTTAGGAAAACAGGAAAAAGGGCTCTGCATCAGGCAGGGCCTTTTTAAATTTGCAAACTATTTTAGGACCATTCAATTGGGGTTTTTTTATACTTTGGTCCCAAACAGCTTGCTTTTATCCAGCTTAATAAAAATGCCGTCATTACGCACTTCAATCGGGAAGGTTTTTAAATAATAGCCTTCACCACTTATGTTCCTGCCTGTGCTGGTATCAAATTTATAACGGTGTAGCGGGCAAACAATATTTCCTACAGCATCTATATAACCATCTGCTAACATGCCACCGGCATGCGGGCATTTTTGCGTGCAGGCAAAAAGCTGATCATGGTGTAACCCAACACAAAGCTTTTTACCATTTACTTCCAGTTCGGTAAGGCCGTTTGCCTGGAAATTGATCTCATCCATGCTTTCGGCTATTTTATACCAGCTATGGTCTGAGGTGTTTTCCATTGATCTGTTTTATTCCCTTCGGGAATTTAATGTACCACTGAATCACAGAGGCAAAGAAGTGTTTAATAAAAAAACTCTGCCCTGTATGGATAACGTATGCGGTACATTTCCCTTACTTCGTTAAGAATGGTTTGGCGTAGTCCATCAAGGTTGGTACGTTCCGTTGCAGAAACAAATACACAATTGCCCTTGGTTTCATTTTGCCAGCGTTGCTTAAGATCATTCAGTATTTCAATTTTTACTTCCGGCTCCAGCCACTGATCAAATGCCTGCTCTTCATATCTATCCATTTTATTAAAAATAGTAATTACAGGTTTATCGCTGGCTCCAAGTTCGGCCAATGTTTTATTAACTACATTATACTGATCTTCATATTGGGGGTGAGAGATATCAACCACATGTAATAATACATCTGATTCCCTTACTTCATCAAGTGTACTTTTAAAACTTTCAACAAGGTGATGTGGCAATTTTCGAATAAATCCTACTGTATCGCTCAGTAAAAAAGGGGTTTGTTCAAAAACTACTTTACGTGTAGTCGTATCTAAGGTTGCAAATAATTTATTCTCAGCAAATACATCAGCCTTACTCAAAATATTCATGAGTGTGGATTTGCCCACATTAGTATATCCCACCAGTGCTACCCTGATAAATTCTCCACGTTCTTTGCGTTGTGTAAATGCCTGCTTGTCCATTTCAGCCAAACGTTTGCGCAATAATCCTATTTTGTCTTTTACGATACGGCGGTCAGTTTCGATCTCTGTTTCACCTGGGCCTCTTGTTCCTACGCCACCACCCTGGCGTTCAAGGTGTTTCCACATACCCTTCAGGCGTGGTAATATATATTGATACTGCGCCAGCTATACCTGTGTTTTAGCCTGTGCCGTTTTTGCACGGCTGGCAAAAATGTCTAAGATCAGGTCACTACGGTCAATAACTTTTACTTTCAGTTCTTTTTCGATGTTCTGTATCTGGGACCCGGTTAGTTCATCGTCGAAAATAACCAGGCTTATATTTCCTTTAAGCAGGATGTATTGCTTTATTTCTTCCAGTTTTCCTTTACCAACAAAAATCTTACTGTCGGGGTGGGCTAGCTTTTGAGTGAACCTTTTTACGGCAATAGCCCCGGCTGTTTCGGCTAAAAAAGTCAGTTCATCAAGGTATTCAATTACCATGGGTTCGGTTTGCTCTTTATATATCAAGCCTACCAGTATTGCCTGTTCCTGTTGCCTTATTATTTTTTTTGTTTCTATCAATGCTGTTTGTTTTTTGAATCATTCGTTAAGTTAACGACATTACCTAAAAATAAGAATTAAGAATTTATAAAAAACCAAAGCGTTCCGCATATTATCCGGAACGCTTCAATGTATAAATACTGTATAATTAGTTTTTTCCGGCAGTTCCCGACATCCACCTGGCCATTTCGGGACATGATTTGAATTCATCATCTACCAAAATATAATAAGTAACTACTTTTTTACTGAACCACTGTTCCAATACCTCATTCTTTTTTTGTTCCAGCGCCCTTTGAGAGATACGGTCATAATCATCCTTCAGGTTTTCACGGTGTGGCTCTGTTCTTGTTTGCAGATAAATCACTCTTACTCCCTTTCTTCCTCTTTCATCAACATATTCGGTTGGGTGTGAGTATTGTCCTACTTTAAGATCTTTAAGCATTACTACTACATCCTTATCAAGCTGATCAATCGTTACATAACTGCTACCATCCCGGCCTAATTTCCTGCCGGCTGTAAATTTGCTTTCATCATCATCGCTGTATTTGGCTACGGCTGCACCAAAATCAATGGTACCGGCAATTAACATGGCCCTTACGGAATCTAATTTATCAATCCCTGCTTTTATTTCGAATGAAGTAACCTGGGGAATGAGTAATAAATGCCTGACAGAAGCATCGTCTCCCGAACGGCTAACCAATTGCATGATATGCCAGCCAAACCTTGTTTTAAAAGGATTGGAAACCTGGCCCGGTTTTAATGTAAAAGCTTTTCCCAGCCAAACCGGATCCAGTTCTTTGGAATAACGGTTAATATCATATTGGCCACCGGTTTCTTTACTACCGGGATCCTGTGTATAAATACTGGCAAGTGATGCAAAATCACTTTTCCCCGTTTCTATCTGTTCTTTGAATTCTTTTAATTGCTGAATTACATATTCCTCCGCATCACGATGGGCCTTCGGATAAGATACAATCTGGCTGATCTCTACTTCGCTTTCATATAGGAATAAGCTGTCCTTTGGAATTTTTTCATAAAATTCGTTTACCTCTTTAGGGGTGATACGAACATTTTCAACCACTTTATTACGCATGGCTTTGGCAAGTTCCTGGTCACGTATGGGTTCCCTGAAATCTTCTTTTAACTGGTAGATGGATTTACCTGCTACTTTTTCCAGTTCTTCTTTTGATCCAAACTGGCCTATAAAACTACGTATCCTGTTATCAATGATCGTTTCCACTTCTTCATCTGTAACCGGCAGAGAATCTTTTTCAGCTTGTAAAACAAGGGCTTTAATACCCATGGCCTGTTCCAATACCATACATCTTCCGTTTGCAGGCACTTCAACATTCTGGCGCTGCATATCAATAATGCTGTTATCGATATCACTTTTTAAAATAACCTTATCACCTACAACAGCAACAATTTTATCTGCAATTATTCTCTTTGGCTGGCTGTTTTGTGCAATTGCTGTATTCAAAAAAACAAAAGCCGCAATAAAAAACAGTAAATACTTTTTCATTAAAATAATTTTAATCCAACTGTCTGTCATAGTTAGTCTGAAGCAGAGCAGTATCAAAAATAGCCCTCTGTTTTATAACCCTGCTTTTGCAGCAGTTCATTTAACAAAAGTTTGAGAGTAAAAGCTGAAAGAGACCAGCATTTAGCTATTAGTAAAACAGCTCCTTCTAATAGCTAATGTCTAAAAGCTAGCCGCTTTTTACAGCGTACGCTTAACTTCTATCTCTTCAAAGGCTTCCACGATGTCGCCCACTTTTATATCGTTATAGTTCCTGATCGTTAAACCACATTCCATGCTTGAAGTAACTTCTTTTGCGTCATCTTTAAAGCGCTTTAGACTGCCCAGCTCCCCGGTAAAAATAACAATACCATCACGGATCAACCTGATGCGGTTGTTCCTTGCCATTTTACCGTCCAGTACAAAACAACCGGCAACACTGGCTTTATCAAATTTATACACCTCCCTTATCTCCACATTGGCCAATATCTTTTCTTCCACACTTGGTTCCAACATACCTTCCATCGCACTCTTGATCTCTTCAATGGCGTTGTAAATGATGGAATATAATTTGATCTGTATGGCTTCCTGCTCGGCTAATTTAGCAGCCTGCATAGAAGGACGAACGTTAAAACCAATGATGATCGCATCTGATGCATTTGCCAGGGTAACATCACTTTCAGTAATGGCACCCACAGCTTTATGAATTACTTTAATTACAATTTCTTCAGTACTTAATTTCTGTAATGAATCGCTCAACGCTTCCACTGAACCATCCACGTCACCCTTAATGATCACATTCAGTTCTTTAAAGCTTCCCAATGCCAGGCGTCTACCGATCTCATCAAGCGTAATGTGTTTCTTAGCACGCATACCCTGCTCTCTTAAGATCTGCCCACGCTTATAAGCCATTGCCCTTGCATCACTTTCATTCTCAAAAACTTTAAATGTCTCACCAGCCTGGGGTGCACCGTTCAATCCGAGGATCAAGACAGGTGTTGATGGCGGAGCTTTATCTTCACGTTGGTTACGCTCATTGTACATGGCTTTCACCTTTCCGAAGTATTGGCCCGAAACGATCATGTCTCCAACATGCAATGTCCCGTTCTGAACAAGGATGGTTGCTACATAACCACGCCCTTTATCAAGCGTAGCTTCAATAACAGTTCCATTAGCTTCCCTTTTTGGATTTGCTTTTAATTCCAGGATATCGGTTTCCAACAAAATTTTTTCCATCAGCAACTCAATGTTCTGGCCGTTCTTGGCACTTATTTCCTGGCTTTGATATTTACCTCCCCAGCTTTCTACCAAGACATTCATTCCCGAAAGCTGTTCTTTGATCTTTTCAGGATTGGCACCGTCTTTATCCATTTTATTAATGGCGAATATCATCGGCACATTGGCCGCCTGTGCATGAGATATAGCTTCCTTGGTTTGTGGCATCACTGCATCATCTGCAGCTACAACGATCACTGCAATATCAGTGATCTTGGCACCACGGGCCCGCATAGCCGTAAATGCCTCGTGACCCGGCGTATCTAAAAAGGTAATATTTCTTCCATCTGGCAGGGTTACTTCATAAGCCCCAATATGCTGTGTAATTCCTCCTGCTTCACCGGCAATAACATTCGTGTTGCGTATATAATCCAATAATGACGTTTTACCATGATCTACGTGACCCATGATCGTAACGATCGGCGCCCTTGGTTTCATGTCTTCTTCATTGTCGTCAACATCTTCAACATCAAGATCTCCTGCATCTTCAACACCTATAAATTCAACTTCATAATTAAATTCGCTTGCTACCAGCTCAATTACATCTGCTTCCAGGCGTTGGTTAATAGATACCATGATCCCAAGGCTCATACACTTGCTTATAACGTCAGCAAAACTCACATCCATCAGGTTGGCTAGTTCGCTCACCGAAATAAATTCCGTAACCTGTAATTTGTTACTTTCATCTCCGCCTGCTCCAGCCTGTTCTGCATGTTCATCTCTTTTAGCTTTACGGTATTTTGCTTTTAAACTTTTCCCGCGGCCACCAGAGCCTGCTAATTTAGCCTGTGTTTCTTTCAGTTTATCCTGTATCTCTTTTGCATCAATTACTTTGTCTTCCCGGCGTCCTGTTCCTGGAGTTCCTGTTCCCCTGTTAAACCTGCCTCCACCTGCCCTGTTGGAAGCGCCTGTTCCCGTAGTGCTTCCTCCGGGCCTCCTGTTTTGCGTTCCCAGGGCAGTTCCTGTCTGTCCGCCGGGCTGTTGGCCTCCGGTTTGTCCACCCGGTTTCTTTTCCATGGGAATACGTTTACGCTTGCGCTTTTCGTCATTCCCTTTTTTAGGCCTTGTTTCATTATCTACAGGTAATTCTATCTTACCCATGATCTTAGGACCTGATAATTTCTTTGCCTGTATATTTTCAATGATTGGTGTGTCTACTTTAGGCTCTTCTGCTTTTACTTCAATATCTTTTTCTGTTTCCTTTTCTTCTGTTTTAACTTCCTCTACAGGTGCAGTTTTTTTACCCTTTTTAACCTCGGTTTTTGGGGTTTCTTCCGTTTTCTTTTCTTCCTCTTTTTCTGTTTCTTTTTCGGCACCCTTCCTGGCAGATTTTTTTGGCCTGGTAGACGAATCAATTTTATCCAGGTCAATTTTATCCAGGACTTTTGGTGTTTCCAGTTCGGGGGCCTTAACTTTTGTTAATCCTGAAGCTGGTTTTTCAGTTTCTTTTACTTCTTCTTTCGCTTCTGGTACAGCCGGAGTTTCTTTTACTTCTGCTACTGCTTCCACAGGCTTCTCTTCCTCAACTGGTTTTACCTCTTTTGGTTTTGCTGTTTCTTTTTTATTAAAAGAAAGGTCCTGCTCGTCTTTTTTCTTCTTGGCCTCACCAGCATTTGCTCCTTTAGGAAGGTCGATCTGCATAGCTTTTTCATGAGCAACTTTGTCCTGCTGAAACTCCGACTGCAAAACCCTGTACATAGGTTCCGAGAGTTTGGAAGTAGGCTTCAGGTCATCGCTCGAAAATCCTTTAGTTACAAGAAAGTCTACCAGGGTAGATGTTCCTATATTAAATTCTTTGGCCGCAGCCATCAACCTTGGTGTTGTTACTTCTGACATTCTTTTTTTTATTTGCCCGATATCAAAAAACGGGCTAATTTTTCTTTTTAGTGTTCTGAATAATCCTTTACTATAATCAAAAACCCTGTTCTTATTCTTTTCCAAATTCTTCTTTCAATATTCTCCTTACTTCTTCTATTGTTTCTTTTTCCAGGTCTGTTCTGCGTTCCAGTTCTTCTGCTGTTAATTCCAAAACCGACCGGCCGGTATCACAACCTACACGTTTCAGTTCATCAATTACCCATGGTTCAATCTCATCTGTAAATTCATCCAGGTCTATATCAAATTCTTCTACCTCGCCTTCGTTATCCCGGAACACATCAATTTCGTATCCGGTCAATTCACAGGCCAATTTAATATTAACGCCTCTGCGGCCAATGGCCAGCGATACCTGGTCGGGTTTTAAATATACATTGGCATGCATTTTTTCGTTATCCAGTTCCATGCTGGTGATCTTGGCCGGTGTTAACGACCGCTGTATCATCAACTGGGTATTACTGGTCCAGTTTATAACATCAATATTCTCATTTTTCAGTTCCCGCACGATTCCATGAATACGGCTACCCTTCATACCTACACAGGCGCCCACAGGGTCTATCCGGTCATCATAACTTTCAACAGCTACTTTTGCTCTTTCACCGGGGTCACGAACAATTTTCTTCACAACAATCAGGCCGTCAAAAATTTCAGGCACTTCTATCTCCAGTAATTTTTCTAGGAATGAAGGACTTGTTCTTGATATTATAATTACCGCCTGGCTGTTCTTTAATTCTACTTTTTTAACAACGCCTCTTACACTTTCGCCTTTCTTAAAATAATCGGTTGGAATCTGTTCAGATTTAGGCAGTAACATTTCATTACCTTCCTCATCCAGCAACAGCACTTCTTTTTTCCAAACCTGGTAAACTTCCCCGCTCACAATCTCACCCACACGTTCTTCGTATTTTTTTATCAGGATGTTCTTCTTCAGATCATTGATACGTGCTGCCAGCGTTTGTTTACCGGCCAATATGGCCCGGCGCCCAAATTCTTTCTGTATATCTACTTCCTCATACAATTCTTCCCCAACCTGGTAATCCGGTTCGATCTTGATAGCATCCTTATACTCTATTTCAGTAAGGGTGTTGTATAGATCGTCATCATCAACGATCGTACGGCGACGGAAAATTTCCAGGTCACCTTTTTGGTCATTAACAATAACGTCAAAACATTCGTCGCTTCCGTATTTTTTACGGATGAGTGTTTTAAACACATCTTCCATAACTTTCATCAGCGTTGGCCGATCAATGTTTTCGGCATCTTTAAATTCCTGAAAGGAATCAATTAAATTAATACTTGCCATATTCCGCTCCGGCCTCAGTTTTATTTCCCCGCCGGGGTTGGGGTTTTATTTAATAATTAAAACTTTATCTGAATCTTAGTTTGTTTTATATCAGTAAAAGGAATCTCCTCTTCTTTTAAAACAGCTTTTTTACCTTTGCCTTCGGTATTGGTTATTTTGATGTTTTCGTCAGTCACTTCTTCAAGTTTCCCTTCTCTTTTTACCTCATCATTGGTTATCACTTCTACATCCCTTCCAATATTTTTTTTGTAATGACGAAGTAATTTTAAGGGCTCATCCAGTCCGGGACTGCTCACTTCCAGCGAAAAATCACCTTCCGGGTACATCCCCATTTCTTCCATGATCTTATACAGTGCCCGGTTTATTTTTATGCATTTCTCTATACCCAGCCCGCTATCTGCATCTAAATATATTTTAAAATTGTTGGCAGGCTTTATTTTTAT
>JBDSGK010000235.1:0-12318 GCA_039919015.1 Ferruginibacter sp.
GACAAAAGAGCATGGCCGGCTGACCAGTTAAAGGCCATTCAGAAACTAAAAGACCAGGAAGAAGCAGAAAAGAAAAAAACAGCTGCCCGTGAGGAAACTGAGAAACAGGCAAAAGAACGTAAGAAGCAGGAAGAAAAAGAAAAAGATGCACGTGAAAAGGAATATAAAGCACTGATCAAAGATGCTGATAAAGCATTTAAGAAAAATGAGTACCAAACTGCCAAAGCAGGCTATGTAAAGGCCGCTGTTTTAAGTAGTGAGAAATGGCCGCTCACACAGATAGCTGCAATAGAAAAGATCGAGGATGAGCAGAAAGCAAAAGAAACTGCGGAGAAATTAAGATTAACCAAAGAGACCGAGCTGAATACCCAATACAATACGGTAATGGATAAAGCCAAAACAGAATTTGATAAGGGCAATTATACAAAAGCACGGAAACTATATTCAGATGCAGGCTTGATCAAACCTTCGGAAAAATTACCTAAAGAAAAACTTGTAGAGATCCAGGATAAGCTTGATGAGGTAGCAGCGGCTGAAAAAGCCAAAAAAGAAAGTATTGCGGCGGCGGCTGAATTAAAAAATAAATATGTACTGGCCATGTCTAAGGGAAGATCCTATTTCCTGAAAGATGATATGGGTAATGCAAAAATTGCATATACCGAAGCCTCAAATTTAAAACCTGCAGAAGAAGAACCTAAAACCCAGCTTAAAGCGATCCAGGCAAGGATGGATCTGTTATCCAAAGCCAACGAGGTAAATGACATATATGATCAAAAAGTGGCCACAGCTGATAGCTTATTGATCTTAAAAATGTATGAATCAGCTATGGCTTATTATAAAGAAGCATTAAAGATCAAGCCCGCTGAATACTACCCGCAAACCCAGGTAAATTATATTACGGGTGAAGTTAAAAATCAACAAAAAGAAAAGGAAGACAGGGCAAAACTGGAAGCTTACCAAAAGGAACAGGAGCAGGATCAGAGATACCGTGATGCACTTAAACAGGGCAAGCAGGCCATAGCAGAAAAAAATTATGGTGTGGCAAAAGCAGCTTATACAGAAGTGTTAAGGATACAACCTGATCATGAATATGCACAACATATGCTTAAGGTGATCGACTTCCAGATGGGAAAGGAAAATATGGCTAAAACAAAAAAGCCAGAGGTAAAAACAATTGAGGTCAATAAGCCTGTTGTGACCCAAAAAAAGGAAACAAAACACGCGGAAACACCAGTACTGGATTCGGCCCTGATGAAAATAGTAGCTATCCCCTATTCTGCTGCTGAATTAAAAGCCAAATACCCGAATATCGATTTTACAAATTTACCACCCGAACAGCCTTTTAATACCGAAGCAGTTAATTCAATGGAGAATGCAAATATTTTCAGGGATATTTTACTGGAAGAGCCGGGGCTGAGTATTTCAACAACTGAAAGTAAAGTTAAATTAACCTGCCAGGGTATTAATTTTGAAGGGTCAAGTGTTTATTTAAAATTCCTGATCCATAATAACAGCAAAGTTGATTTTCTTACAGGCTCTATGATGTTGACCTGGACAAAAAAATCGGGGAACCGCATAAAGTTATATCCCATTTATTTATATCCCGCCTTTTTACCCATCATCACACCCGGCAAAGAAGCTTCTGTTGTTTATGTATTTAAAAGCTATTTCATAAATGATAATGACAAACTGAATTTTGAGCTGAACGACAGGCTTAATAAAATTAAACTGGAAATTGATATATCCGGAAGCAAGTATAATAAGGAAGAAGGAAGGTAGCTATGCTTTTTTTTCCTGGATGAGCCAGCTTCTGCAATAAAAAAATGATTATGAACTTCATATCTATAATTGGTAAACTTATCCTCTGCTGTTGTTTAATTGTAGTATCAGAGCGGTCTGCAGCCCAACATGAAATTATTTTTTGCGGGGAACGCATCCCCGTTGCCGATAAGTTTGTATCCAATAAACTCATGGGCATTATTAAAAAACAGATCAATTACGTTAATGTGTCCTCCTTAAGACAAAGGGTAAACCAATACATGAGCCAGGTAGAATATTATTTGAACGCTACCAACCTCCCCCAGGATTTTAAATACCTGGCCATTGTTGAAAGCGGATTTAAAAATGCAGTGTCGGGTGCAGGAGCTGCGGGATTTTGGCAACTCATGCCCGAAACAGCACGGGAATTGGGCCTGGTAGTGAATGGCGTGGTAGATGAAAGAAATGATTTCAATAAAGCAACACATGCAGCCTGCAAGGTGCTGGCTAATTATTATTTATACATCCGGAAGCGGTTTGGCATATCCTCCTGGGTTTTAACAGCTGCTGCTTATAATAATGGTATCGGCAATATCCAGAATGCGATCAAAAAACAGGGAACCAATTATTTTCAAATGAATTTAAATGAAGAAACAGCTGCTTATGTATATAAGATCATTGCTGTAAAAGAATTATTTGAGTTCCCGGAATTATATATGCAGGATTTTGGTTACAATATTTTTACTAGTTCTGGAAGCGGCAAGTCAAAAAACAAAGGTTTTGATGATGCTGATAATTTGAATATTGGCGGGATGACTGTAAAGGTCAATGAAAATGACGGAGAACATCCCGCCAACCTGGATAAAAAAATAAAGGCAGGCAAAAAAACTGATCCAACAAAAATAAAATTCGTTGCTGCACAGCTAAAAGGCAAGTATAAGAACTTTAAAGATGGCAATTTAGTTTCGTTTGTATTATTGGATGACCTGCAGGTTTTTAACAGGTTTACTTCCAAAGGCACGGTAATACAGGGTCGGGGGTGGATCATAGATGACCGGGTATTGGTGGACCTGGGCTATGACCATAATGTGATCTTACTGGATCTTAAGAATGAGAAAGGGATTGTTTTAAAAGAGCTTAAGAATAAAGAAATGGTAATAATGAAAGTTGATATTAGCCGCAATTAGGTACCACAAAAAAGCATTCGTTTGATATCTTTCAACAGAATATCTCAATAATAAGGTCAATTTTAAAGATGAATCCTAAAACGGAGCATCAGATAACCAGATAATCCATGTTGGCTTCAATGATTTTTTAGAAGCTTTTTTTCCGGTAGGCCGGGGCGCATCACTTACATATTTTATTTGGCCATTTGTTGCGGCATCAAAAAAGCGGGAATCTATTTTGATCTGGTAATAGGGCCTGGTATTTGCTTTGGTTTTATCACTGCTGCTTAAATTAAAGAATACGATCTTACCAAAATACATTTTGTATCCTTTTTTCGTAATCGTAATATCATACACAGGATACTTTTTTTTCTTCAACTCTGCGTATTGACCTTCTGTATCAATGGAATTCCACTTCCAGCTTTTCTGGCTCCCTTCTAATCCTTTTTCAGGTAAACTGAATATTTCATTTGGCTTAAGTATGATATTCTTTCCCGAAAGCGTTATTTGGAATTCATCTTCAATTTTTCCATTGTCAATTCTGTAAGGTAATTGTGGGCCGCTGCTACAGGCGGCTAAACTTATAACAAATAACAAAAGGAAAAAAGCCCGGATTTTTTTTAAATATTTCATACCCATTTAGTTTTAGATGTCGTTTATTTTTTAGATAGTATTCACTTTAAACTATCCTTAATTACATTCATATATCCTGTAAAAAGGCATTTACAGCTTTCACTGGCCAATTGCTTAAACTTTCCTTTTTACTAATGCTTCCTAAACAGGAATACGAACTTGCTGACTAAATAATGAAAAAAGTCCTGGCAGGCAAGCAGTAATTTTGGTTCAAGACTAAATATATAGATTTTTTTTTAAAAGAATATATTCCCCTTACTATTTTTTTTACCAATTTAAGGAAGTTACTTTTTGCAGTTTGAGTATGAATTTTAACAGTCTGCTTTATGGATTCAGGTAATACAGCTATCTAACTGCAATATGAACTTATCAATTTTAATGATTGCCCTTGCTGCATTAATTCCGGGTAACGATAATACGGGAGTTTTTCCTTACTCAGGAACAATTCTAAAAACTGCTGAAAACCCCTATAAACAAATTAAAGCAATACCATTGCCGGCCGGGTTTGAAAGAATAACAACTGGTTCGGGTTCATTTGGAGACTACCTGGAAAGTATCGGCTTAAAAGAACAGACCACCGTTTATTTATACAATGGTAAGCCAAAGCAAAATCAAACAGCACAGTATGCCTTATTAAATATATCAGTTGGCCAGGCAGACCTGCAGCAATGCGCCGATGCAGTTATGCGGTTAAGGGCCGAATACCTGTTTGCACAAAACGAATTTGACCGGATCGTTTTTTATGATAATGACAGGACGGCCTATAGGTTCTCATCGCCATTTACAAAAAATAATTTTTCAAAATACCTCAACAGGGTATTTGGCATGTGCGGCTCGGCATCATTATCAAAACAATTAAAACCGGTGAGCAGTTTTTTGGAGATACAGGCAGGTGATGTAATAATAAGAGGTGGTTTCCCGGGCCATGCTGTTATTGTTATGGATATTGCTGTGAATGCTTCAGGTAAAAAGATCTACCTGTTGGCGCAGAGTTATATGCCTGCACAGGATATTCATGTACTTAAAAATCCAATGAATACAGGTCTGTCACCCTGGTATGAAGTAAATGATGATGAGATCATCCAAACGCCGGAATATACTTTCACAAGAAACGAATTAAAAAGATGGTGAGAAGATCACTAGTCATTTAATCCCTTACCCCGGAGAATTTGCGGCATATATTTTTCAACCCTTGACTCCCGGGTTTTGGATTGTTTGGCTGCAGAAAAATAAAGGATGTATGCCCTTTGCCGCCCCGGCGTTAATGCATCAAAAGCTTTTTTCAAGGCGGGTTTTTTATCTAATTTATTTTGAAATTCTTCGGGAATCTTGAACCCGGAAGTTTTTTTAAGCGCCACTTTCAAACCGGCTTTCTCCACTTCAATGGCTTCATAAATATAGGTTTTCAGTACCCGTTCCATTTTAACTATTTCACCGGCACTTGTAAACCGAACCTGGCGGGCAGCCTGAACATTCTTTGTTTGCTGGATCAGTATGCCATTCGCATCATTTAATAAAACACCCTTGAAAAATAAAATCGCACAGTATTCTTTAAAGACATGTATTAAAACAATATTGCTTTCCGCGAACCTATAACAGGGAACACCCCATTTCAATTCTTCGGTAAGTCCACAGTTAAGAACGATCATTCTTAACTTACTGATCTCTTTCTGCCATTTAGCTTTATTAAAATAAAAATCAACCTTAGGATTCGTTGCATGCATAGTCTGTAATTTTATTAAACCTTTAATGACACACGGAAACCCCTGGCCGCATAATAAGATTCTGCGCCGTTATGATAGGTAAAGACATTGTTATACCGTCGATCGCAAAATATGGCACCGCCCAGTTTCCTGATACCCGCAGGTGTTTTTACCCAGCTTGATGTTTTCATGTCGAAGTTTCCAAATTTCTGTAATTCCCGGTACTGCTCTTCCGTTAGAAGCTCAACATTCATATCTGCAGCCATATTAACAACGCTATCTGCGGGTTTATGTTCTTTTCTTGACTCCAGTGCTTCATCGTCGTAACAAAGGCTTCTGCGGGCTTTGGGACTTTCGGCAGAACAATCATAAAAAATGTACTCCCCCGTTTTTTTATCATGACCAATAACATCAGGTTCGCCGCCGGTCTCTTCCATTTCATTGAGCGACCACAGTTTGCCGGTATTGGCCTCCAACTTTGCCTGCAGCTTAGCCCATTCAATACCTTTATGACGATTCATGTTTTTCTCGAAACGGGTTTTCAATGTGTTGAGCAGTTCATTACATTGTTTTGTTGATAATTCTTTCTTGCCCATATTTATTTAGTTTTTCAATTTCTTGACTAGGTGAAATGATCTTTCTATCTGCAGGCCTGAAATAACAGGTTACAGTAGTAAGGATCAGCAATAATATTGGCCCAAAAAATTCTTTTGCCCCATCTCCAACAGCCAGGTGCGAAAATACAGCACCCGACATGGCAAAGAAGAAACCTGCATATGCCCATTCCTTCAATACTGTAAATTTAGGAATAAGCACTGCTACAACGCCCAGTATCTTCCAGATACCCGGTAAAGTCTTCAAATGCCCAATGAAACTGGTTTATGGTCAATAAAAAAGCCTCACTGAAATTAATCAGAAAGGCAAATGTCGGGATTGCTGGGCGGGACGACCCCACGCCCCCCAGACGTGTGCCTCACCAGCGGCGGGGCTACATCCCGGCAATTAACTGTTTAAAAGCATTTCCTCCCTTCCAACTTTTAATTTGCTTTTCGCTAGCTAATGCAGCTTCCCTGTTTTCATATTGTTCAATTAATATAATACGAAACGGAATTCTGTTTTTAGTAGAACGTTGTTTTCCGGAATTCTGAAACAATAACCTTGCTTCAACATCACGCGTTTCCCAAATATAATATCTACCGTCTTTTAGACTTTGTAATATGTAAACAAAAGGTGGCATAAAAAAATCTCTACAAAAGTAGAGATTTTTTAAATTCTGTCGGGATGACAAGATTTCCCGCCCTGGGCGGGACGACCCCACGCCCCCCAGACTTGTGCCCCGCCAACGGCGGGGCTACATCCCAAAAATGAGCGCCTTAAAAGCATTTCCTCCCTTCCAGCTTTTGATTTGTTTTTCTCTTTTTTGTGCTTCTGTTCTGTTTACAAACTCTTCAATCAAAATGATGATAAACGGAATTCTGTTTTTTGTTGAACGCTGCTTACCCGCGTTATGAAATAATAACCTTACATCTACATTGGCGGTTTCCCCAATATAGTATTTGTAGTCCTTCAGACTTTGAAGTATGTAAACGTAATGGGGCATAAAAAAAATCTCTATAAAAATAGAGATTTTTCTGTCGGGATGACAAGATTCGAACTTGCGACCCCACGCCCCCCAGACGTGTGCGCTACCGGGCTGCGCTACATCCCGAAAAAAATACCCAGACCTGTGTCCCGCAATCAACGGGACTACATCCCGAAAACAGAGGATGGCAAAAGTAGCAGAAATTTTCAACTTTAAAAACAGCAACTTGTCTTATCTTAGCACAACTTTTTAAAAATGAAGATTTTAATCAAGCTGGCTAAAATAATTTCTCCCTCCTCTCCTTTTAACGGACAAACCAAAGATATTTTAATAGCCGGCGGCAAAATAGCACAGATCGCTGACAGTATTACTGAAAAAGCTGATCAAACCATTGAATATCCAGGTCTCTGTGTAAGTATTGGCTGGATGGATATATTTGCTGATTTTGCTGACCCCGGCTTTGAACAAAAAGAGAATATGGAATCGGGCGCCGCCGCGGCGGCGGCAGGTGGTTTTACAGATATCATGCTCATCCCGAACAGCAACCCCGTGGTTGACAACAAATCACAGGTTGAATATATTATACAAAAATCAAAACAGCTGGCTGTAACCATTCATCCCATTGGTGCGGTAACAAAAAAGACCGAAGGCAACGAACTTTCAGAAATGTATGACATGCGCCAGTCCGGTGCACTTGCTTTCAGCGATGGTATACATTCCATTCAAAATTCAGGGTTGATTTTAAAAGCCCTCCAATACATAAAAAGTTTTGACGGAACCGTGATCCAAATTCCGGATGATAGCAGCATAGGTACAAACGGGCTGATGAATGAAGGCATCATATCTACCCAAATGGGCTTGCCCGGCAAGCCCACCATGGCTGAAGAATTAATGGTAGCACGCGATATTAAACTGGCACGATATGCCGACAGCAAGCTACATTTTACAGGAATATCGTCACCTAAAAGCCTGGAATATATTAAAAGGGCCAAAGAAGGCGGCATACCCGTAAGCTGTTCCATAACACCATACCAGGTTTATTTTTGCGATGAGGATCTGCAGGGTTATGATACCAACCTGAAATTAAATCCGCCATTAAGGAACAGGGCCGACATGATGGCTATCCGACAGGCTTTACTTGACGGAACTATCGACTGTATCGCATCTCATCACCTGCCGCAACATTGGGATAACAAGACCTGTGAATTTGAATATGCAAAACCGGGCATGATCAGTTTAGAAAGCATGTTTGGGGTATTGACAAGTTGTGGTTTGCCTGCTGCCAGTTTTGTGCAGATGCAAACAATCAATGTGCGGAATATCTTTGGCCTCCCAATTCCCGGAATCAAAGAAGGGGAAACAGCCATACTTACTTTATTTATACCCGATACGGAATTTGTGTTTGAAAACACTATGCTACATTCCAGGTCAAAGAATTCCCCATTTATTGGTAAAACATTAAAAGGCAGGATCGTTGGAATTATCAATAAAACTAAAATTGAACTGAATACAATATGACCAACCTTTCCCCAAGAAATAAAGGAATAATTACAGGTGCCCTGATGATTATATCGGCTTTGTTTTGTTTTTATGTACTTAAGCAGCCATTTGAAAGCAAATACCAATACATTGGTTACTTTTTATATGCTGCAGGTATTATCTGGTGTTTGACAGCGCATAAAAAAAATGCAGCAACCACCCCTGCATTCAAAGAATTTTTTTCTACCGGTTTTAAAATGTTTGTTATCGTAACATTGATCATGGTAATATTTGTATTCGTCTTCTTTTACCTTCATCCCGAAATACGGGATGCAAAATTTGCCGAAAACAATAAGTTATTGTTACAGGAAGGCAATCATACGCCTACCGAAATTGAGAAGAATTCAGATGCCATGAAGCGTGTTTTTCTCCCGTTGATGTTAGGTATTACTACTTTTTATTACCTTTTTTTAGGATCTTTAATAACAGCTATAACTTCTGCTTTCTTAAGTCAAAAAAAATAACGCATGGATCTGTCAATTGTAATACCACTATATAACGAAGATGAATCTTTACCGGAACTTTCAGCATGGATCGAAAAAGTGATGACGGAGAATAGTTTTACTTACGAAGTGATCATGATCGATGATGGCAGTACCGACGATTCCTGGAAAGTCATTGAACAACTGCGTGCCGGTAACCCGAATATCAAAGGCATAAAATTTCAACGTAACTATGGCAAAAGTGCTGCACTGAATGAAGGATTTAAAGCTGCGCAGGGTGATGTGATCATAACCATGGATGCAGATATGCAGGACAGTCCTGATGAAATTCCCGGCCTGCGTAAAATGATCGTTGATGATGGATTTGATATGGTGAGCGGCTGGAAGAAAAAACGCTATGACAATAAACTCACCAAAAATATTCCTTCAAAACTATTTAATGCCGCAGCCAGGAGAAGTTCAGGCATAAAACTTCACGACTTTAACTGTGGTTTAAAATCCTACAAAAAAAAGGTAGTAAAAAGCGTTGAGATCTATGGCGAGATGCACCGTTATATTCCCATCCTGGCAAAATGGTCGGGCTTTAAAAAATTTGGAGAAAAAGTAGTTGAACACAGGCCCAGGAAGTATGGTATCACAAAATTTGGCTGGGAACGTTTTGTCAATGGATTTCTTGATCTTGGCTCAATCATGTTTGTAGGAAAGTTTGGTAAAAGGCCCATGCACTTTTTTGGATTGTGGGGCACCCTTTGTTTCTTTTTTGGCTTCGCCATTTTTTTATACCTCACCATCACCAAATTCTTTTTTGATCAAAGCGGTATGACACAGCGTCCGCTGTTCTTCTTTGCAATATTGGCCATGATCATCGGTTCTCAATTATTCCTGGCCGGGTTTATAGGTGAGTTGATCGCCAGAAATTCACCGGAAAGAAATAATTATTTAATCGAAGCGAAAACAGGAATAAATTAAGCACATGGAAACTTCCAGTTCCCCCTTTAGGGGGTTAGGGGGCAAGAATGTAATAATCATCGGCCCGGCGCATCCCTTACGTGGCGGAGGTATTACTACTTTTAACGAACGCCTCGCCCGCCAGTTTCAAAACGAAGGGCATCAAACAGGCATCTATTCTTTTTCATTACAATATCCCGGCTTTTTATTTCCGGGCAAATCGCAGTTCACTGATGAACCTGCTCCAAAAGACCTGGACATCTATAGCCGCATCAATTCAATAAATCCGCTCAACTGGCTTAGTGTTGGCAAAGAGATAAGAAATTTGAAGCCCGATATTGTTATTGTGCGATACTGGATACCACTGATGGGCCCATGCCTGGGAGCGATCTTGCGGATCATCAAAAAAAATAAACATACAAGGATCATCTGCATTGCAGATAATATTATACCGCATGAAAAGCGGATTGGTGACAAAGCCTTCACCCGTTATTTTGTAAAACCCGTAGATGCATTTATTACCATGAGTGAAAAGGTTTTAAGCGACCTGCGCTTATTCACTTCAAAAAAAGCGTTGCTTGTCCCCCACCCTTTATATGATAATTTTGGGGAGAAGATCTCAAAAGCAACAGCCAGGAAAGAATTAAGAATTAGGAATGAAGAATTGGTTGTGCTGTTTTTTGGTTTCATAAGAAAATATAAAGGATTAGATATTTTATTAGATGCTGTTCAAATTTTAAAAGAGCGTACCCTAATTACTAATTCCAAATTACAAATTCCTAAATTACTTATTGCCGGCGAATTTTACGAGGACCGGAAAATTTATGATGAGCAGATTGAAAGACTCGCCATTAAAGATAATTTGATCTTACACACCGATTTTATTCCCGACAACGAAGTGAAGAATTATTTCTGTGCTGCTGATGTAGTCATTCAGCCTTACCGCAATGCAACCCAAAGCGGTGTAACGCCACTTGCCTATCATTTTGAAATTCCAATGATCGTTACCAATGTTGGCGGTTTGCCCGCTATGGTACCTGATCATAAAGTTGGTCTTGTGGCTGAACCAACAGCCGCTTCACTTGCAGAAAAGATCCTGGAATACTTTGAAATGGGGGAAACCTGTTTTCTTCCGCACTTATTGGAAGAAAAGAAAAAATTCAGCTGGACAAAAATGCTGGAAAGCATCCTTGAACTGGCTAATAGTAAGTAAATTGCGCCATTAAACGGATTACATGATCTACAGAAGCAAAGCTCCTTTAAGAATTGGTTTGGCAGGTGGTGGTACAGATGTAAGCCCCTACAGCGACCAGTATGGCGGTGCTATTTTAAATGCCACTATTTCTTTATCTGCTTATGCTACTATTCAGCCGTTAAATGAAAATAAGATCATTGTAGAAGCCCTTGACAGAAATGAGGAACAAAGTTTTGACCTGTCTCCTTATTTACCCATTGACGGAACACTTGACCTGCTAAAAGGAGTTTATAACAGGATTCAAAAAGACCACTCCACTGTATTAACCGGCTTCAGGTTATCAACCTTTGTTGATGCACCTGCCGGTTCGGGATTGGGAACTTCATCAACATTAGTTGTTGCCGTACTTGGTGCTTTTGTAGAAATGCTCAAATTGCCAATGAACGAATATAAGATCGCACAGTATGCCTATGATATTGAAAGGAACGACCTGCAACTGGCTGGCGGAAAACAGGATCAATATGCTGCAACATTTGGCGGTGTAAATTTCATGGAATTTTATGCCGATGATAAAGTGATCGTAAATCCATTGCGCATAAAACCACAATATTTACATGAGCTGGAAAACAATTTAGTGCTATACTTTACGTCAACTTCAAGAGAGAGTGCAGCCATTATCAAAGAGCAGGTGAAAAATGTGCATGAAAAAAATGAAAAAAGTATTGAAGCCATGCATCACCTGAAAGACCAGGCCAGGATGATGAAGGAAGCCTTACTGCAAGGCAACCTGGACGAGATCGGCCGTATATTGGATTATGGATTTGAACAAAAAAGAAATATGGCAGCCAATATCAGCAACAGCAATATTGAAGAAGTATATGCCGCAGCTAAGTCTGCGGGTGCTGTGGGTGGCAAAATAAGCGGTGCCGGCGGTGGTGGCTTCATGATATTTTATTGCCCCGGCAACAGCCGCCATGCTGTTATAAAAACACTGCATACTTTTGGCGGAGTTGTAAGAGACTATTCATTTACTAAATACGGTTTAACAACCTGGACGGCCCCCTCTAGAACTTCGTTCGTTCCCTTTTCAGGGAACCCCAAAGGGGGAGGAAGTGGTGGAGATTGAAGCAAAGATTATGTTTTTCATTTTACACCCAACATTAATATTTAATTTAACACTGTATCGTGGATGGAATATCCTGATTTTTTCGGAACTTCTGTACGACATACCTTTGCTTAACCCTTGCAGCCTCTTTATTATTAATCTTAGAAATAATTATGGAACAGATAAAAAATATAGTGCAGTCCTCTATCAATGTAAAACAGGAGGTTTTACAAAATGAGGAATTAT
>JBDSGK010000236.1:0-10149 GCA_039919015.1 Ferruginibacter sp.
GAGCCTTCTGTACTAATAAAGGTCTTTCCATCAGCAGGACTTAGCAGCATCAAACGGCTATCGGGTGACTGGTTAATTGTCCTGGTTCCCGCAGTATTTGTACCGGCTTCTCTTTGTGTTTGTGAGAAAGCAGCGGAACTTAATAATAGGGCAATGCATGTTGTGCATGTAAAATTTTTCATGTTGTGTTGTTTTAGTAATTAAATAATGACAACACAAAAATGAAACAAAAGACGATCGTTTTTTTTGAAACTGTACAGCTGTGCCGGATAATTGTATAAGCGAAATCCTTTCCAGCAGGCAATTACAGCCGATTCTATGTATAAGTGTAGAGAATCTTTGTATAAGCGTGGGCTTATGAATATACCTGTAAAAAAAGAAAATTATTTTCTTCTTAGCCATTTTTCGAACCGGGCCATGAAATCTTCTTTACGCCTGGAGGCAACAGGTAATTCTTTTCCATTCTCCAGCACCACGTCGCCGCCGCTGCCTTTGATATATTCTTTTATAAAGGAAAGATTAATGATGTATTTGTCATGAATGCGGGTGAAATTGGCTTCGGGTAAGAGTTTTTCATATTCTCCCAGCTGCCGGCTTACCATGATCTTTTTATCGTTGCACAGGTAGAAGTTGGTATAGTTGCCGCTGCTTTCGCAATATAAAATATCGGCAAGCTTTACAAATACCAACCCGTTATTGGTTGATAGCGGAATTTTATCCGGTGCAGCCTGCTTTGTATTTTGTTCCAAAAGGGAGAATAGATTTTTATTGATGCTCTTCTCTTCGATCCGCTTCACAGCTGTGCTAACTGCAGCGATCAGCTTTTCTGCTTTGATCGGTTTGGTGACATAACCCGTAGCATGATGTTCAAAGGCCTCAACAGCATAATGGCTGTAGGCAGTTACAAATATGGTCTCAAAATTTACAGGCTCCAGTTTTTTAAGCAGGTCGAACCCATTGATGTGCGGCATTTCCACGTCTAAAAAAACAAGCTGAGGCTGCAGTTCTTCTATTAACAGTAAGCCGTTCTTTGCTTCGGTATCAGTTGCCAATATGTTTACCGAAGGGCAATGCATCTCCAGCATGTTTTGCAACAGCTTTATATTTTTTGCTTCATCGTCAATGATTATGCAGTTGATCATTCGCGGAATCCTGTGGATCATTTAAAGTCCAGTGGTATTTTTACATTTATTGTTGTTCCGGTTGCGTTGCCGTGCTCATCTTTTTTATCCGTTACCTCCTGTTGAATATTATATAACTCAGCCCGCCGCCTTGATATATTCATGCCTTTGCTTTGGTATTCTATATGCCTTTTGCTTTTGAGGACAGCGGCTTTCTCTCTTCCGATGCCATTGTCATCAATTTCACAAACTAAGAAATTATTTTCTTTAAATGCGTTTATATTTATTTGTCCTTTTTTATTTTCGAGAAACCGTATCCCGTGCCTTATGGCATTTTCTACATAAGGCTGCAGCAGCATGGCGGGAACAAAGCATTTGTCTTTATCTACATCATCAGTTACCTGTATGTTATAATTGAACTTATCGTCAAACCGGAGTTTTTCAAGTTGCAGGTAATTGTCCAGGTAATCGATCTCATTTCGTAAGGAAATGATGGAAGCGTCTGAATTATCAATGGTGCTGCGCATTAGGTCTGCGAATTTATCAAGGTACCTATCGGCCTGTTTAAAGTCTTTATCAAAAATAAATCCTTTAATGGAGTTGAGGCAGTTGAAAACAAAATGCGGATTGATCTGCGCCTTTAATGCCTGCATCTCCAGCTCGGTCAGTTTTTTTTCTGTGACAACTTTTTCAACTGCTGCTTTTCGTTTTTGTTTGTTGCGTGTTTCTAAAATAAAAAAGCTGATGATAAATAATGAAAGTACGATCACTGTCCAAAAGACCCAGCTTTTCCAGAAAGGGGTTTTAACATACACCGATATGGTTTCGGATTGTAGCGACGCTGTTCCGTCACGCTTTAACCCCCTGATCTGAATCTCATGTTTTCCTGGTGCCAGGCTGAGTTCAATATTATTCTTATCAGTCTTAAGCCAGTTACCGGCATTGATGCGGTATTCAAACAACGGGTAATAGCCGGTAAGATCGGCCCCTGAAAAATAAATGCTGATATCATTTTTATCATAGGGCAGTGTATACTCTTTTAAGACCAGCGTATCGCTTCCGTGTATAGAAACCCGGGTAATGAACGTAGTAATATTACTGACCGGTAAATGTAAACTTGCAGGGAGGTAACTGATACCGCCTGTGGTGGCCGCATACACGGTATCCTTATATATGCTTATATCATTTACCTGCTCGCCAATGAGCCCGTCTGCTAAACCAAAAAATGTATTATAATAAATAAGATCGCCACCCGGGTGCTGTGCATCTTCAGTTAGCTGGTATTGTATTTTATTCAACCCCTTGTTTGTACCAAGCCATATTACGCCCGGTATATTACTGTAAAGCGATTTGCAAACATTGCCGGGAATGATATCGCCGAGGGGAATTGATTTAATGAGTTTATTGTTTTTGATGACCAGTAATGAATCGGAACCCAAACCAACCCAAACCAGGTCATCGGCAGTATTAAAAATTGTATTTACCCGGTAACTCAGCGCCTTGTATTCCCGGCCAAAATAAAAAAGTGAATCCTTATCCCACCGGAACAGGCCATCATTAGATCCAATGTAAATTTCATGTGCCTTGTTTACCCCCAATGCAGTTACTCTTTTTGGAACGCTGGCAATAACTTTATTTTTTACAAAGTTATATTTTGAAGCAATAGAATGGCTGCCCAGTAATAAAACAGAATCGTTCAGTAACAGGGCCGATTTGGTTGACAGGTTTTCCTTTCCTTCAAAACGTTTTAGAATGGCATGCGTATTTTTATCCATTAAGAACGAACCGGTCTGGCAGGCTACGTACATCATATTTTTCACTTCGATGATCTTCCGCACAACACCATCCATATTTTTTTCGTTGCTTAAGGCTGTTTTTTTAATATCGTACACTCCATCGTAGATAAACACTTCGCCATAATTATTGCCGATGTATATTTTTTTACCCGTAACTGCTAGGGCATTAAAGTTTTGGGCAATTATATCATTCAGAACTTTGTCGGCAATGGTAAAAGAGGATATCCTTTTTTGCTGAATTTTTACAAATCCCCTGTCAATGGTGGATATCCAGGCGCTGCCGTTCTTATCTTCCAGCACATTACGCACCGCAATATTATACAGCAGCGGGTCTTTTAATTCCAGGGTGGCAGTATCTACCGGGTAGGTGGTTCTGTTGAAAGTTGTAACAGCCAGGTTCTTACCGGTATTACAAAAAATACGGATCGTAAAAGGAAGTGTTTTCTCCAATACCAGGCTAACATCTCCTTTATCACCTACCCGGTACTTTTTCATTTTATTGCCCGAGCCGATATATAATGTTTCATTAAAATATTCGCTGTAAAAAAATTCATTGTTTAGCGGAAATGATCTTGTATAACGGTTTTGTATAAACACCCTTATCGAGTCGGAGCTGATCAGTAAATATTTTCCGGGCCTGAATTCAACTATTTTTTCAGGCGTGGCTGCGCGGGTAAGATTCATCGTACCCTTATATACTGTTACTTTACCATTCTTATAAATAAAAAAATCCCGCTGGTTATTACAAAATGCAATGCCGCCATACTGCAAAACACTACCCCTGTTTGCATTGCCCAGCTCAATTTTTTTTAACTCAGGGTCAGAGTCTTCATTCTCAAAACGGTCTTTACCCGGGTTATAATACGCTGTTGTACGCCTGAACGGGGTTACCCATATCCTGTTACTGCTGTCGATAAAAATGTCAGTTATCTCATTGTCGGGCAGGCCGTGCGCCGTAGTATATACCTGAAAATTTTTGCCGTCGAATTTGGCAATGCCATTATCAGTCGCTATCCATAAAAACCCATGGTTATCCAGTATCGCCTTATAAATAGAGTTAGAGGGCAGTCCGTCTTTGGTACTGTAAAAAATGGTTTGCGTGGATTGGGAAAAAGAAGCTGCTGCCGTAAACAGCAGGCAACAGGCAATGCCGATATAATATATAAAAACCCGCATGAAGCATAAATATAAAAAATGCGAAGCAATAATGGTGCTTCGGATGCATAAAGTAAAATCTCTTTATTAGCAGGTTCTCAAGCCCTCTCCTTTGGTAAGGGTTTGGGTGAGGTGAGGTAAAAACCAAATAGTTGCCAAATACCCTGTATTTTTAGCCCCGTTAATTTTATATATTTGCCAACTAAAGATATAATTATGAAGTTTATCGTTTCCTCTTCGGCCCTGTTAAAGCAACTGCAACAGATCAGCGGGGTAATTAATGCCAATACCGTACTACCCATACTGGAAGATTTTTTGTTTGAGATCGAAAAGAACAAACTGACTGTTGTTGCCACTGACCTGGAGACTGTAATGAAAGTTCACCTGGATATTGAAGCTAAAGACAGCGGCAAAGTATGTATCCCAGCCAAGATATTACTTGATTCATTAAAGAATATTGCAGAGCAGCCGCTTACATTTAATATCGACAAAAATTTTGCAGTAGAAATTACAAGTGACAATGGTAAGTATAAGGTAATGGGCGAAACACCGGATAATTTCCCCAAAGAACCCGCAGCCGATGATGCCAATGCCTTCACCATGACCTCTTCTGGACTGGTAACCGCCATCAACAAAGCTTTGTTTGCGGTGAGCAATGATGATCTTCGCCCTGCTATGACGGGTGTGTTTTTTGAGCTGGACAAAAAATCAATAACTTTTGTTGCAACAGATGCACATCGTTTGGTACGTTACACACGCAGTGATGTAAGTTGTCCTAAAAAAGATTCTTTTATTGTTCCCAAAAAACCATTGAACTTATTAAAAAGTGCTTTGCCCGATAATGATGATGAGCTGAACATTTCTTACAACAGCAATCATTTATTTGTATCGCACGGAACAACCGAACTGGTTTGCCGTTTGATAGATGCCCGTTTCCCCGATTATAAAGTGGTGATACCGGTTGACAATCCATATAAAATGACGGTTAATAAACACGACTTCCAAAATGCATTACGCCGGGTAAGTGTTTTTAGTAATAAAAGCACCAACCAGGTTGCGCTAAGTATTAGCGGCAGCGAATTACAACTGGCTGCACAGGATGTTGATTTTAGTTTTGAGGGTAATGAACGCATGGCTTGCCAGTACGATGGCGAAGACCTTCAAATTGCTTTCAATGCTAAATTTTTAATTGAAATGCTGGGTGGCGCAGATACCGGTGATATTAATATGGAACTGAGTACAGCAACCAAGGCTGGTATCATTAAACCAACCGAGCAGGGTGATGGTGAAGAATTACTGATGCTGGTGATGCCGCTTATGTTGAATAATTGATCGCAGATCATAATGATTAAACAGATTTCGCAGATATAAACCGAAGCAAATGCTTCGGTTTTTTTATTAAATTGAATTTGCCTGTGCAAAACCAATTCTTTAATTATTAATTATTTTATTGACCTTACAGTTCTAAAACTAACTGATCATGTTTTTAATTGTAATAGGGTTCATCATTTTAATTATTACTGGCATAGTAGTTAAGAACAGTCCTGCCCTGGCAAAATTTAAACCCATAGGCCGCATTACCGGTTTCATTTTTATTTTATTGGGCATTGCTTCTGCTTGTGTTAAACAAATAGACGGAGGCGAAGTGGGTGTAAAAGTTTTGTTTGGCAGTATTCAAAATGATGTAATGAGTAGTGGCCTGCATTTTATTAATCCTTTGCTGGATGTAAAAAAATTAGATGTAAAAACGCAGAACTATACCATGAGCGGTGTACATGACGAAGGAAACCAGGTGGGCGATGATGCCATAAGGGTGTTAACAAGCGATGGACTTGAAGTAACTATTGACCTTACGGTATTGTACAGGGTTGTAGCTGCCGATGCCCCGAGGTTATTACGCGAAACAGGGGATGATTACAGGGATAAAATTGTACGACCGATAACCCGTACAAAAATTCGTGACAATGCGGTGTATTACCAGGCGGTAGATCTATTTGGAAATAAAAGAGAAGAATTTCAGCAACGCATTTACAAAACCATTGAAGAAGATTTTAAAAAGCGGGGCCTGATGCTTGAGCAGTTGCTGGTAAGAAACATTACTTTACCTAATTCAGTTAAAGCTTCTATTGAATCAAAAATAAATGCGGAGCAGGATGCCAAAAAGATGGAGTTTGTGCTGTTAAAAGAAAAACAGGAGGCTGAACGTAAACGGGTGGAGGCGCAGGGTATTGCCGATTATCAGCGCATCATCAACACCGGACTTACTGATCAGCAGTTACAATACGAGCAGATCAAAGCGATGAAGGAACTGGCATTAAGCAACAACGCAAAAGTGATCGTAATGGGAAAAGGAAACACGCCGATCATTATTGATGGCAAACAATAATCATTATGAATTTTAAACAGATAGCAACCTACGATAATTACATGCTGGCCAACATGACGATGGGATTGATGACAGAAAATGATATCAAATGCCAGATGAAAGATGAGCATATCGTTACCATGGACCCTTTGCTGAATGCTGCCGTTGGCGGCATTAAGTTACTGGTTGAAGAAAAGGATTATGACAGGGCGCTTGCTATAATGCTGGAAGCCGAAAATGAATATTTAAAAGAGATCCCCTGTCCAAACTGTAAAAATCTTTCTTTGGTTGTTGAGGAAAAAACAAATAACCCACCCGATTTTTGGGGTAAGTTAAAGAACCAGGTTTTGTTTGGCCAAACATCAACTTACAGTAAGAATTATCGCTGCAACAATTGTAAAAAGGTGTTCTCCGAAATTCCTCCATCATTTTAATTTACAAAGATGAAAAGAATTATTGTACTTGCTTTTTCAATATTTTTTTATCTCCATTCATTTTCACAACTGGCCTATTATGCTGCCGCCAAAGCAGGGTTGAGCATTAGAGAACAACCCAACACCAGTGCAAAGGTTTTGGATAAGATCCCTTATGGTGAAAAGATGATCACCGTTGTCAATAATGAACAGCAGGTTACTATTTCTACCGAAGGTTTTAATGGTTATTGGTGGAAAATAAAATACAAAGAAAAGACCGGTTATATTGTAAGCAGTTATGTACTTCCTTTACCACCACCCCGGGCCGGCACAAAAACACTTCACGATTATTTTGCACAGGTATCTGCTCCCCTGGGAAATACCCTGGTAATAAAAAGATCGGATGCTGCACTCAATGAAACCGGTGAATCAACACTTACCAAACAATTATACAAGAACGGGATGGAATGGCATAAGACGGATGGTTATGAAAATGCTTCTTCCCTGTATATGATCCCGGACATTACTATTGAACAATGCTTTTTACTGGTGCGGCTCATCGGCCAGTATCCTGAACTCATTGGCGAAAAAGAAGTTTTTCCAACAAAAAGATCAGTGGTTAAAAATGATAACGGCGAGAAAATAATTGACGTGGAAAAGGAACTGTATGATGGCCCGCAGGGCTCTGTGAGCAAGCCGGGGCCTGTTAAAAAGATAAAGATCGGCCTGGTACAGGGAGCCGTTACAGAATTTGAGATATACCTCCTGGATACCCAGGCCATTATTTTTTGGGCATCGGGAGTTTAACTGCAAAGGACACAAAGAAGATACAGCGCAAAGCACAAAGAAACCTTTGCGATCTTTGCGAAAAAACTCTGCGCTCTTTGCGGTTAAAACTAAATTGCAATATGAAAAAGATCGCCATGATACCGGCACGTTATGCCGCCACCCGTTTCCCGGCCAAGCTGATGCAGATGCTGGGCGATAAAACTGTTATCCTGCATACTTATAATAATACAGTTGCTACAAAACTCTTTGATGAAGTGATGGTGGTTACCGACAGTGAAATTATTTTCAATGAAATTATAAATAATGGCGGCAAGGCAGTAATGAGCATTAAAGAACATGAAAGCGGCAGCGACCGTATTGCTGAAGCCATTGCCAATATGGATGTTGATATTGTTGTGAATGTGCAGGGTGATGAACCCTTTGTACAAAAAGAACCCCTGGAAAAACTATTAGCCGTTTTTGCAGATGAAAAGGTACAGGTGGCTTCGCTGATGCAGGTATTGCAGGAAGAAAAATTCATTGCCGATCCCAACTACGTAAAAGTTGCTGTTGATAAAACCTATAATTCACTGATGTTCAGTCGCAGCCCAATACCTTACCACCGCGATAAAAATACCAGCCCGGTTTATTACGAACATATCGGGGTGTATGCTTTTCGTAAACAGGCTTTATTGAATTTTACCGCCTGGCCCATCACCCCACTTGAGGCCGCTGAAAAAATTGAATGTCTTCGTTATTTAGAGAACGGGGTGCCATTGAAAATGGTTGTTACCGAATACATGGGCGTAGAGATAGATACCCCCGAAGATCTAGTAAAAGCAGTTTCGCTGCTTAAATAATTTTGCCACGGAGGCACAGAAAAGAACTTGTATTTACTTCTGTGTTTCTGTGCCTCTGTGACAATTAGTTTTTTGCTGAAGGCAAGATAAAATTTCTAATTTCGTGGAATTCGTGGCTTAAAAATAAATCTATGGCATTCAGAAATTTTAAAATGGTGGGCTATGTAGTATATGGCCGGGGTTCTTTTAACCAGTTAGATGAGATCATTGCTCCACATCGCAAAGCCGGCTCTCCCATGATCTTTTTAGTGGATCATTTCTTTGAAGGAAAAGATCTCCTTAACCGTGTTCCTGTACGTAGTAACGATAAAATTATTTTTGTTGATGTAACCTACGAACCCAAAACAACCTATGTTGACAGTTTAGCAAACCAGTTAAAAGACGAGTTTGGAACTGTAAGTGGCGTAATTGGTATAGGCGGCGGATCGGCCATGGACCTTGCCAAAGCAGTTTCTTTAATGATGAATAATCCCGGCAGCAGTGCCGATTACCAGGGATGGGACCTGCTTAAAAATCCCGGGGTTTTTAAAGCAGGCATACCAACACTAAGTGGTACGGGTGCCGAAGTGAGCCGTACAACTGTGCTCACCGGCCCTACAAAAAAGCTGGGTATGAATTCTGATTTTACGCCTTTTGACCAGATCGTACTTGATCCTGAATTAACTGCCAATGCCCCGGCCAACCAACGTTTTTATACCGGCATGGATTGTTATATACATTGTATTGAAAGTTTGAACGGCACTTTTTTAAATGAGTTCAGCAAAAGCTATGGCGAAAAAGCATTGCAACTTTGCAGGGATGTGTATGTGAATAAGGATAGCTGGGAAACCGATAGTGATGATAAACTGATGATGGCGTCTTATGCGGGTGGTATGAGCATTGCTTACAGCCAGGTAGGTGTGGCACATGCAGTAAGTTATGGCTTAAGTTATTTACTGGGCACCAAACATGGTATTGGTAACTGCATTGTGTTTGATAAACTGGAGGAGTTTTATCCCGAAGCTGTTAAAGAATTTAAATACATGGTGGAGAAGAACAACATTGATATCCCTAAAAATATATGCGCCGGGTTAAGCGATGAAGATTTTGATAAGATGATCAATGTGTCGCTGGGTATGAAACCGCTTTGGGAAAATGCATTGGGAAAGGATTGGGAAAAGCAAATGACAAGAGAACGATTGAGGACAATATATGAGCAGTTTTAATTTTTTAAACCGCAACATCAACAAAACATGATTACATGAAACTAACCCTTCATCTTTTTACAGCACTTGCATGTAGCCTATTACTTGTTGCCTGCGATCAAAATAGCAAGGAAGTTAAAATATCTGAAGCAACGGCTACAGATATACTGGCTAAGATAGATACACAATCAAACAAAAAGCAGATCGCTGCTATGTTAGACTCATTTAATGTTGCTGCAGCCAGGGCAGATTATGATGGCTATTTCAATTACTTTACTGAAGATGCAACATTTAATGGTACCGATGCAACAGAGAACTGGGATAAAAAAGCTTTCATGATCTGGTCAAAGAAATACTTCGACAAAAAAACAACCTGGAACTTCAGCTCAATTCAACGGCATATTTATTTTGGTAAACATGCAGACATTGCCTGGTTTGAAGAATTATTGAGCACCCAAATGAAGATCTGCCGGGGCTCGGGTGTAGT
>JBDSGK010000237.1:0-12385 GCA_039919015.1 Ferruginibacter sp.
TGTTAAAAGTAGCTGTTTATTTGTTGTTGTCTTCTAATTTCTTATTCCATTTTCTTCTGAGTGATTCTCCTTTGAGTTCTATACGCTGTGTGTTATTGATTATTCTGTCCAGGATAGCATCTGCTACTGTTTTTTCTCCTATTACTTCATACCATTGTTTGACGGGAAGCTGTGATGTGATAATGGTTGAGCGTTTGCCATGACGGTCTTCAATAATTTCCAGTAATGAAGCCCTGCTTGTTTGATCGAAGGGTTGTATACCAAAGTCATCCAGTATAAGCAGGTCCTGTCTTTCTATTTTGGCTAAATCTCTGATAGCAGAACCATCTGCTTTCGCCATTTTGAGCTGAGCAAACAACCGGGTAACATTGGCATACAAAACCTTAAACCCTTGTTGGCAGGCCTGCTGGCCCAGTGCCGAAGCTAAAAAACTTTTACCCGTTCCGGTAGGGCCGGTAATAAGTATGTTTTCATTTTGTGTGATGTATTTACCATCAGCAAGTCGGTGGATTTGATTTTTATCCAATCCTCTGCCACCATCATAGTCTAATTGTTCAACGGTAGCTTTATAACGGAAGCGTGCATTTTTGGTAGTTCGTTCAATGCTACGGTTGTGTCGCTCATCCCATTCACTGTCAATGAGCAATGCGGTCATCTCATCGGCAGTTAACTGTTCGTTCTTTGCTGATTCCACGCTGGTTTTAAAGGCCCGGTGCATCCCCAGTAAACGCATCTGTTTCATTTTTTCAAGTGTGTCTGTGTTCATGTGCTTTAATTTTTATGAGTGAATATTTAATTTGTTATTGATAGTAATCACTACCACGTATGTTTTGATGCTGGGGCATCGCATGCGCATCCTGCTGTTCTTCATCAGTTAAAGCATCCAGTTTTTTTTCCAGTATTTGTACAATGATGGGATAGTTGTATACGCCGTAACTGTTTGCTCTGCGGCAAGCCATTGTCAACCGCTGATTGCCCACCTTGCGTGCCAGGCTTAGTATACCGGTACATGATTTATAGGCCTGCTCAGGATGCTGTTTGTTTTCAATAACGTGCATGATATAGTTAGCCACTTCTTCATCTAAGGCTTTTGCCTGTTCAATAAATTTTTCGGGTGTCCACTCGCTGAGGTAGCGATGTGCTGAAGCCAGGTGTTCATCAGTAGTAGTGTAGTGATATTTGCGGTACTGTCGTTGATGGGATGCTATCTGCTCGTATTTGTAATAAATTGCTACACTTGCAGCCGTGTATTGTATTTTAACTTTTTTACCAATAAAGCGGTAGGGAACACTATAATAATGTTTATCAATGGCAAGACATACATGTCCATTCTTCATCACCGTTACAATATGTTGCTGTTTAAATTCGTAACGATATACTGGCAGGGGTTGCAGCGTTTCTTTTTCAACTTCATCAAACTGCTGACGACGACTGTAATTACGTCCTTTGAATGGTGCATTGTTTAATTGCTCCAAAGCCTCTCTGATAGAAGCATTCAGAGATTCAAGGGTAAAATAAGTATGTGAGCTTAGCTGTGTATATATCCTGTTGTATACAATTTTTACCATCCCTTCTACCAATGATTTATCTCTTGGCCGGTAAACCCTGGCAGGAAGTACAGCAGTACCATAATGTTCTGCAAAGTCTGCAAATGCTTCATTGATAGTGGGTTCATACTTACTGCTTTTAGTAACAGCAGATTTTAAATTATCCGGAACAATGGCCGCCGGAACTCCACCAAAATACTGCATGGCATTTTCACAGGCACCAATAAAATCCTGCCTGCGTTGTGTTGCTACTGCTTCTACATAGGTAAGCTGGCTGCAACCCAGAATAGCAATGAATACTTCTACGGCCTGCACCTCTCCGGTTTCTTTGTCTGTAATGCTGAGTTTTTCTCCGGCAAAGTCTATGTACATTTTATCACCGGCCTTATGATCCATATGCATAACAGCCTTAGCCCGGCCAATATAAACAGTAAAGTGAGTGTGAAACTGTGTATGTCCATATCCGTCAGGGTACAGTTGAAGATATTGTTTCCATAACATGAGTATGGTTACACCCTTTTGTTTAAAGCGTTTCTCCAGGTCTGGCAGCAGTCTTTGCAGTTGTTCATACCGCTCGCCTTTATCAGGTGGTTCTGCCGAACCAAACATCACCTCTAACTCAGAATCGGTATGACTGCTGAGCATGTCAAAGGTCATTTTCTCTGCAAGGAATTTGCGGATATATTTTTTAACAGTGTTACGGGATGCTCCTGTTTGTTCACTGATTTGTACTTTACTCTTACCCTGGGTAAAAGAACGCAGGATCTGTCTTATCTTGGTCATCAGAATTGTTTTATTAGCCATGTTTGGGTTGAGTTTAGCACTCAAACTCAAACATTAATGGCCGTTAAAACAACCTCTTTCAAATACAACTTAGGGGCTGGTCAGTTTGAACCGGATTTGCCTGGTCAGTTTGCTCCGGATTGGGGTGGTCAACTTCGACCGGATTAGGGTGGTCACATTGACCGGATTTTCCAAACTGTACCACGTGGTTTCTTCTTTTGCTGGCACTAAGTCGTAATGAATATGATTTAATCTAATTGTTACCGTAGGAAATGATTTCACAACTTCTGAACCGTATTTACTCTTATAATATTTGTCGGCAAATAGCTTAAGCCAAGCTCTATACGTTTCTGGGGTTCTTTCATGTTCTGTATGATTAAATACAACCATTATGTCAATATCAGATTTCGAATCATACTTTCTTGGTAGTATAGTGTCTCTATCAAATGAACCAAATACGAACCTACGATTCATAAGTAAGCCTAAGTCTTCGTCTAGATTTTTAAGCAAATTCTTTAAAGAAGCATTTATTTTAATAACTTCATCAGAGTCGTTCTTTAGATAATAATTCAAAGAAAGAGTTCTTAAGTAATTGTCAATCGATACTGCCATTTTCAAAGATTTAGTTCTGATTCAGTATAGTTTTCTTCGCCATCTTTTATTCCCTTTTGCGCTAAATTGAAATCGTGTTTATTTGTTGGGAACGCCTCTGCTTCTTTATTTACATCGTCTGCTTCAACTGCAATATCTTCCAAGCGTGGTATAACATCCGTGTCCGAAATTAAATTGTCCGCTATGTAACCTTGCAAGCGGTCACATTTTTTCATGATTGACAAATACCGATTTCCAATTCGCCTATGTCCTTCAACCTTTTGAGGCAAATTAAGATAAGTTTGAAATCCACTTAATAATGCAGCAACTAGAGCTAGTACTAATGGCACGAACTTTATCCAATTGGTTACTCCGTCTGTCAATACATAAAAAAGAATTGAGCCAGTTAATACATTAATGATTATTAAGGGCACACCAATTCTGTAATGACTCTTTTCATGTCTATCTGCTGCATTAAAATGCTTTTTCTTTCCATATAAAGAGTCGACTTTTATACGCTTTAATTTGTCTGTTGAATTTTGCATTGTGACACTTATTAAATCGGTACTGAGAATCAATATCCTAATGTTGTACTTTTTGTATTGTTTATAGCGTCATGCAATTTATTAAATAGTTTAATATAACATCCCTTCCTTTTCAATGGCATTGCTTTTTAACTTACATTAATTATTTACATAATGTAAAATATGGAGTTATTTACAAGAGTGAGCAGTAAATAAATAATTATTGAAGAAATTAATATAAGGGATAGTATAGTTTAGTTGATAGGAGACCTGTGGTGCAAATTTTGGTGCAAATGAAAAAGGGTTCAGAAACTTTCGTATCTAAACCCTTGATTCTCTTGCTCCCCCTGCCCGACTTGAACGGGCGACCCTCTGATTAACAGTCAGATGCTCTAACCAACTGAGCTAAGGAGGAATGTGTTTTCCGCTTGGGCCCCGCTGTACGGGACCTTGAAAATCAAACACTCATTCTTCGTGCAGATTTTCTACGGGTTGCAAAAATAGGGGTTTTTAGCTTTCGCAAAAAAATTAAAACGAACTTATTGGCCCTCTTTTATAAGATTCTTTACCAGGTACGTACAAAAAAACCCTAAATAAGATTGTAGGGTTTTATAAGGAGTATTTTTATACTTAAGAGCTGGTTATCACAAAACATGGCTATACTTTTTTTGTGATAAATGGCTTTTTCTTAAGCTAAAAACCTTCTTTGATACATGGTTCTGCCCCTGCGCTGAATATTCCACAGATCTGCAGTGCTGAATGTCCTGGCCTGGCCTAATCCAAGGGCTATTGTTTCTTTTACAACAGTAGTTAGTTTTTCAGTTTGTTCTTTACTCATCTGTAAGAATTGGTTGGTTGTTTGCTTTTTCATGACGTTTGTTTTATACGTTTTTAATAGTTGTGTCTTTATTAATTTCGGCGGCCTTTTTTGTGCTTCGCTTACTTTGATAACACAAAGATATAAATTATTCAGTACTATGCAATATAAAGTACTGAGTATATTTTAGTATTATACATTAAACTTGTGCTTTTTATCTGCTGAAAGCCTTATTGGTATTGATTTCTTGAAAATTTACTTCAATTTTAAAAGAAAATTAGCTGTTTGATGAGCGGTAAATATAGCTGATGAATGAACAAATCAAACTCCAAATTATTAGAATTTGGGTTATGAAAGCGAACTGCAAGGGGTATAGTTAGCAGATTATTGCGGGTTTGTTCAGGCAGAAAACAGTATTTTGGGTTTCCTTATTAGCTTAAATGGCTATTTTATCGCCAGGTCGCTTATTTTACGGTTATGCAACCGACCTACCTTCATCCACCTGATCATGGGGCCTAAAACAAAGTTCAAAAAAGTACGGCTGTAGTTCTTATATACGGCCTCTCCGGAGAAGATACGGGTTAAATGCCGTTGCATGTGGGGCCCGATAAAACGGCCAAAAGCAGTATCCATCCTGTCCTGCCCAACTTTAAACAGGGTAAACAGGCCACCGCTATACCAGGTATCAACCAGTTTTTGCCATATCGACAATTCGTATAATTGATCTTTCTGGTATTTTTTAAAAGCAACATCGGTACCGATACCGATAGCCTCGGCTGCAGCAAATGAACCTTTAATGGCTAAAAACAGGCCCGATGAAAAGATCGGGTCAAGG
Organism: Ferruginibacter sp.; assembly: GCA_039919015.1. Taxonomy (GTDB): domain Bacteria; phylum Bacteroidota; class Bacteroidia; order Chitinophagales; family Chitinophagaceae; genus Ferruginibacter. Next base: position 5,098 of record JBDSGK010000237.1, read on the forward strand.
AACCCACCGGCATCGCCGGTCAGGAGCCAGTTTTTACCATACATTTTCTGAGAAATAAGCTGGTAATTATTGTATTGCGCTACGCCAGTCTCCCGTTTGGCATTAGCAGTAAATTTTCTGAGGGTTTCATCCGCTTTCAGGAAATTATCATATTGCTCTTCCTTGGTATCGCCAAATTCTTTTAAATGTTTGGGATCAATAACTACACCTAACGAAATATGGTCAGGTAAGGGAATTCTCCAGTTCCAGCCCTTTTCCAAACGATGCAGGTGTATGTTATAAGGTTCTATTTTTTCTGCCCCGCTCAGGTGAGCAAATACAGCAATGTCTTTCCTGTCGCCTTCTTTGGTAGGAATATCCAACATTCGGGAAATGGTACGTGAACGCCCACTGGCGTCTACAATAAGATCGGGTTGACCGTTAAAATAATCATTGACCGCAGCAATGGTATCGTCACTTAATTTAAGTTGGTCTGTATTGCCAACCCGTTCCAATTTGGCAGCATGACTAAAAAAAGTAACTCCCTCACGAACAGCAAGGTCAAAAATGGTTTTATCAAATTTTGTCCGTGGTACATTATAAGCATAATGCGGTAGTCCTCCGCCGCCAAAACTAAAGGGTGATGTGGCCTCTTCATCTTTATTAACCCAAACCGAAGCCCCGGGTTTATAAGTACTGTATGTTTTTACTTCATCCTCTACACCCAACTGCCGCAAATATGGAATGATGGCCGGCACCAGCGATTCGCCAACAATGATCTCAGGCCTTTTTTCGAGGTAAAAAACTGCAACTTTAAATCCCTTTCTTTTTAATAAAGTGGCTAATGAACAGCCCGAGGGTCCTCCGCCAATGATGGCTACAGTTTGTATATTTCTTTTCATAAAACAAAAAAGCAAATGTAATGCGATAATACAAAAAAAGCTACCTGAATTTTTACATTCAAATAGCTCTTTTTTGTATATCGAAAACCAAGATGCTTAACTAAACAAACCGCCTTTCTTTAATTCGCGTGTTCCCTGTCCAATTAAAAAACCATTCTGATAGATCTGGATAGTATAATTTCCCTGTTGAAAATTAGTACCCGGAGCAAAAGCGAATTCTACATTCTTCTTTTTTGCAGTTTCCAGGTCAACCGGCATTTTAGCTGTAAAAGGCATGGCTACTTCATCACGTGTGGTAAAAGTTTCAGCGCTTGTATTTAGAGCTTTTCCGTCCGGGCCTAAAACCACTACATATACATCGGTAGTACCGGGCTGAATGATACGGTTATCAACGTCAAAGCTTACCAGGATCTTATCTACTCTTTTAGCTGTTGTTGAAACTTTTTCTTTTCCGTTATTTTTTACATTGATGGGTGTAATTACAATATTGCTTGCGTTTAATGTTGAAGCTACATCAACAGTTTTTTCAAGGTTAACCTTTGCTTCTGTTGTTGCAGTCAGGTTTTGTGTTAAAACTTCTTTATCCTGCTTTAAAACAACATTGTCATTTGTCAACAATTGATTATCCTGTTTCAACTGTGCAATATCTGCTTCCAGTGAGGTGATCTTGTTATTCAATGATGCGATCAATGTTTTTGCCCTGCTCAATTCAGATGCCGTTGCATTCTTCTTATTTAAAATACTGCGGATCTCAGTTTTTGTTTTTTCAATTTCAGCATTCTTATCTTTTAACTGGCTTTCTAAACCTGTATTAACGGTTGACATAGAATCAAGCCTGGCCAATGAAGCATCAAAACTTGATTGTACATTACTTTTTTCATCCGATACTTTTTCAATTTGTGCTGTTTGTTGTTGAATAGTTTTTGAACTATCGCTTTTAGCATAAATTAAATAACCGGAAACAGCTACCAGGGCTACAGCCAATACACCGATAATGGCATTTTTGTAAGTTGTTGCTGCTTTTGGTTGAGCAGATGGCGATGGAAAATTTGTCTCAGACATAATATTAGATTTTAAAGGTTGAAAATTTAATTTTTTAGATTTTCCGCTTGGGGAATCGCTTACCCGAAAACCAAAACCATGCCACAATCTTTTTTTGTTCACAACTTTTAGGGTTCCATTTGTTAAAGGCAGCTTGCCGAGACATGCATTAACACTTGACTTTTAAAACTTTAGCTTATTTTCGTTTTATCCGCTTATTTAACATTTGACGAAAAAAACTATCTTGGCAAGTAACCTTACTATAAAAGAATTCGATACTATTATAATAGGCTCAGGTGCCGGCGGCTTGTCTGCAGCGCTTTGTTTAGCCCGTGCAGGACAAAAGGTAGCTGTCATTGAACAACATTATGTGCCAGGGGGGTGGTGTCATAGTTTTTATATTGAGGGGCATCGTTTTAGCCCGGGTGTACATTATATAGGAGGATTGGATAAAGGAGAATCAACAAGCGTTTTATATGAAGGCCTTGGTATTGCAAACGATCTTGTTTTCTTCAGGATGAATAAAGAGGCTTACGAGCATTGCTGGATCGGCGATAAAATTATTGATATGCCTGCCGGTATTGACCGGCTAACGGAATCTCTCTCTGATCTTTTTCCAAAAGAAAAAAAAGGGATAAAAAAATACCTGGACCTTGTTGAAACTGTGAGTCGTGAATTATTCCTGGTACCTAAGATGAATGGCTTTTGGGATAATATTACAATACCGTACCGGACCAGGCACCTTGGCAAATATGGCTTATTCAGTTTAAAAAGGGTAATAGACTGGCATATAAAAGATCCGTTGCTTAAAAAAATACTTAACATACAGTGTGGTGATCATGGCCTGCCTCCTTTCAAAGCAAGCTTTCCATTACACTGTGCTTTAATGTGCCATTATTTTAATGGTGGTTTTTATCCAATGGGCGGTGGCGGTGCTATTGTAAAAGCCATGACAAATGCCATTAAAAGATATGGTGGTGAAATTAAAACCGGGCATGCAGTAAAAAAGATCATCGTGGAACAGGGGCAAAAGAGATTAAAAACAGTGGGTGTAGAATTACAAAATGGAGAGGTGATCCGTGCCCAACGGGTAATATCAAATGCCGACCCTGCAGCAACGTATAAACTGGTTGGCCATCAAAACCTGAGTAAAAAACTGCTTAAAAAACTTGAGGCAACACGCTATTCGGTAACCTCACTCATGTTTTTTATTGCTGTAGATATGGATGTGCGTGAAGCAGGAATTGACTCCGGCAATATCTGGTTCATGCCCGATAAAGACATGGATGAGATCTATGCCGACCTGACCAAAGTTTCTATTTTAGAAAGAGATGAATTTGAATCCATGTTCATCAGTTGCTCTTCCTTAAAAGATCCCCTTAGTTTTGATGGGAGGCATCATACAATAGAAGCGGTTACTTTCATAGATTATGATTCTTTTAAAGCATGCCAGGTAACGCGTGATGAAAATGATGAACAATACCGGAAAGTAAAAGAAAGACTTAAGGAAAAGCTGCTGAATACTTTTAAAAGAATTTTGCCCGCTGTTCATGAAAACATCGTTCGTATAGAAATTGGCACCCCCCTGACCAATGAATACTATATCAATTCAACCAAGGGCAATGTTTATGGTACCGAAAAAGGATTTTGGCAAACAGGCCCCTTTTCATATAGCGCCAAAACTGAAATTGAGAACCTGTATATGTGTGGTTCCAGTATTATGAGCCATGGTGTTGCCGGTTCCAGTTATTCGGGTGTAAAAACAGCCGCAGAAATACTTGGCTGTACCGAGGATGATCTACTGCAAAAAGACGAATCCCAAAATGTACGCATCTACGATAGTGAAGACATTTCTCAGTGGCCCGACTGGATACATCAACGAATGGCAGATAAGAAAAAGCGCTCCGAAAATAAAATGAGCCATGCGGTTTAAGGCACAGGCTTACATCTTTTCCAAATAAGCACAACACAGTTTAAACAGCCCGGTGGTAATTCCCTTTATTGTTTTAATTTTATCCGGTTTCCAGTAAATTTTCATTTAATGACAAATAGAAATAATAATGGCCGGTTTTGTTTCCCTAAAGGAGAAAGTTGAAGTTTTAAAAGCCTGTGTTATTATTCCTACTTATAACAACGCAGCAACACTTGCGGGTGTAATTGAAGACGTAGCCCAATATAGTGATCATATTATTGTTGTGAACGACGGATCAACCGATAATACTGCTGGTATTGTAAAGAATTATTCTACGGTACAATTTATCAGTTATTCAAAAAATACAGGCAAGGGATGGGCGCTTCGCAAAGCATTTAAGTATGCAGTTGAAAAAGGATACAGGTATGCCATTACAATTGATTCCGACGGGCAACATTTTGCAAAAGACATTCCCGCATTTATAAATAAGTTAGAAGAAGAACCCAATGCCATTATTATTGGCGCCCGAAATATGGACCAGGCTTCTGTTCCGGGCGGCAGTAGCTTTGGTAATAAGTTCTCTAACTTTTGGTTCAGGGCCGAAACAGGGATAAGTAGTCCTGATACACAATCAGGCTTTCGCCTGTATCCCCTGGAACCTTTACAAAACATGAGCTTCTTTACCCGTAAATATGAATTTGAAATTGAAGTACTGGTGAGGGCTGCCTGGAAGGGTGTGAACGTTGTTGCTGTTCCGGTCGCTGTTTATTACGCACCAAAAGCAGAAAGGGTTTCGCATTTCAGGCCATATAAAGATTTTTTCCGGATCAGTGTTTTAAATACTATCCTGGTGCTGATCAGTTTGCTGTATATAAAACCACGTGATTTTATTAGAACATTGTTCAGCCGGAAAAAACTAAGAAAACTAATGGATGATCATTTGTTTAATCCGCATCATGCTGCACAGCTAAAAGCCATGTCTGTGGCCTTTGGTATTTTCATGGGCATTATTCCAATCTGGGGCTTTCAATTAATGGCAGCCATCTTCCTGGCCATTTTATTTAAGTTGAATAAGCCCCTGGTGATCGTTGCTGCCAACATCAGCATTCCGCCCATGATCCCTGTGATCATTTTCGCCAGTTATAAAATGGGCGCATTCTGGATGGGTACCCATGCCATGCAGATCGATTTCAGCAGGTCTCTATCGCTTGATTCCATTAAGAATAACCTGCTACAATATATTTACGGAAGCATTACGCTGGCCGTGGTTGCAGCTGCGGTATTTGGGCTGCTTACCTTTATATTTTTAAAATTGATCGCAAAAAAACAGGTTGTATTTCCAAAGGCTGATAGCACATGAAAAAAATATTACTTGGTATATATCAATTTTATGAAAAGCGCAAGCCCGCTTTGTATGTAAGCTTTGCTATAATTTTCCTACTGGCTGCATGGTTTTCCTTGCAGGTAAGATTTGAAGAAGACCTTTCTAAAATATTACCGAAGGATAAAAGAATTGAAAAACTGAATGCCGTTTTTCAAAATTCCAAATTTATGGATAAACTGGCGGTAACCGTATCATTAAAAGATACGGCTGCTGCTGCAGAACCCGACAGTCTTATTGCTTACGCAGATGCTTTTGTTGAAAACATACAGGAAAAATTTACCCCATTTATCACTAAAATAAATTTTAAGGTTGATGATGACCTGGGCCTGGAGTTATTTGAAACGATCAGTGAACACTTACCCGTTTACCTCAATGAAAAAGACTATACACAAATTGACTCTCTCATCACGCCCGGGAAATTAAAAGAAACGCTTGAACAGAATTTCCGCACACTTACATCCCCGGCGGGCTTTGCATTAAAGAGCATGATCAGTAAAGACCCGGTAGGAATAACTTTCCTGGGTTTAAAAAAACTGCAGCAATTACAATACGACGAAAACTTTGAGCTATACAATAATTATATTCTTACCAAAGACAGGAAGCACCTGATGCTTTTTATCACGCCGGCATTTCCTCCCAACAATACCGGTAAAAATGCACTGCTTTTACAAGGGCTCGACAGCCTTATCAATACCAGTACCAACACAAAAGTAACAGTAACCTATTTTGGTGCAACAGCAGTTTCGGTGGGCAATGCCTTGCAACTCCGCCGCGACTCTATGCTTACGCAGGGTATTACGATCCTATTCATCATTATTTTTTTAGGATTTTATTTTCGTAAAAAAAGTGCGCCATTCATTATTCTTATCCCGGTAATTTTTGGTGCCGTATTTTCTTTGGCAGCTATCTATTTTTTAAAAGGTAGCATTTCTGTTATTGCCCTGGGTACAGGATCGGTGGTATTGGGCATTGCTGTAAATTATTCACTGCATGTTTTTAATCATTACCGGCATACCAGGAATATAGAGGAACTGATCAGTGACCTGGCCGTGCCCATGACCGTGGGAAGCTTCACCACCATCGGTGGATTTTTATGCCTGCAGTTCGTGGAATCGGAAATGCTGAAAGACCTGGGCCTATTTGCTGCATTCAGTTTGATCGGCGCTTCGCTTTGCTCGTTAATATTTCTGCCGCATTTTATTGCAGGCAAAAAAGAAAAAGCGGCGCATGTAGCCACTGAATTTTCATGGATAGACAAAATTGCTTCTTTAAAACCGGAGTATAATAAGTTCCTGGTTTTGGCCATCCTGGTACTTACCATTGTTTTTTCTTTTTGGGCAGGAAAAGCTGGCTTTGAATCTGACCTGCAGAACATGAATTTCATGAGCAGTAAATTAAAGGACGCTGAAAAAAAACTTAACCGCATCAATCAATACGCTTTACAATCTGTTTACCTGGTTACCGAAGGAAAAACTTTGGACGACGCACTGGTCAACAATGAAAAATTAGTTACACAGATCGAAAAACTGCAGGACCAAAACATTGTAAAAAAATATTCAGGTGTTTCTTCACTGATCATTTCAGATGCTGAACAAAGAACAAGAATTGAAAGATGGAATACATACTGGACCCCGGAAAAAAAATCTGCCCTCATGGCCAGTTTGCTCAAAGAAGGAACTGCTTTAAAATTCAACCCGTCGGCTTTTGATGAATTTAAGATCCTGCTTGATAAAATTTATCAACCGGTTGACAAACAAGCCATGGCAGATGTGCGCAGGAACTTCCTGGATGATTATATAACCGAAAAACCCGGCAAAGCAACTGTTGTTACCCTGGTAAAAACAATACCTGAAAAAAGACAGGCGGTCTATAAAACTTTTGAAAATGACGAACACGTTACAGTACTGGATAAGCAATACCTTACCAACCGTTTTGTAGAGATTATCAATTCTGATTTTACAAAGATCGCTTTAATGACCTCGTTGCTGGTATTTATGGTTTTGCTATTCGTGTATGGAAGAATAGAACTGGCGCTGGTCTCCTTTATTCCCATGCTCATCACCTGGGTTT
>JBDSGK010000238.1:0-5131 GCA_039919015.1 Ferruginibacter sp.
GATCACAAAGAAAACATTAGCCACCATGATGCTTCCGATCATTGCGCCAAAATGTATGTATGCAGCACGTCCACTAAAAACATGGGAGTAGAAATAAGCAAAGCCAACTAAGATCGCAAAGCCAACCAGCGTAAACAAAACCTTGTTCTTAATCAGGGGAGATTTACAAAGCAGGTCATACATGATCCACGCCACTGCAAAAGATCCTACACCGATCGCAATGCCGTACAAAGGCGAAATATCCATCACCTTTTTATCGATCAATAAAGCGGATGCATTAAAATAATATACCACGAACAATAAACAGAAACCCGATAACCAGGTGAAGTAAGCTTCATATTTAAACCAGTGTAAATGTTTAGGAATTGTTTTGGGTGCGACCTTATATTTTTCGAGATAATAAAAACCGCCGCCATGTATGGCCCATAGATTACCGGCCAGTTCATCCCTCACATCTTTTGTACGGTTGAGTGCATTCTCTAAAAAAACAAAATAGAACGAGGCTCCGATCCAGGCAATACCAAATGTGATATGCATCAGCCGGATGACGATATTCAGCCATTCCATTAAATGCCCTTCCCATGGCGTGCCTTTTACATACATATACAAAGCACCAACCAGGGCAACAGATACCAGTATGATCGCCGTGTACACAAAGTTTTGTGATGAATAAATTTCAGTTCTCTTTTTATCAACATCAAGCCCGGCTTCATCATCCGCCTCATATGCTTTGGCAACCGAACGCAGGTAATACGTTATGACAGTAAGCATAACCAGAACAAATCCCAGTACCGACAATAAAATAATTCCAAGCATTGTTATCCTTTTTTCTTACCAAATAAACGCAACCTGCTAATGCCTCCATCAGGAAAAATATTTAACCGCACATGTGTAAGGACAGCTACACTTTCTACCTCTTTTATAAATTCATGTTCATGATCGGCACTCAGTTTTTGGGAAGGTAGTAAATATCGCCATTTAACTTTATCCTTGATAACATCATCATCGTTTCCGGATAGGCATGCCTGAATTGAACAGCTATCTGGATAATTACCTTTAAAATGACAGGTATCCACAACAATGCGTTCAATATTCCCCGGGGTTGCCATTTTTAAAATTACCCAATCCCTGTTTCCCGGCGTACGGTTTCGTTTGGTTTCCCAACCATCGCCCATGTTAACCCCACGCCCGGGCATGATGAGGTTACCCATCGCACTAAAGAACATATCATTGCAGGCAAGGGCTTTACCACCGTTGATGGCAGCAGCCAGGTCTATTTCTTCATCAGCAGCAACATTGTCCCAGTTTTTAAATACTTCGCCATATACCCTCAATCTTGCCACACCTCCATCGGGATAAATATGTAAACGGAGATGCGTAAAGATCTCATCGCTGTTACTTTCATAAAAGTTTTGTGAGCCAGCATCCAGGTGTGACTTGGACAAAATTTCTTTCCATGTAATATCATTCCAGCCTGCCTGTCCGGTAAGTAGGTCTTTTACAGGATCAGCATCATTTAAATAAACCGCTTCAATCGAAGCATGTGGCGGATGATTACCCAGGAAAAAATTGGTATCAATATCAAAACCAACGATCTTACCCGGCGTTGCCAGTTGAATGATCGCCCAGTCATGTCCCGGCGTACGTTTGCGGCGGCTTTCCCAGCCATCCATCCATTTACCGCGGTCGGTATATTTATCTGTGATAAAAATTCCCCTTGTAGGTTTAAGCAGGTTCTCTTTTTCTGCAAAAAAATCATCCGTAGCATATAATACTTTTCCTCCCAGTCTTTCTGCTGCCAGGTCGGTCAATTGTGCAAATGCCGGTGCATCCTTGATTATCTCTTTTACTTTTTCAAAAGCCATTGTCCTGAATTTTAAGCCCTCCTAAATCCACTCCGCCGGTTGGCGGAAAGGACTTTTAGAGCATTAATTATTTAAAGTTTATTGGTTTTAGCTAAGATTATTTTGCCATGCCTTTTTTCTTTATTAACGATCTTACCCTTAACAAAAACGGTATTCCCATTTACAATTGTTTGCTGCACTGTTCCCCATAATAGTTGCCCGTTGTAAGGTGAGCAATTGTACCTGTGCAAAATATCCTGCGGTCTTACTTCAAATTTTTCATCCGGGTTCCAAACAACCAGGTCGGCATCATAACCAACAACAATTTTTCCTTTTCTTTTTTCAGTCTGTAAAAACCGGGCCGGGTGTTCAGTAAGCAAAGGAATGAATTTTTCAATGGAAATATTTTCTTTCATTGCTGTCCACGATGCAGGTAATAAAAACTGCAGGCCCGCAATACCGCCCCAGGCTTTTTGAAGGTTACCCGTTTCCAGTTCTTTAATATCCGGCGGTGCCGGTGAATGATCAGTTGTAATAAAATCCAGTACGCCACTATTACATGCTTCTTTTAACTGCATATTATTTTCCTTTTCACGTATAGGTGGTGCACATTTATACAAACAGTTTGAATCGGGAATATCTTCTGCATTAAAATAAATATAGTGGGCACAGGTTTCGGCGGTGATGGGCAGGCCTTCTTTTTTTGCGTCTTCAATTTTTTTCAACGCCTCTGCAGATGATACATGCACAATATGTGTTTTACAATGATGTTTCCGGCAGAGTTTTATCATCAGGTCAATGGCATCATTTTCCCATTTTTTTGGACGGCTTTCCAAATAATAACGATAGCTGTTCGGGAAATCTGAAAACTTATTGTCTACCTCTTTTTCAAAGATCTCGCAATGCGCCAATAATGGCAATTCATATTTGGCAATAATGGGCATGGCTGCATCAATTTCTTTTTCTCCCACATTGGGAAATTCGTCAATGCCTGAATGGGTAAGAAAACATTTGATCCCTAAAACACCGGCCTGCATCAATCCTTCCAGGTCATTTTGATTCCCCGGTATCAATCCGCCATAAAAACCAACATTAACATGCAGTTTATTTTTTGAAGCTTCCAGTTTTTCATTAAATGCAGTTACGGTAGTTGTAACGGGTATCGCATTTAACGGCATATCTACAATGGTTGTAACGCCCCCTGCGGCGGCGGCCTGCGTCGCCGTATCAAAGCCTTCCCAATGTGTTCTTCCGGGCTCATTGATGTGCACATGCGCATCAATAATGCCGGGCATTAAAATATGATCACCTACATCTTCTGCATCATCGGTTCTATAATGCTGGATTTCTGTTATGCTGCTATTTTCAATGCTTATACTTGCCGGTTGGAGTTTTCCATTAAGCCAGCAACGGTTACTGTATATCGATCTTATCCTGTTCAAATTATTTTTATTAATTTTTTGAGGGCTAAAGCCCTTATATCCCTGGCCTGAAGGCCAGGGCAATTCAGAAGGCCAGGGCAATTCAAAAGCACATATTTTATTTATATAAACCCATCAACACTTTTTCGGGAGTGATGGGGGCATCATATACAATATTTGAATTGGGATTAAATGCCAATACTGCATTGCGAATGGCGAAATAAGCTCCAATGCCATACATCAAAGGGGGCTCACCCACGGCTTTTGATTTGAAGATGGCCATATCATTACCATCAGTATTTAAAAAATGAATATCCAATGTTTTTGGTATGGAGTAGATATCCGGAATTTTATACGTTGATAATGCATTGGATAATAATTTGCCTTCGGCATTATAGATCACTTCTTCCATCGTCATCCAGCCGATGCCCTGCATGATGCCTCCTTCGCATTGCCCCAGGTCAACAGCCCGGTTCATGCTGCTGCCAAAATCATGCACTACTTTTACTGCATCAATTTCATAAGTGCCACGCAAACAATCTACAGTAGTTATGGTAAGCGCCGTGCCATAAACATGGTAAGCAAACGGGTGTCCTTTCTCAATAGTTTTATCAAAGTTTATAATAGGTGTGGCGTAATGGCCTTTAGCACTCAGGTTAACCCGGTTCATAAAAGCCTGCCTTATTAAATGCTTCCAGTCAAATATAGAAGCTTCTTCGTTGATGTAAACTATTTCGTCTTTTATCTCAATGGTTGCTTCATCATCAGCTATTAATTCTGTTTTGATAAATGAGAAAAGACGTTCCTGGATCTGGTTGCAGGCATCAAGTAAAGCCTTACCATTCAGATCTGCAGTTGAACTTGCAGCAGAGGGAGAAGTATTGGAAACCCTTGTTGTATTGGTACTTTCCAGTTTTATTTTATCGGGCGATATGCCAAAACATGTTGCAGCTACCTGTAGCATTTTTGAATTTACCCCCTGTCCCATTTCCACAGCACCGGTACTTACACCCACTGTGCCGTCATTATAAACATGTACCAATGCACGTGCCTGGTTCATCATGGTATTTGTAAAAGAAATACCAAAACAGACCGGCATCAACGACAACCCTTTTTTATAAAGATCATTTTGTTGGTTGAATTGCTGAATTTCTTTTTTCGCCGCTTCCACATTATAGATCTCCGTCACTTCATCCCAACAATTTTTCGACTGGCATTCCTTTACAATTTGCCCGTATGGAAATTCGTCATTATTATCCATCATGTTCTTTCGCTGGATAATATCCTTGTCAACATTCAATGACCTTGCTGCATGATCAATAGCTGATTCAATAACAAACATACCCTGGGGCCCACCAAAACCACGGAAAGCCGTATTGGGTGGCAGGTTTGTTTTGCAGGAATGGGCAGTTACTGTTACATGCGGAATATGATAGCTGTTGGTAGCATGAAATAAAGTTCTTTCTAAAATAGCCGGAGACAGATCTGCTGCGGCACCGCCGTTTTGATAAAATGTAGCTTCATAAGCAACGATCTTTAATTCTTCATTCAACCCAATTTTATAATCACTGCTGTATGGATTTCTTTTGCCTGTCATCCGCATATCTTCCATGCGATGCGGAATACATTTGGCCGGCCTCTTTAATATCCAGGCAACCATCGCTGCCATAGTGCCCCATGCCGAAGCCTGGTCTTCCTTACCACCAAAGCCGCCACCCAGGCGGGGAACATCCACTTCCACTTTATTCATACCTATACCCAGTACTTTTGCAACCGTACGCTGCACCTGTGATGGGCCTTGTGTGGAAGAAAATATTTTTACACTGTCGTGTTCAGTTGGATAGGCATAAGCTCCCTGTGTTTCCA
>JBDSGK010000239.1:0-7710 GCA_039919015.1 Ferruginibacter sp.
TTATTTGATTACCCGCCTTATGAAACAGCCCTTGCCAGCACCATGGTAGACGTGATACTGAATAATAAGGTGGAACTGTTGCACGTACATTATGCCATTCCCCATGCTGCGGCGGCTTATATGGCCAAACAGATCCTGGCCAAACAGGGAATAAAAATTCCGGTGATCACCACTTTGCATGGTACAGATATTACCCTGGTGGGCAAGGATAAGACCTATAGCCCGGTGGTAACTTTTTCGATGAATGAAAGTGATGCCCTTACCGCGGTTTCGCAAAATCTGAAAGAGGAGACCTTTAGAAATTTCAATATAGAGGGAGATATAGAAGTGATCCACAATTTTGTGGATGTCAAACGTTTTCACAGGCAGCCCGTAGATGCATTCAGGAAACTGATATCTCCCAATGGTGAAAAGATAATCGTTCATGCTTCCAATTTCAGAAAAGTGAAGCGGGTGGAAGATGTGGTTGCTACTTTTTTACTGATACAGGAAAAAATGCCCGCAACTTTATTGTTATTGGGTGATGGGCCGGAAAGGACACATATTGAAGCCAGTGCAAGAGCATGTGAATCGCATAACATGATAAAGTTTTTAGGTAAGCAGGAGCAGATGGAAGATATTTTGCCCATTGCTGACCTGTTCTTACTCACCAGTGAATATGAAAGCTTTGGATTGGCAGCGCTGGAAGCCATGGCCGCTGAAGTGCCGGTAATATCTACCAACGCCGGGGGCCTGCCTGAGATCAATATTAATGGTTATAGTGGCTTTATGAGTGAGGTAGGCGATGTAGAAGACATGAGTAAAAATGCTTTGCACATTTTACAGGATGAAGCTACGCTTAAACAATTTAAAGCTAATGCATTGGCGCAGGCAAAAAAATTCGATATTGAAAATATAGTACCGCTGTATGAAGCGCTTTATAAAAGAGTGATCTAGCTTATCTTCTCAACCATCTTTCGGGGTCTATATTATTCTTTTCATCACTAACGAAAAGGTCTACAGCGCCTATACCGTCGAGATTTGCAGCGGCTTTACCGATCACCTGGCCTGTTTTCACATTCTGCCCACGTTGCACAGTAGCACCGCTTAAATTACTGTAAGTACTGAAGTATTTACCATGCTGGATAATGATCACCTGCATATCTTCAATGTATAAGATATTAGATACTACACCATCAAAAATAGATTTAACGTTGCTTCCGATATCTGTAGCTATGGTTATGTTGGTAATGTCTAAAACGGTTCCGCTGGGTAATACATTACGACCAAAATGCAAAAGTGTGTACCCCTTATCAACAGGCCAGGGTAATGATCCCCTGTTCTTAATAAAATTTTCATTTAAGGCTGCATTCTCCGGGTTAAGCAAAACACTTTCGGGAGCTTTTTTTACTTTCGTTTCTTTTGGTGATGTGGTTACTGATTTGGTATCGGTCTTTACGGTAGGGGCAACATTGGTATTTTCCTTTGTTGCTGCAAGTTTTTTGGCGTCGTCATTTGCTTTTTTCAATGCTGCTTTTTTTGCATCAGCCAGGGCTTTTGCTATAGCTGCGTTGATCCCCTTTTCTACTTTTTTCATTTGCTTATTGTAAGCAGTCAGCTGGTTATTCAATTGCTTGCCCTGCTTTTTCAATTCATTCATCACCCTGTCCTTTTCAACCTTTTGGTTTTCCAGGGCATTCATCTCCTTATCTTTTGTTTTAAGCACATCACTTTTGTTTTGTTTAATGCTGCCTAATTCATTAAGCCTGTTTTTACGCAACTCCTGTGTACGCAAAATATTCTCTCCCTGTTTTTCCCGGTAGGCCCGGTAATATTTTAGATAGGCAATACGCTTAATAGCGTCATTAAAACTTGCGGCAGAAAAAATAAAACTTAAGAAATCGTAATTGTTCCTGTTCTTATACGCATACACCATACTCCTTGCATACTCCTGCTTTAAAGTATCCAGCAACTTATTGTACCGGTTGATCTCACGTTGATTTGTATAAATATTATTATCCAGTATATTAATATCCTTACTGATATTGTCAATAAGCCTGTTCTGCAGGTTCACTTTATCATTGATCAGTTTCCACTGCACCAGGTTTTCTTTTGTTTTCAGCTTATTGTTGTTCAGCATTTTTTGCGTTTGCTCCATCTCCTTTTTTAGCTGTGCCCGTTGTTTTTCAAGCTCCTCACGTGTTTCCTGTGCTGATACAGCCAGGCTCAGCAATGTAAAAACCGCAATATTGAAAATGAATTTGATCATGCCGGTAGTTTGTTTATTCAAAAATACAATGCAAAATTAAAGGGTTGCCTGTTTAAAACCCACAGGCTGTGCATAATTACAAATAACGCTTACTTCTTTGTATAATTTTTTGGGATGTTAAATGAAACCGATAATTCTTTGTTAAACTCATATTGTTTAAAATTGAGCCGTATATCAAGCTTGTTTTTTTCTGAAACAGTTATCTCCCGGTAGGTAGAAAAATTAATTCCTGTTTTATTTTCATAATCTGCATAAGTAAGATCTGCTGTCCGGCTCCTGCTGATATCCACATCATCCAGTTTACTGTGGGTTAAATTATAATTATGGGCCGAGAGCGTGAGCAGGTGTTTAAAATAAGTACCAACCATGGAAAAGAGGATCTGGTCATCTGTTTTTTTATAATACACAATATTACTGTCCACAAAAACAGGGTTGCCTATCAATAGGTCCTGCAGGGTTTTATAATCAAAAGGGATCTGGGTTACTTCCTGCAGGTAATCAATAGACCTGTATTGTACTTCCTTGTCCCGTTTATTCATCAATATAACACTGTCGGTTGTTATGAGTACACGATAAATTTCAATGTTTAAAATTGAGGCGGTGAGTGAGATCCAGATGGCGCTATCCTTAATTATCCTTACAATGGCCGTTATATCAGGTTGCTTGCCGTTATTGTCCTGGTAGTCAACCTTAATTTTGGCATTAAAGCTTTTAAAATCAATATAATTACGGTTAAGGTTTTCAATGGTCTTTTTGATCATCAGTATAGAATCAACCTTAGATTGATCTATTATCACAACAGCTGTGGAATCTTTAGGTGCTATAGCTTTATTGATCTGTTTTACGGTTCTGCAACTGGAAACTGAAAATATCAATATGGCTGAAAAAATGATCGTGCTAAAAAATTTCATTGCTTGTTGCTGGTTTATTTTTTATTTAATTCCGGTATGGCCAAAACCACCTTCCCCTCTTACTGATTCCTTTAATTCTCCTACTTCTATCAATGCTGCTTTTTCTGTTTTTGCTATGATCATCTGTGCTATCCTGTCGCCATGATTGATCACCTGCTCTATATTGCTGAGATTGATCAATATCACTTTCAACTCTCCCCTGTAATCTGCATCAACTGTGCCAGGAGAATTTAAACAGGTAATACCCTGCTTTATAGCCAACCCGCTTCTCGGTCTTATTTGAGCCTCATATCCTTCCGGCAATTCAATGAATAAGCCTGTGGGTATTAAATTACGCTCTAATGGTTGTAAAGTTACAGGTTCACTGAGGTTGGCCCTGATATCCATTCCTGAAGATCCGGCAGTTGCATAAGCCGGCAATGGGTTTGAAGATGTATTTACTATATTAACCTGGAGCATTTGCATGGCGGCAAAGTTAACAATGTAAAAAGGAAATACATCAAGAACAGTTATTTATGAAATACTTTAACGAATAAGGAGAACCATGCCCTGATCATATACTTTTATTCCCCTTTTGTTAACATAGGTTACCATCCAGAAATAACCACCATTGGGCATTTTTTTGTCTTTAAAAGTACCATCCCATTTTTTGGTAATATCATTGCTGCTGAAGATCAATTGCCCATACCTGTTGAATACCTGCATGGAAAAATATGGAACATTGGTATAATCTATTACACCAAAGGTTTCGTTCAGGTTGTCGTTATTGGGTGTAAAGGCAGAAGGAATATAAATATCACAATTGCCGGGTTTAACCAGCACCGTGTCTGAAGCTTCGCAACCGCTTTGTGTTACTGTAATCGAATAAGTACCTGTTTGATCAACGAAAATTGATGGCGATGTTTCCCCGGTACTCCATAAATAGCTGTCATAGGTTGAACTACCTGTACTTAATAGCACGGGTTTGTATTTACAGATCGAGGTATCTATACCGAGGCTCACCACAGGTTTAGGTTTTGCCAAAACCTTTATGGTATCTCTTATTTTGCACCCATTCTGTTCCAGGTCAAGCCAATAATCCCCAAACCCGGTTGTTGTTATTTTATTGCTGGTAGAACCCGTGTTCCATAAATAATTCACGCCAAAAATTTCATCTACCCCTATTTCGAGGCTTAATGTGTTGCAACTTGATGTATCAGCGCCTAAAAATTTATCTGAGGCTGCGATCCAGATCTTCCGGGTGATGGTATCATTTAAACCGGAGCAATCTATTTTATAAACGATCAGGCTTACGTTATAAAAACCCGGGGTGGCATAAGTATGGGTTGGCTGCAATACCTGCGACTGCTGTGCATCTCCAAAATTCCACTTGACTGAATCAATATTATTTAACCGGTTGAGCAAAAAAGACACATTCAGATCAAAACAATTACCAGCCCTGCTAAAATCATACGGATTAGAATCACTGTCAAAATAACTTTGCATGAAAGTGGGTAACCCAAACTGAACTGGAGTACTGCTAAATTTGCCAACATAAATCTTATCAAGCATAAAATTACACCCTGAACCATAGCTATTGGGATCGTTAATTACTGAAACGGCATCAGCATTCCACCGGGCCATGTAAATTTTTTGATCAGGACCTAATTGCAAAGCGCCGGCATATAAAGGCTTTGGTTGTGCAATAATTTGTTTGGATGCCATTATAATACCGCTGTTATGCGATGTTATGTCAAACTGGTAAAGGTTACAGGGTTCATTTACAGAATTATTTGCGGATATATACAGTAATTTACCATCCGCAGAAAATTCAGCGCCATAAACCCCCGGATATGATAGATCACGGGGAATAGTATTTGGATTAAAAACTATTGGGTTTGAGATAATCCCTGTTTGATTATCAAAATTCATTAATTGTACTGCATCATTATCAAAAGAATGGCAAGCCATTAACTTATCGCCCTTACTTGAAAATTTTAATGTGCCGATAGCATTATTGGGTAAACCGCTAATCACAAGAGCAGTACTACTGATTACAGGAACCGGATTTAAACCTGCCGATGTAAGTAAATAAGTATAATATTTATCGGAATTGAATTTTTGGATCACCAGCCACACATCTCTTTTATTACAGTGCCTGATTGCGGCGACTTTTTCTAACACGTCATCTTCAATTAAAGCATTTTTTAGAATAACAGCCCCAAATCCATTATCAGCCTTCATGTCGATAATGTTGTAAGAAAAACTGGGAAATTCTATTGTAGCAGAACCAATGGTGAATAAGTAATACATACTGTCATTACCAGGCATGGGCACTATTACGGTATTGTTTGTACTGCTTAATTCTCCTCTTAAGCCAGTACCATTTACCATATTTACATGGTTTCTATTTTGAACATACAGGCCGTTGGTATAAAAAAGTAATTTGCCATTATTATCACTCATTGTTGCCGAACCTTCAAGTGAATTTGCCGTTCCATTATATAAAGCTATTGGGGGAGATTGATTAAAGTCAAGACCAACCCTGTTACCAAAATACCAGATATTAGCCTGCTTTTGTGCAAACACAAAAACAGAGGTAAATAAAAAACACGCTATTAGAAATTGTTTTTTCACCACATGCATGTATTTATTTTAAACCCAGCAATACTGTTGCATAAGCTTTTAAACCTTCTTCCCGGCCAACGAATCCCATTTGCTCAGTGGTAGTGGCTTTAACAGATACATCCCCTGTAGCTACAAATAAAATTGCCGCAATAGTTTCCTGCATTTGGAGTATGTAGGGTTTTATTTTGGGAGATTGCAAACAAAGTGTACTGTCAATATTTATTACCTTATAACCTTTTGCATGAATAAGCTCAGTGCACTTTTTCAATAGGATCTTACTGTCAATATCTTTAAATGAAGCATCTGTATCCGGAAAATGAAATCCTATGTCGCCCAGCGCCAATGCGCCCAGCATAGCATCACAAATAGCATGTAACAAAACATCTGCGTCACTATGCCCTAAAGCTCCCTTGCTGTGTGGTATCTTAACCCCTCCTATCCATAAATCTCTTCCTGTAGTCAATTGGTGATAGTCTACACCTGAGCCTATTCTGTATGACATGCCCTTATTTTATTCTGTAAATATCCGAATTTTGATCGATTATAAAAACAAAAAAACGTTCCGACAAGATCGGAACGCTTTTTTTACATGAAAAAAACTTTATTATTTGCCCATTAAATCAAATACTAAACCAAAACGATAAGTATTAGATAAAGGAATACGGCTTGTACCGCTTCCGGTTGGGAAAACATAAGAGAAGTTTAAGGTAGCTAAGCTATATCTTAAAGAAGCTCCAACTGTAAAATATTTTCTGTTACCCTTGTTTGGGTTTTCGTAGAAATAACCTGCTCTGAACCCAAATTGGTTGTTATAAAAGTATTCAAGACCAACGGCAATGTTAATCTCCTGAATTTCTTCACTTGCTCCTGCATCACCAAATGACTTGATCCAGCTAGCTGGTACACCACGATCACGATATTCTACCAGACGAGCAGAATCAGCAGAAGGGTTACTACCATCTAAAATTGGAGGAGTTGGAACTAATAATTTATTAAGGTCTAAAGCAAATGTGATCTTATTAGCCTCATCAAATACTTTAGTATAAGCAATACCTAAACCCAGGTTTGCAGGAATATAATCTTTTTGAGTTGCATCACTTGAGTAAGAAATCTTAGAACCCAGGTTACTTAAGGTTAAACCCCAATTTAAACCCTGGCCATTTTCTTTAGCTCCATGATGATATAAATGCAGATCGCCGGCAACTGCAGAACCTGCTTTGTAATTTTGTCCACCAAAATTACCGCTGGCTAAGTTTGAATTGATATACCTGATGGCAATACCTAAACCCAATTTGCTGGTCAATTTCCTGGAATAACCCAGGTCAATTGCAAACTCTTTAGGATTGTATTGTTGCAGGTCGTTACCTAATGCATCAGTAAACTGAATGCTACCTAGTTTAAAATACCTTAATGAAAGAGAAAGCGCCTGCTTATCATCAATTTTATAATACCCGGCTAAAGATGCTAAGAAAACATCATTAACGGATAAGTCTCTTAACCATGGAGTATAGTTAATAGCTACACCAACTTTACTTGTAGCAAATGGAGTTCTGGCTATGTTAGCAAAAGCCGCGTTAGCATCAGGAGCAGTTGCAATACCTACATCTCCCATGCCGCCGCTGCGGGCATCAGGTGAAATACGTAAAAACGGAACAGCAGATGTTACAACGTTTATTTTGTTCTGGGCATAAGATACAGTTATTGTTCCTCCCAGTAACATAACTAAGGCAGTTAGTTTCAAAGTTACTTTTTTCATGCGTTTTGTTTTGTCTTGGTTAGGTAGACTTACCTCTATAAGCGTTAGGTTTAATGGTTGTTATTATGTTGTAAAAATAATAGTTTTATTGAAATGAACAACTAAATTATAAAATCTTGTTAAAAATTAATTAAAAAGAACGTTTTCCAAAGATATAGGCTTTTTTATTCACAACAATAGCTCAAGCA
>JBDSGK010000240.1:0-17936 GCA_039919015.1 Ferruginibacter sp.
GTTGTTGCCAATGGGAATTGCATACCCATTCTGGTTAATGGCACAGGGAATCCTGCAATGGTTGTTACATTAGGAGTATTTGAATAAGAATTTACATTAATTCGGTTGCCCATGATAGCGATAACCTCTCCAGCTAGGATCGGAATATTCACCGGTATATTACCAACAGCAGGGTTAACCTGTGTTAAGAATAAAGTAGTAAACGCATTGGTTGTTGCAGGGAATGCAGGAGGTGGCGTCGCTCCGGTCATCCTCATCACCGCAATATTCTGTGTACCGGCAGAAGCATCTGTAGGAACACGAAGTGCTGTCATGGTGAAGTTAACAGGCGCTGTAAAGAAATAACCTCTTACATTACCAGTAAATGTACCGGTCTGTGCATTCAAAGGAATTGTCAGCGGGCCGGTTAAACTGCCTTCATAAACAGTTAAACGTGTAGGATCACCAGCACAGATAGTTGTACCCGGATCTGCAACGATCACCATTGGTGAAGCGGCAGCAAATGTTACGGTTGCAATACTTGAATTGGTTTCTCCGCAAGTACCAAATTGTGATACTGCACGGTAGTACATGGTTTGTGTAATGTTAGTGAAAGTGTATGTTGTTGTGGTGTTCGCAATAGCGGTCCACGGACCTGCAATATTTGTTGCAGATTCCCAACGTGCGATTGTACCATTATATCCGGCTACGGTTAATGTACCGGTGTTTGTTGTTCCGCAAACATTGGTGTTTGCAGGAGTAACTGTACCTGGTATAGAAGAAGAAGCCACAGTTAAAGATGCAGGGTTACTTGTTGCATTTGGTGCACAGCTTCCTGTAACAACAGCACGGTAAAAATTACCATTCATGGCAAGCAGTACCGGGTTGATCGTTAATGTACTTAATGTAACACCTGAATATCCTCCGCCATTTGCCAGGTTGGTATAAGGACCACCGATACCGGTAGTACTGATCTGCCATTGGTAGGTTACACCCCCGTTGGCTACAGCAACAGTAGTAAAGGTTGCAGCTGATCCTGCACAAACAACAGCATTAACCGGTTGTTGGTTAATCGTTGGATTACAGTTAGATAATTGTGTGATCTCGGTGATCATATCTTTAAATGCAACCCTTGTATTTGATGCGTTGAATAAACTGGTACGCATGTTAACAGCAGCCTTATAGCTAAGTGTGATATCATCTACCCACCAGCCTTCCGGTGGAGCAGGTGCAGTTGTATTGTCATCAGATCCAAAACGGAAACGGATCATTACAGAACTGCCATTATAAGAAGCTAAATTAATTTTTGTATTGATAAAGGTACCCTGAAGACCGGTAAATGCCGCTCTTCCTGACAATGCATTTGTAGGAGCAGCGCCAAGGCCACCGTTATATCCATTCAGCGTGAAATTAGCTGCGCCAACATCATTCCATGAAGCGCCTCCGTTTGTGCTGATCTCTACAACACCTCCATCCCATCCGTCTTCAGTATTCCACCTGTGCCAGAAACTTAATTCAGGATATGAATTGAGCGGCAAAGCATAAGAGGCTGTTGTTGCCAGCCTTTGATCTCCGGCTATAGCAAGATTCTGAACATAAAATGAATTGGGAGCACTGTTACTGATCGTAGTTGAGACTGTCCATGGTGTTCCAATGGATCCGGCTGTGGTCCATGCTGCAGGTATAGTTGCAGTGGCAACGGGCTCAGTAAATAAAGTAACCGGGGGGAAATAAGAACCCGCGTTCACAGTAACTGTAAACGGATAGTTCGTAGTTCCGGCAGCCTGGTTAACAGCAAAGCTTACTACACGGTTAGGAGCATCATAAGTACCACCACTAACATAAGTAACGTTGGTAGGTAAAGTATCTCTTAATGTATAACCTGATAAAGCAGAGCAGGTAGTTAAGCTGTTGATGTAGTTTAAATTCGATCCTTCAGGAATGGTTATAGCACTTACAGTAGCACCTAAAGTAATAGGCGGTGTAAAATCAGGGATCTGATCTGTTACACTTCCGGTAGAGCCTTCTGATGCAAAAGCACCCATACCCCTTCTTCTGAAAGCTTCCCAGATAGCGCAACTGTAAAGTCCGCCATAAAGTGCCTGGTCAGCAGCCAAAATACCATTTCTTCCGCTGATAAAACCGGGGCTGCACTGTTGCATTTTCAAACCTTCAGTTACCAGTTTAAGTGCAATGGCATTACCACCACCACCGGCAAGATTGTATAAGTTTGGATTGATGGTACCAACCTGGTTGATGATATTCCAGGTCATATCCCATAAAGTAGCACACCAGATCTCTCCCCTTGGGTGTGGACCGGCTGGTAAAGATGCCAGATACACCCTGTTATTTACTGTAAAATCAGTACAATATCTTTGACCACGAATACCTAATCCTGTAGGAGGTTGAAACAAAGCATAAGTACCAATACCTCTTGGTGTAGTGAAACCGGTAGTAAGGGTTGCTGTAGCCCAATCCTGGGTCAACATCAATCCATAATAATCGCTCCAGCCTTCACCCATTTGTTCTGCATTGCCTAAACATGCACCACTACCACCACCGGTTAAACGGTTGCTGATACCATGGCCATATTCATGTATAACAATACCATTATCTACGTCACCATCTCTTTGTGGTGTTCCGCCTGTCCATAGATACATCTGCATTCTTCCGCTTCCGCCATCGGCAGGTGTACTGAAGTTTGCATTGTTGCTTCCGCCACCATCCTGTGCCTCTGCATTCACGTGGTCATTTCCTGCACCACCACGTCCCTGGTTATCATCCTGGAAATTAAAAGTTGACTCAGTAAATCCGTAGACGTACAGGATGTCATGTATAATATTATTCCAGTAAAATAAATTGGTCGTGTTGAATTGCTGATTAGGCACCGGGGTTGTCTGTGTAGGATCAACGGTATAATTTGGTGTAAAATCAAAAGTTAAGTTAGGAAGAGCCGTTGATGAGGTTGCCGCATCTGCGGGAGTACCGTTATTATCATTCGACCTGTCCTGGTAAGCAAATACATTATTACCACGTGTGTAATTATAATCTGTACCGCCTAAACCTGTATTCCACTTTAAAGTAGTTGCGTTACCCGGAGCTGCTGTCCATGGATCTGTTCTTAATGCGTGTGCACCATTTGCAAAACTTGGCGCTTCAGCTGGATAAGGAACAACCCTGTATGTAGCAGTAGTAACTACTGAAGGATCCTCAGATTTTTTAAAGTCAAAGAAGTTGTTATCAACTGCATTTTCTTTGCTGGTTCCAAATGCAAAATCAGGATATTTTACAATCCCATGTACATCGGGTGTTCCCCAATTATCATAATCTGTATAATTATCCATTCCCAAAATGCTGTTGTTTACAGCATCAACTCTAACCATCCAGTAATCCGAAGTTGTTTTTGGTATGATATATACATGCCATGACAAACGTGTCTCGTTTGAATTTTCAACAGGTGTCCACATTAACTGAGCAGTAATATTTTCACGGGATACGCCCATGTTACTGAACTCAACCTTTTGGCCATTGTCCTTTGTTGAAATGGCTACCGCCATTTGAGAAGCATGTAAACCCCTGTCAGACAAAGCTGATTGTACAGCCGATTCTGCAGTAACAGAAGGGTTGCCGGATTTAGAGGTCACAAATTTTTCCATGCTGTGGTTAAATACACCAGCTTTGGAAACCAGTTTCTCGCCTTTATAAGCAAGCACCAGCATTTGGTTGTAAACTGGAATATCCTTGTAAGTCTGGATCAGGTAAACCATTCTAATGCCGGAAGCATTATCGAATGATGTACTTTGAACCTTCACATTACGAAGATCTTCGGCAGACAGACCCAGTGCGGTTTTGCTTGCGCTAACCAGACTGATCGCTGCATTCTCTTCAGCATTGATAGATTGTGCATTTATACTAAATACACAAAATAACAACGGAACAATAAAGAGGAAAATTTTTCTCATAATTGATGTTGTTTTAAATTTAGAATACATAATAAACGGGTGATTATAAAAAAATTCAGTACTTTTTTTCAAAAAAAAGAATGGTAAAAACGGGATTTACTTTAGATGTTTTACAGAATTTGGTATCCGGTAAATGAAGAAGTAAAGGTTTAAATCATAAGCTTTTTGTTTAACGATTTTTGTTTTAGATAATGTTTAAAAATTTGGATGCACAATAATACGAACATTATGTTAATATTGTTGAAAATAAAAAAGTATCTTATCAACAATTTTATGAATGGTATTGTGTAGTTCAACCAACTCATTTTCAATGAAAAAAATAAAATATATAATAATTTTTGCCGCAGTTTTTTTTGCTAAAACTTTACCTGCACAGACATTAACCAGCGTGATCAATACAAAAGCCGCGGCCATACAAAGCCAGCTAACCCAATGGAGACGGCACCTCCATCAACACCCCGAGCTTGGTAACAGGGAATTTAAAACAGCCTCTTATATTGTTGAACAACTACAGGGCCTTGGCCTGGAAATTAAAACAGCTGTGGGCAAAACCGGTGTAGTGGCCATTTTGAAAGGTGGTAAGCCGGGGCCGGTAATTGCATTGAGGGCAGATATGGATGCCCTGCCGGTAAAGGAAAGGGTGAATATTCCTTATGCATCAAATGACAGCAGTGCGTATGGCAATACCCGGGTTCCTGTAATGCACGCCTGCGGACATGACGCACACGTGGCCATGCTCATTGGTACCGCACAGGTTTTATCATCCATGAAAAAAGATATAGCAGGAACCGTAAAATTTATCTTTCAGCCTGCAGAAGAAGGCCCGCCCGAAGGTGAAGAAGGTGGTGCTGGTTTAATGGTTAAAGAAGGCGTGATGGAAAACCCCAAAGTGGATGTGATCTTTGGAATGCACATTGAATCCTGGATCCCTGCAGGAGATATTCAATACAAATCGGGTTCATTCATGGCTTCTGCAGATATGTTCACGATCAAAGTGAAAGGCAAGTCATCACACGGATCACAACCATGGCTTGGTGTTGATCCCATCGCGGTATCGGCACAAATAATCGAAGGGTTACAAAATATCGTAAGCAGGCAAATGGACCTTACCAAAGCTCCTGTTGTAATTACGGTTGCAAAAATAAACAGCGGTGTAAGGTTTAATATCATCCCGGAAGAAACGATGATGGAAGGAACTTTGCGGACACTGGACAGCAAAATGCAAACAGATGTTCAGCAACGCATGAAGTTTACAGCTGCTAAAATAGCTGAGGCATCAAATGCAACAGCCGAAGTAAATTTTTATCCAAAAACCCTCGTTACTTATAACACACCCCAACTGGTGGAAAAAATGATACCTTCTTTACAAACTGCAGCCGGCAAAAATAATGTGCGGCCAATGGATTGGGTTACCGGCGCCGAGGATTTCAGTTATTTTGGAACAAAAGCACCCGCTTTCTTTTTTTATATCGGCGGTATGCCCAGGGGCAATGATGAAAAAAATGCACCTCCCCATCATACACCCGATTTTATGATCGACGACAGCCAATTATTTGTTGGTGTAAAAACATTTTGTCAACTGGTATTTGATTATCCCACAACAGTTAAAAATTAAAAAATCAAAATTAAAAATGCTTTTATGAAAAAGTTTATACTGTTTCTTTTTACCACCTGCAGCTTGGCGCTCCATGCGCAAAACAAAATGACACCGGAACTTTTGTGGAAGTTGGGAAGAGTATCCGGACTGGGTGTATCAACCGATGGCAAGTTTGTTTTGTATTCCGTATCAACACCAAATGCAGCAGAGAATAAAAGCAGCAGGAAAACTTTTGCCATCCCGGTAAGCGGCGGAAACCCAATACCGGTAAGCAACGCAGACAGCATGATAAAAAATGAAAAAATATCCCCGGATGAAAAATACCTGATCAGTAATGCTGAAGTAAAAATTAAAAAAGTAACGGGTAAAGAATATTATCCTGAACTGCAAAAATCGAACGTGTACATTTTTGATAACCTGAATTACAGGCATTGGGATACTTATGAAGACGGAAATTTTGATCACGTGATGTTAACTCCATTAATTAATGGGGTGGCCGGCACTCCTGTAGACCTGATGCCGGGCGAACCCTTTGATTGTCCGCAAAAACCATTTGGCGGTGATGAAGATTATATATGGAACCCTAACGGTAAAGAAGTGGTTTACTGTACCAAGAAAAAATATGGAGCTGCTTATGCCATCAGTACCAATACCGATCTGTATGCATATAATATTGAAACGGGTAAAACAAGAAATTTAACCGAGGGGATGATGGGTTATGATCTTAACCCATCCTTCAACAGCAAAGGAGAACTGGCGTGGATGAGTATGAGAAGAGATGGATATGAATCTGATAAGCAGGATATCATGGTGAGTAACGGCATTACAAAAATGAACCTCACCGGATCAAGAGATGATATACACGTGGAAGGGTTCAGGTGGAGTAATGATGGAAGGTCGATCTACTTCATTGCCCCTGTAAATGGTACCCTGCAATTGTTTGAAGTTAATTATCCGGGGCTTACCAAAATGTTGCCACGTGTTAATCAAATAACCAAAGGCGATTTTGATGTAAGCGGCATCATTGGCCAATCCGGAAATACATTGCTCGTTTCACGTACCGATATGAACCATGCTGCAGAAATTTATACGGTTGATATTTCAAACGGCAGCATGGCGCAGTTAACGCATGTTAATGATGCTACCTATGCCACACTCAGCATGAGCAAAACTGAAAGACGTTTTGTAAAAACAACCGACGGTAAGAATATGCTGGTGTGGGTAATTTATCCGCCCGGGTTTGATCCCGCCTCAGGCGGGACAAAAAAATATCCAACGCTCCTGTATTGCCAGGGAGGTCCGCAATCTCCATTAACACAATTTTATTCCATGCGCTGGAATTTTCAGTTGATGGCAGCAAACGGCTATATCGTTGTAGCTCCAAACCGGAGAGGTATGCCCGGCCATGGCACCAAATGGAATGAACAGATCAGTAAAGATCATGGCGGGCAGGCTATACAGGATTACCTGAGTGCCATTGATGCATTAAGTAAAGAAAAATTTGTAGATAAGAACAGGTTGGGTTGTGTGGGTGCCAGTTACGGAGGCTATTCTGTTTTCATGCTGGCCGGCATGCACAATAAAAGGTTTAAGTCTTTTATCAGCCATGACGGGATCTTTGATTTTAAAAGTATGTACGGCACTAC
This sequence comes from Ferruginibacter sp., assembly GCA_039919015.1. Lineage (GTDB taxonomy): Bacteria > Bacteroidota > Bacteroidia > Chitinophagales > Chitinophagaceae > Ferruginibacter. The sequence goes on from JBDSGK010000240.1 coordinate 7,185, forward strand.
GGAAGAAATGTGGTTTGTTGATTGGGATTACGGGGGGGCATACTGGGATAAGAAAAATCTGGCTGCCCAAAGATCTTATACCAAATTTTCGCCCAGCAATTTTGCAGATAAATGGGATACTCCCATTTTAATTTACCAGGGAGGAAAGGATTACCGCGTACCTATTGAGCAGGGCCAGCAGGCATTCCAGGCCGCACAGCTAAGGGGAATAAAAAGCAAATTCATTTTATTGCCCGATCAGAATCACTGGGTACTTACTGCACAGGATGCCCTGGTTTGGCAACATGAATTCTATTCTTGGCTTGCTGAAACCTTAAAATAATTCCGGCAGGAAATAACAGCGTTCAGCTTTAACATAACCGCTTATCATTTTTAAATTTGTATAGGACCTATTATTACTTGTTTGATGTAATATTGCATACTTTTTAGAACAGTGATAATTATCCCTATGCCGTTGACCACCAAACGTATTTTATTTGTTCTCGTTTTTGCCATTGCATTAATTCCAAACCTGGTTATTGCACAGGATTCCTTTAAAGGCAGGGTAATTTATAGTGCTGACGCAACGCCTGCAGCCTTTGCCAGCATAGAGATAATAAACAAGAAGGGTGTACAAACCATGACAAATTTTGCAGGAAATTTCTCTTTGCATATACCTAATTCAAAAAGTAATGATACGGTTGTCATTTCATCAGTGGGCTACCAGAGTATCAGGTTACCATTATACATCGCAGCTAAAAGATCAGAATTTGTACTTACAGAAGTTGTTAAGAACTTACAAGGGGTTACTTTAAGGCCACTGGTAATTGGTTCAACGTCTGAAACAGTTGGCTATTACAGGAGTTGGAATGATAAGCATACGGGAGGTGAAATTGGCCGCATTTTTAAATTACCCTACGCCAAATTCAAACTGGATAAGGTTCGTTTTAAAGCAGGAAATTCATGCGATACCTGTATGTTAAGGATACATATCCGAAAAGTTGTTGATGGCATGCCCGCAGAAGAAATTTTACCCGATTCAATTTCCCTACTTGTAAAAAAACTTTCACTTGATACCAAGGTACCTGAATTTGATCTTACGGATTATGACCTTACCATTACTGAGAAGGAATTTTTTGTTGGTATTGAGGTTTTAAATTGCTCAAACGGGAAGAATGGATCCTGCGCCTTTAATTTTGCCGGCACCGATAAAGGAGCATATTTTTATAAAGCCAGGGCCGGAAATGAATGGAAATCAACAAATGAAGATGAGTATACCATTTACCTGAAATTGTTTTTGAGGTTTTAGATTATCAATGCGCAAAATCAACTTCAAATTTCCTTTTATTCTTTCAATGGATGGATTAAAATAACCGAATTTTAAATCAGGGAATTCTTCCCTTATCAGTTCCATCATTTGTTTAACACCCATACACTCCCCCGTTTCAGCAACACCGATCTTTCCCAAATACCAATCAGGGTCAATATTAAAATTGCGCCACTGGATCATGCGTGAGCCGAGGCGAAGAAATCCTCAAGTTCCCGAAACAATGCTGCGATGCAATGATTAATGTGTAATAATAAATGAAGCCCCTGTTTTTACTGTAACACTAACACCCGGCTTTGCCGAAAGACTCCTGCAGGTACCGGATGTGTTTATTTCAGGATAATTAGCTGCTCCTGGATTTATGGAAACGTCAATATTTCCATCAGGTATTTGGTTACAGTTCCAGTTGGCGGGATTTTCCCAGGCTTTGCTGACAGAACCATTCCAGCTGAGCCAGAATTTAAGAATATAAGATGGACTGGTTACAATGCCGGAACCTGTATTTATCATGCAACGATATATTGTTCCATACCAGCTGGTAGGGGCATTTGTAAGTAACAAAGTATCGGTGGTTGTCCCTGAATATACAGCGCCATCAGCAATGTTTACAAAACCGGAACCAGTATTCGCCTGCCATTGATAAGTGTAACCTGCTAAATGCGTAATACCGGTATAGAATTTCCTGTTGGCAGGGCAAATAAATTGTGTTACAGGAGCCCTTGTAAAACTGTCGCTTACTATTGCCGACCATTTGTCCCAATTATCTTTAACGATCATGGATATTTTATGCCGTCCTTCAGTAAGGCTGTCGGCATCGGTATTTATATCCAGTAAAAGGTTTTGGGCCCCACTGAAAAACAAACTGGTGGGATTTTGCCAGTTATCATCATACCAGTATTTATAAGTAGCAATATAATTAGGCGTAGTACCTGTTGGCTGGTTCTTATAAAAAAAGTCGCTGGTAATACTGCTCCACAAACCGTTTGTCTGCATATACCTTACATTAAAAGTGTGCAGTCCGTTTGGCAGGCTTCCGGTAATTAGACTATCCAGTAATAATAAATTATTGGTTGAGGACACTGTTACTGTAACACTATCAACTACTTTGTTATCAAACCAATACTGGTATTTGTTTATACTGCCACCAGAATTATTGGCCTTATAAAAAAAATCACTGGTTACAGAAGACCAGTTAGCGCCATCAGGCTTAAACCGGCTGTTGATACTGTGTAAGCCGTTAGCTAAGCCACTTGTTAATATACTTTCTAAAACTACCAGGTTATTGGTGCTGCTGATATTTATATTTGTTTTTGCTGCATAATTATTGTCAAACCAATATTCATATTGAGCTGCTCCCAACGGAAAACTTGTATTTGGTTTATAAAAAAAAGAAGTTGAGGCACAGCTCCAATGTTTACCATCTGGTTTAAACCGAATATTTATTGTATGTACTCCATTACTAAGTGTGGTTGTAGCAATGTTGTCCAAGATAACCAAATTGCCAGTACTGGCAATCCCTGAATTTAATTTACCAGCATAATCATTATCAAACCAATATTCGTATTGAGCCGCCCCCATTGGCTCAGAAGAATTTACTTTATAAAAGAATGATACAATGGTACTACTCCAATGTTTTCCGTCAGGTTTGAATCGAATATTAAGCGTATGCAATCCATCTGTAAGTTCATCTGACCAAATATCATCTATTATTATTAAATTGGAAGTTGTAGTTATATTCTGGACAATTTTACCACTATAATTATTGTCAATCCAATATTCATATTTGGAAGACCCGGCAGGTGGTTGAACACTCAATTTATAAAAAAGCGATGTTACAATACTGCTCCACTTATTATTATCATCTTTAAAGACAACATTAATACTATGCAATCCAGAGTTTAGAATATTTGTCGCGACATTATTTATGAGATGATAGTTGGAAACTTGTGTCAAATTAACTGTAACTGCATTTGCAAACTGATTGTCGAACCAATAACGATAAGCTGATTGTGTTGGTGGTGGTGGAGCATTTGTAACTATAACTATTGCCGTAGCAAAATTATTGTACTCATCGCATTCTGTTATATCCTGAGCTCCGTCTGCAGCAAAGAATAAATAATAGCTGCCTGGCGTAACTGATGTGGGTATAAGTATTTGCTTATTCAATAAAATGGTTTGAGAGAAAGGAGCAATAGTTTGATTCACAAAATACTGACCCAAATAAATATCGCCATTCTGACCCGGAGTAAGTACATCATCAGCCGAAAGATGAAAATTTACATAATTAGGTCCGGCTCCTGAACGCCCATTATTATCTTCTACAAAGTAAACAGTAACCATATTGCCGTTTTCAACTGAGGTTGGCATTATCGATTGGTATATAATAGTTAAATCTGGTTCTATGCAACAAACTGTAGAAATCGCTAATTCCTTTCTTCTCGGACTATTTGCCATTACTGTTTGCATTCTAGTTTTCTGATTATTAGTGAAAGTATTTAAACAGTTATCATCTGTGTAATCCATATAATTTTCAAACATTCTTTGACTTCCATCACCAATATTCGGACAATTTTGCTTAAATTGGGGGTGATTGTTGGTGTTGGTGGGACAACCATTAGTTTCATCACGCTGAGGTGGTGTGTCTTCACAATAATCGGTATTCCAATAATTACAATGTCCAATACCATCACCCCAAATATGTCTTAATCCTAAAAAATGGCCAACTTCATGAGTTAATACTCTCCCTAGTCCTTTAAAAATATTTAATTCTCCCATATTATTAACACTTCCAATTGCTTTCCAGGTAACAAAAACGCCAGAATGGGTATCTGAATCTGGATTAATTGATTGTAACCCTCCCAAGGTTGAACTTACTGGATAAGTTGCTTTCCCAAACAAGTCACCGGCCAAGTCTAGTACCCAAACATTAAGATATTTATTAGGATCCCAAATAGATTGTGGCATAATAGTTCGGTCTACATAACTAAAAAATGAATTTCCATTATAAGGTGGTTCGCTCCATCCTTTATCAGTCCACTTTATTCTCTCAATACCCGGTTCAGCAAGCATATTATTATTTGGACCTATTAAAGCAGTACAAAACTGTATTTCAATATTAGCAGCAACAGGATAAGTGCTACCGGATTGATTTGCAAAATCAGCATTTAATTGTTCTAATTGGGAGGCAATTTTACTTGCAGCCAGATTACTGCCTGTTCCCACAGCCTCCCCATTGTGAACAATATGAAAAATAACCGGAATTGTATAAACATTACTTTGTGAAAGGTTTGATCGTTTTCTTTCCTGAATTTTTACTTTTAACCAATTTTCAAACTGTTCATCGGTTTCAGCTTTGGGATTTTGCCTCCGAAAATCCAACATACTTTCATAGGTAGCACATTTAATTTTTTCTGGTGTTTTTGTTTGTGCCTGCCCAGCAACTTGCATAAAAAATAGAACTACAAAAAGAATCCCTATTCTAAAAATAAGTTTGATTTTATGCAATTTACAATATTCCCTAAAATTAAATAACGAATACCATTTCTTCATTTTGTTAAAGCTGTTTAATTATTCGTCCTTACTTTAAACTGAATATTCAATTGCCCACTCGTATTTGTTTGAGCCGCCACCTGTTTAAAATAAATATGGGGATTACTAGGTACCCATCCCAAACTGGTTGGTGAGGAACTCCCATATATACCAACGTCATAACCATCTGTACCAGCATTATTGCCTGGGCAGGCAGGTTTTAAATCATAATTATCTAAATAAGGATAACCTGGGCCTGGTGTAAAGCTTACAAATACATCATTTGTAGTAGGAACAGTTATTGTATTAACCTCAGTGATACTATTTGGGGGACATCCGGCATTAAAAGTGCCTGCACCAACTAAAAGGTTATTAAAAAAACTATTTGTGCACGGTGTATTTATAATACCTGGTTGCATAAATATGTTATTTTCAAAAATACAATTATTTGGAGTAAAATAAGTACCGATAAATATATTATTTTTAAAATTTGACTCCCTTATATACCCAGGTTCTCCAGGAGTGCCAGCCCGAAATAGATTCTTTGTAAAGTAATTATTTTTCGAATTCCCAGGCTGTAAGAAATCAACGATGCATTCGGTTATCATTATGTTGCTGGCTATGCTGTCTATTAATGTTGTAGCACTGCCATTAAAAACGACTGCACTAATTCTACATCGCTTAATTGTAATATTAGTTACTTGTATACCAGTATATAAAAAATAAAAATTATTGCTGGTTTGTAATCCTTCAAATGTCGACCCTGTTGCTCCACTTTGTATAGCAAACTGACTACTTGAATATGATTTACCAGTTACCAGGCTTGAATCCGGATGATGCCCTGCGCCAAAAATATGAAGGCGTTTATTGAAAGTATAACTAAATGTGAAATTCCCTCCCGGTAAATAAATAAAGTCATCATTTACTGCCTTATTATACGCCGAATCAAAAGTTGGACATATATATGTAGTGCCATTTGGCCTTACTACAGCAAATTGTGGAGATTGTGCATGGCTAACAGAAAAAGTTATTATTACTACCAGTGTGATAATTATACGCTTCATAAATCAGTGTTTTTAAATAATAAATAATCAATGGTATAAAACAAACGGGGAAATTGAATTTTAAAGGAGGAAGAATAACAGGATTCATAAATATATAAAACTTTATGCATGTTTTAGTTTTTTTATTGGATAGTTATGAATAACCCGAAACCAATATGATAAGTTTTTTAAGCATCTTTATACACTATTCAGTGAACAATATTTTACTTATCTAATAAAAAACTCTTCCCTGGGAATTCATTTTTCATAATTAAATCTTCGCCATGGTTCGTCCCTTCACGAAACATTCCCTATAATCTACTCTGCGATAAAAGTTCAATAAAGTTATCCTGTACAAGAGTGTCCCGATAGCTATCGGGGCCATTTAAGCAAAATAGAATTACCATAGTTCGGCTCCGCTCACTACCGGTAACCACAGCTACATGAAAGCTTCGGAGTGCAGGAAAAAAATCAATGCGCAAAATCAACTTCAAAATTTCCTTTTATTCTTTCTATCGATGGATTGAAATACCCGAATTTTAAATCAGGAAATTCTTCCCTGATCAGTTCCATCATTTGTTTAACACCCATGCACTCCCCCGTTTCTGTAACACCGATCTTTCCCAAATACCAATCAGGGTCAATATTAAAATTGCGCCACTGGATCATGCAGAGATCAGTTTCCCTGATCAGTTTTCTTAGTGCTTCATATTCTTCAATGCTGTCCGTCATACCGGGAAAAACAAAATAGTTAATGCTTGTCCAGCCGCCATAACTGCGTACGATCTTTAAACTCTCTGCCAGGTCAGCAAATTCATAATTATTGGGAAGGTAATAGGAAGTGTAAATGTTTTCCCTTGCCGAATTGGTACTCACCCGTATACTGTTCAGCCCCACTTCGCACAATGCCTTAACAGCTTTTGGCATACTGCCATTGCTATTGATATTGATGCTTCCTTTTTGTGTATGCTTTCTTATTTCTATGATGGCTTCACGGATCGTTTCCCACATTAGCAACGGCTCTCCTTCGCAACCCTGTCCAAAACTGATCAATGGAAATGCGGCTGTTTCCAGGTGCGGCACCGTAAATTCAACGATCTCTTCTGCAGTAGGTTTAAAAGTTAACCTGTCCTGCGTACTGATGATCGTTTCTTCTTCCGGCTGAAATGAAATGCAGCCGATACAATTTGCGTTGCATGCAGGTGAAACTGGTACCGGGCATTCCCATCTGCCAATGGCTAAATTTCTTGCTGCAGGACAGGTATAGGTCATGCAGCAGTTTTCCATCAAATGTTTTACCAGGCGGTTGTGTGGGTATGCTGCTAATAATTTGTTTGTTCCTGTTTCTATCAGTTGGTCCTCATATCCTGCTGCTTCCTGCCTGATGTCCTGCTCAATACGAACAGCAGGCACATACATTTTTTCATCAAGCCAGCCGGCTGCAGTGTAACAAAATAAAGGTAGTGTTGGCGCATCTTTTTCCGTTTCATAAGCGGCCATATACAAACCCGTATGGGCCGGCGGAATAAATGCCGCAACTGCCCATCCTTTTTCGCAAAGCCGCATCTCCCCTGTTTCTACATCGATACCAATTCCTTTGCGGCCCGGAAGTTCATATAGATTTCCACCGGTTGGCAATTCTATCCATTCATCAACAGGTATGGGCAGCGCATCCCAGCCACTGCGGCCCGTTGCATAGAGTGAGACATCTTCAAAAATATTTCCCTCCCCGTCTGAATATAATATGTATGGGCTTTTTGTTAGCATGCTATTCTTTTAAATTCAGGCCCTGAGCCTGAGTTGTTCTGTACAAAACATGTTGAATTCAGCTTCATCAACAGCCCTAGCACTTTCAACAATTTCAACCTGTATTATTTTATTCGTTTTAAAATCGATGGTCAGCAGGTTATCTTTTAAGATCACATTATCCATTTCAGACCAGGGAAAAACAACAGTTTTAAAAACCCTTGTCAATTGTATTTCCGCGTCAGAAAAAAGCACCGTTGTACTTTTACCTTTTACAATCGTTACCACCGCGTAAACTGCAGCAAAGATCAACGCTGCAATAATCCCCACCTGCTGAAACCAGAAGTTGGCATATAAGAGGGCGAGTATCAAACTCAAAGTTTCAAGCGCCCTTCTGTGCGTTCTGTAAAAAAAATATACAACACTGAGCAGGGCATAAAATCCAAGTAATATATATATACTCAACCTTACTTTTTGATCATGGCTATTTAATACAAATATGGCGGCGATAATAATATGCAGGAAAAACAGGAACCAGGTAAACTGGTTATACCCTTTTTGATTATTATCTTTTAAAGTAAAGCTGAATTGCATTATACCGGGTTTGAAGCAACCAGTAAATTACACAATTTAAACAAACAGCGGGCTCCTACATTTTCGTCCCACTCATCGTGACTTACACCAACTTCGTTCAGGTCGAAGCCAACAAATTTTCTTCCGCTCTGTATCATTTTTTTAAAAATGTAAAAAACCTGTTCCGTTTCAAAACCACCCTGCACCGGTGTACCTGTATGCGGACAAAGTTTTGGATCCAGCCCGTCAATATCAAAACTTATAAAAACCTTTTCAGGTAAATGACCGATGATCTCGTCAACAATATTCTTCCAGGATTCGCCTTCATACTGGCGTTCTTTGATATCCTTATCAAAATAAGTAACAATACGGGGCTTATTGGCATCCAGGTAATCGATCTCTTCTTCACAATAATCTCTTATACCAACCTGCACTAATTTATTTAACTGAGGTATCTCTTCCAGCGCATTGTACATGATGGAAGCATGGGAGTATTTAAATCCTTCGTATCCTTTGCGCAGGTCGCAATGTGCATCAATTTGCAGGATCCCAAAATCACCATGCTTTTCGGCTATGGCTTTAAAATAGCCAAATGGCGTGCTGTGATCGCCGCCCAATAAACCAACCAGTTTGCCCTGGTCAAGCAATTCCTTTGTCCGTTCAAAGACCCAGTTATTCAAAAAATCACTTCCTTCATTGATCTCCTTCAGCGATTTGCACATGAATTTGTTATCGGCCACAATTTCAGCATGCGAAATATAATTGATGTACAACTCCGCTTCCTTGCGCAGGTAGTCGCTTTTCATCAGCACTTTTTTATCACAGGGCCGCATATAAAATCCCTGCTTCCATCCATCTTTAACATCAGGATCAAACAGGTCTACCTGCAGGCTCGAATTGAATATATGCTCCGGGGCTCTTGCTGTACCTGCATTGTAGCTTACTGTAACTTCCCATGGAATGGGTAATATGATCAGTCTTGCTTCTTCTTCTGTAAAGGGTAAACCAAAAACATTGTTGTTGGGGTTTCCAACCGAGTTGGGATCAAAATTTGAGAGGTCAATCATCAGTTTTATTTTATTGTACAGACCTGGCCCATTTTTGCCAGGGTAAAAACGCTGCAAAGATAAGTGACTGCTCAACAAAGGAGATGTGCAAAAGGAAGAAATTTCCAATGTGAAAAAATAATAATGCCGTTAACAACCATTTATCAAAACGTTTCGTAAAAAACCCTATGAGCATGGCCAGGTCGAAAAAAGCAGTGATCCTGTAAAACCATTGGGAAAGGCCGGGGTGTTCCACCAGGTAGCTGATACCCCGGTGAGAAAGGCCATGGGTATTAAAAACAAACCATTCTGCATTATCCTGCAGTAAGATGTTACTCATATTGTTTGGGTACCCAAAGCCCCCATAATAAATTTTATACAGCCCGGCGGAAAAGTATAGGAAACAAACCCAATACCTGAACAGGTTCCAGAGCAGGTCAAATTTTTGTGGTTTTAGAACGATGAAAGGGATGGGTGTTAGCAGGTAACCTATCTGTGCATAATGTTTTCCGGCTGCCGAACAAAAGGCAATGTATAAGATCCACACTCCTGCAATGGTTATCCAGGTAAACAACCGTTGTTGCGGAATGATGATACATATGATACAGGAACAGGTTAATACCATATCAAAGATCAATGCCGCCCAGTAATGCTGCATTAAAAATTGTGGTACGTTGAGGATATGCAGTAACCAGAATGTATTGTCGCTGCCCGGGTAGATCAACACGGGTTGCTGTAATTGCGACAACAGGCTATTGGTAAAAAAAAAGTAGACCAGTATGATGAACAGCCATCCAAAGATAGCTCTGGCCATCAATTCCCGGGGATAGTATGTTAAATTGTTTTGCAGTTATTTTAATTTAACGGTAAAGATCAATGAGTCGCTTGAAGATTTACGATACGGTGATCCTGAAAAAACATAAGACTTTATCACTGAAACAGAATCATAATTGTTTTTGGATACAGCTTGGAAATATTTGCTCCACCATTGCGGAAATGCAGAAAGAGATGAACTGTCATTACCCAGTAGTTTCAATAATTGATCATAACCGGTTCCATTTACCATATTGCCAAAACGTTTTTTTACAGACTCATTGATCCCATCCCCGTTTTGTTTAAGCCTTACGTAATAGGAAACCGAATTCATCAACATTTCCTGTTCCCGACCGCTAAGTTTTTTATGGTTGAAATAACCTTCGGGAGTCTTTATCAGATAAACAGCTGTTGAATCAACTGCATGTTGATCCCTGCTGTACATATGGTATAAAAAGAAGGGGACATTTTGGATGGCTTTGGCCATAAAAAATAACTGTCCTGCCAGGAACAGGACCAGTATCCAAAACAACAGCCGCCACTCTTTATATAGTCTTTTAACCAGCAATAAATTTGATTTGGCTGTAAAATACGGCGACTTTAAATAATTAAACAAATTGAAAAGAAAAATACCCAATTGAGTTACCTTTGCACCGAAATATTCTCCATGAAAAAAACACATATTATTTTCCTTGTT
>JBDSGK010000241.1:0-13412 GCA_039919015.1 Ferruginibacter sp.
ATATGGCTGTAACCCCGGCAAAAGAAAATATTTTAAAAAGAATACGGCAGGCACTGAGTAATCCGGTGCCTTTGCCTTTTCCTCAAAGCGAGGGAACCAATTCTGTTTTTTTACCTGCTACAGACAGTCTGGATGTAGTGTTTGCTCAGGAGTTCATCAACATGCAGGGCAAATTTGCTTTTTGCATTGATGAAGCCGATATGTTGGAGCAGTTACAACAATTGATAACAGAAAAGCAATGGACAAAGATCTATTGCAATACCGATAAATGGAATGCTCAATTCAGCAATACCATTAACCTGCCCGGTTGTGATGCTTCCATTACCGATTGCGAATTCCTGGTTGCCCGTACCGGTACCATCGTCATGAGTGCGGCACAGCAAAGCGGCCGTACAGTTAGTGTGTATGCCCCCATACATATCTGCATTGCCTATACCGATCAATTGGTTTACGATGTAAAAGATGCCTTACAAAAATTAAAAGAAAAATACACCCGTAATATCCCATCCCTGATCACATTTGCTACAGGCCCCAGCCGAACGGCTGATATTGAAAAAACACTGGTTACCGGTGTACACGGCCCTAAGGAAGTGTATTGCTTTTTGGTAGAGGCATAATTGCTTTTTTACAAGTATCTTTATTGTATCATGAGTAACGAGAATTATAGACTTTTTGTGTACGGATCTCTGCGAAGCGGGTTCCGCAATCCGGTATATGAGTACCTCACTAAATATTTTCATTTAGTGGGCGAAGCTGTTGTTAAAGGCAAATTATTCGACCATGGGGAATACCCTGTGGCAGCCCCTACAAATGAGGAAAAATTTATCTCGGGCGAACTGTACTGCATCAATAACCCGCTTGAATTTTCCTGGGCCATAGGCCAGCTGGATGATTATGAGGGATTAAATACCGAAGAAGGAGAGATCCCTTTATACAAACGTGAAGAAGTTATAGCCTACCGAAAAGGCGAACCCCATGCCGCCTGGATATACTGGTTTAACGGTGATGTAAACGGCAAGCCCGAGATTGAATCGGGTGATCTATTGCAATACCTGCAGCAAAAAAACAAACCCTGATCAAATGGAGGTAGCGGCTAATAAAAAAATATACTTCCTTTCCGATTTTCATCTGGGAGCACCTAATGCTACAGAAAGCTTGCTGAGAGAAAAAAAAATAATACAATTCCTTAGTGAAATAAAAGAAGATGCTGCTGAAATTTTTATTGTAGGCGACCTGTTTGATTTTTGGTACGAATACAAAAAAGTAGTACCTAAAGGTTATGTGCGCATTTTGGGCAAGCTCGCCGAGTTAACAGATGCTGGTATCCCTATTCATTTTTTTGTAGGCAATCATGATATGTGGATGAAAGATTATTTTCAAAAAGAACTGAACATACCCGTTTATTTTGAACCCGTGACTTTTGTATTTAACGGGAAGAAGTTTTTAGTAGGGCATGGCGATGGGTTGGGGCCCGGCGACCATGGTTATAAATTTATCAAAAAATTATTCCGCAACAAAGGCAGCAACTGGCTGTTCGGCATAATGCCCCCTTATATTGGCATGGGCATTGCACATTACTTCAGCAAAAAAAGCCGGGCACAAACCGGGCAAACAAACGAAATATTTTTAGGGGAGGACAAAGAATGGCTGATCATATATTGTAAAGATGTTTTACAAAAAGAGCATTATGACTATTTAATCTTTGGCCACCGGCATTTGCCCATTGATTTTAATTTAAGTGAAAAAAGCAGGTATATAAATTTGGGCGACTGGATAAAGTATTTCAGCTACGCAGTATTTGATGGAGAAAATGTAGAGCTGAAGTATTATACAGCCCCCTCTTAAACTTCGTTCTTTCCCTTACCAGGGAACCCCAAAGGGGGAGGAAATGGAGAAGAACAATGAGAAGACCGATTTGTGAATTAATAAAATAAAATTGAAAAAGTTTAAATCAATATTTCCTTTTCTGTGCTGCTGTGCTGCTGTGGCCAGTCCTTTAGTAACAATGGCACAAACCGATTCTGCCTTCAAATATCTTAAAACCATTCCGGGGGATTTTACCTATTTCAATGTTGACAACCTCGACAATATTTACCTGATCACCAACAACAGCCAGTTAAAAAAATTAAATGCAAACGGTGATTCTGTGGGTGTTTTTAATGATGTAAAAAAATATGGCAATCCTGATTATATAGATGTGACCAATCCTTTAAAAGCATTATTGTACTATAAGAATTATTCAACAGTGGTAATGCTCGACAGGCTGTTAACGGTACGCAATACCATTAATTTTCGCAAGCAAAATATCTTCTCTGTAAATAATGTTACCCTCTCCTACGATAACTATATCTGGATCTTTGATGAAGAAGACCTTAAGCTGAAAAAGATCGATGAAGAAGGCAAGCTTTTGCAGGCCACTACCGACTGGCGTATGTTGTTTGATACCGTTCCTGCACCCGTTAAAATTGTTGACCGGGATAATTTTGTGTACCTCTACGATCCCTTAAAAGGCTTTTATATTTTTGACTATTACGGCAGTTTTAAGAACAGGCTGGCATTTTTAAACTGGACCAATGTAGAAGTGAATGGCAATACGGTGTACGGTTTTGCCAATAATAAATTATACAGCTACGAATTAAAATCCTTGAGATTAAAGGAATACTATTTACCCGCATTCTTCGGGAAATTCATTTTAATAAAAGCCATGAATGGAAAAGTGTACCTGCTTAACGAAAAGGGACTTGATATCTACCAGATGAAATAATATTACTGGTTAAGTATTGCAGCCAGCTCCTTATCCCATTTACCGGTTTTACCATATTCCACCACACGCCCGATCTCTTTGCCTGATTGCATTACAATAATGGTGGGCACCAGGGTGATGTTAAAAGCTTTGGCAATATTGCCCAACGAATTTTTTGAACGGTCAACACCAAAAAAAGTTACCGCCTCATCGGGGGTTCCGCTTTTTTCCTGGAGGTTAAAAAACTTAGGCAGGATAAACTGGGTATCCTCACACCAGGTTCCGCCAAAAACAACAAATTGGTATTTACCCTTTGCTCTTTCAAAAGCATTGAGTGTGGCCGTATCGGGTCTGTAACCGGCCTGGTTTTGCGCAAACCATTTAAATGCGGTATCGTTTTGGATCAGGTATTTATTGACCAGCCCCCTGGCAATTTTTACTTCAGGGTGTTTAGGATCCTGGCTTGCTTCATATTGGGCCTGGGCAAACACAGCGCCGGTTGACGGTATACAGAACAGTATGATCAATACATATTTTTTCATAAAGATGATTTGAAGGAAGAATTGTTCAGGAATAAATATCGTATCAAAAACACAACCAGTCTAAATTATTATGTTAACCGGAAGTTATAGGAAGGTATTAGAGGTCAGCCTTCAGTTCGTTTAAAAAGCCTTTCAGTTTTTTTAAAGATTCTATCAAAGCAAATTTTTCATCTGCCCTTTTATTTTGCTTTAAAAATTCTTTTGCGCCTTCAAGTGTATATTTTCTTTCGCGAAGTAAGTGATAGATCAGCTTCAGGTTCTTGATATCTTCCGGCCTGAACAACCTGTCGCCCTTGCCGTTCTTACGGGGCTTCAAAATATCAAATTCATTTTCCCAAAACCTGATCAGAGATTGGTTCACTTTAAACATCGCTGCAACAACACCCATCGCATAATATTTCTTTTCAAACAATACGGCATCTTCAGGCACTTCGATCAGGTCTGCACCCGATTCTTTTTCTTTCAGGCTCATTCTGCCGCGGGTTAATTTTTTATTGTCGCCCTTTGCTTTTATTTTTTCTGGTTTGGGTTTTTCCAATGCAACAGCCTTGTCCGGTTTTTTTGTTACCGGTACATCATCAAAGGAAAAAGCTATTTGTTGTAGAGCCATAATTAAAATTAGTCAAAACTTTTGGCACTGCCCGTTGCAGCAATTTTTAATACCCGGTCGTATTGTTCAGCAGTCAGGTCATTAAAGAAGAAATAAACAGGGTTAACCGGGCTACCGTTAATATGCACTTCGTAATGCAGGTGAGGGCCTGTACTGGCTCCTGTATTGCCAACCCAGCCAATTACTTCGCCGCGTTTTACACGCTGCCCGGGCCGGGCTTTAATTCTTACCATATGCAAATACTTGGTTTCATAACCATAACCATGATTAATAACTACATGATTTCCCGTACCCGTACCAAGCCCTGCGGTAATTACCACACCATCACCCGTTGCATAAATAGGTGTGCCTTGCGGTGCCGTAAAATCAATGCCAGGGTGCATTTTGGCAATACCATAAATGGGGTGAATTCGCATTCCGAAACCACTGGCGATCCGGGTTAATTGTTTATTACTCACCGGCTGTATAGCTGGAATACTGGCAATTTTGGTTTCCTGGTTATTAATAAGTTTTTCAATTGCATGGTAACTATCAAACTGGTAGGCTATGCGGGCAGTTATATTATTGAGTGTTTTTGCAATTTCGCTGCCCAGCTCATCATCTTTGATCTTGTTAACTTTCGCAATCTCTTTATTCTTCTCAACGGATTTGGTTCGGGCACTGTCAGATAAAGGATTGGCCTCAAAAATAGAACGGTAAACCTCGTTATCACGCTTTTCCAGTTCGGCCATTTGTTGTTGTAGGCCCTTTGTTTTTGCAGCCAGCACATTATAATTATCCTTGACCATTTCGTATTTCAACTCCGCTTCCTTATCTGCAGCCTTGGGGAAAAAACTATTGTATACCCAGATGATAAGCGCCGAAGTAACCAGGGCAGCCGAAATAAAACCAAATACCCTCAACAGTTTCACCCGTAACGGCGTAACCAGCTTCTCATACCGAAGTGTATGTGTATTATAGTAGTATTTTATTTTTTTCATTGCCCCTATCCCCTAAAGGGAGATATGTTTGAGATGATTTTTTATGCCTGATTATTTTGCATCGATCTTCGCCGTGATCTTCTACTTTCCTCCCCCTTTCCGCAGGATGCTGTGCTCGGGGGAGATAGAGGGGGCTTTTTTTCATACCTTCGCAAAAGTTCACAAATATAGCCCCATAAACAACAAAAATCAACCCATTTAAACATTTGGTATATGATGACGAGTGCTGAGATACGACAACAATATCTTGATTTTTTTAGATCGAAAGAACATATTATAGTTCCTTCTGCGCCTATCGTGGTAAAAAACGATCCTACCCTCTTATTTACCAATGCGGGTATGAACCAGTTCAAAGATTATTTCCTGGGTAATAAACAGGCGCCAAACAACCGGGTTGCCGATACACAAAAATGTTTACGGGTTAGCGGCAAGCACAACGACCTGGAAGAAGTAGGCGTGGATACCTATCATCACACCATGTTTGAAATGCTGGGCAACTGGAGCTTTGGCGATTACTTTAAAAAAGAAGCCATTGCCTGGAGCTGGGAGCTGCTGACCGATGTTTATAAATTAGATAAGGATAAACTATACGTTACCATTTTTGAAGGTGATGATAAAGAAGGCCTGCCCAAAGATGAAGAGGCTTATAACGAATGGAAAAAATTTATTGCCGAAGACAGGATCCTGTTGGGTAATAAAAAAGACAATTTTTGGGAGATGGGTGATACAGGACCCTGTGGCCCCTGCACGGAGATACATGTGGATTGCAGAACTGATGAAGAAAGAAAAGCCGTAGAAGGAAAAACTTTGGTGAACAATGATCATCCGCAGGTGATCGAGATATGGAACAATGTATTCATCCAGTTCAACCGTAAAAAAGACGGCAGCCTGGAAGAATTGCCTGCAAAGCATGTTGATACCGGGATGGGATTTGAAAGACTCACCAGGGTGATCCAGCAGAAACAAAGCAATTATGATACGGATGTTTTTACAGGAACTATCGCAGCAATAGAAAAGATCACCAATAAAAAATATGACTACAGTGATAGTAAAGAAGCCATTGCATTCAGGGTAATTGCTGATCATATCCGTGCTATCAGTTTTACAATAGCTGATGGGCAGCTACCTTCCAATACAGGCGCAGGCTATGTTATACGCCGCATATTACGCAGGGCAGTTCGTTATTATTATTCTTATTTAGATCATAAGCAACCATTGCTTTATCAACTGTTGCCTGTTATTGCAAAACAATTTGAACATGTTTTCCCGGAGTTGACTGGGCAACTTGATTTTGTAAGTAAAGTGGTAAAAGAAGAAGAGGATGCTTTTTTGAGAACAGTTGATAATGGTTTGTCAATGCTCGACCAGGCATCTGCAAATATCTCCGGTGAAGAAGCATTTAAACTCTACGATACATTTGGTTTCCCGCTGGACCTTACAAAATTAGTAGCTACAGAGAAAGGCTTAACTGTTGACGAAAAAGGTTTTGAATCAGAAATGAAAAAACAAAAAGACCGCAGCCGTTCTGCTGCAGTTTTAGATACAGCCGATTGGATTGTCCTGAGCGAAGTCGAAGGAAGGAAAGACGACAGTGTTGAGCGAAGTCGAAACAAGGGCTTTGTTGGTTATGATACTTTAGAAACCAAAGCGAAAGTTGTTAAGTACCGTAAAGTAACCGGTAAAGGAAAAGAACAATATCAAATTATTTTAGATCAAACGCCTTTTTATGCCGAAAGCGGCGGGCAGGTTGGTGACAGTGGTGAATTCAAAATTCAAAATTCAAAAGTAAAAATTGTAGATACCAGGAAAGAAAACGATCTCATCATTCATTTTGCAGAATCTATTCCTGATAATATGAGCGGGGAAATAGTTGCAACAGTAGATGCGGTAAGAAGAAAGGATATTGCCCTGCATCACAGTGTAACTCACCTCATGCATGCCGCTTTGCGCACTGTATTAGGCAAGCACGTGGCACAAAAGGGAAGCCTGGTAAATGAAGAACACCTGCGTTTCGACTTCAGTCATTTTGCTAAAGTTACTGATGAAGAGATAGCAGCCGTTGAAAAAATGGTGAATGAAAAAATACGGGAGAACATACCTGTTGTTATTAAAGAAATGAAAAAAGATGAAGCGGTTGCCTTGGGTGCCATGGCTTTATTTGGTGAAAAATATGGCGATATTGTACGTGTTGTAATGATGGATGCCGATTACTCTATTGAATTATGCGGGGGTACCCATGTTGGCAGCACCGGCGAATTGGGCTTATTTAAAATAACCAGCGAAGGTGCTGTGGCAGCAGGCGTAAGAAGAATAGAAGCTGTTTGCGGTAAAGCGGCTGAAGCCATGGTTACTCATTTATCCGTTTCGCTCAGCGGGATCAGCGCACTTTTAAAAAATCCGAAAGACATTACGAAGTCAATTGAAAACCTACAGTCCGAAAATTCATCGCTAAAAAAACATATTGAAGCCCTGGAAGCCAGGCAACTGGTTATTATCCGCAACGAGCTTTTGCAAAAAGATCAGATCATCAATAATGTAACTTTTGTTGGAGAGATCATTGAGGTAAGCAATGCTGATGCATTAAAGAAATTATGTTTCGAATTAAAGAACAAACTGCACGACCATGTAGCTGTGCTTTGCGCCAATATTGACGGTAAACCCTTTGTTGCCATTGGTATCTCAGATACCGTTGTTGCAGCAAAGAACCTGGATGCCGGTAAGATCATTAAAGAGCATGTTGCCCCATTGATAAAAGGCGGCGGCGGCGGGCAAAAGAACCTGGCGACTGCCGGCGGGCAGGATATAAGTAATTTGAAAGAAGTAATTGAGAAAGTGAAAGGGTTGTTGTAAAGATTATTTTAATTTATGTGATTATACATGAGAACAACCCTTTCCATATTTTTTATTCTCCTATCTATTGCTTCAAGATCACAGTCAACATTGATCGACAGTATCATTACGAAGGAGTCTTTACAATTTACCATTTCAGCCCTTGCCCATGATAGTATGAAGGGGCGTTTAACAGGCACGCGGGAAGCAAAAAATGCTGCAGATTTTATTGCCCAAAGATTTAAAATGGCAGGTTTGCGCCCATTGGCACGTAATGATAATTATTTTGCCTGGTACCCATTTGAGTCTGAAACTGATGCCCTGGCAGGCAATGCCATTAATGTATGGGGTGCCATAAAAGGAATGATCAGCCCCGATACATTTGTCATCTTTTGTGCCCATTATGATCATATTGGAATAGATCATCGTAGAATTGTTTCTTTCGGTAAAGATTCTGTTTACAATGGTGCTAATGACAATGCATCAGGCGTAGCCTTATTGATCGAACTTGCAAAATATTACGCTGCACTAAAAACCAACAGGTACACGTTGATATTTATTGCTTTTTCCGGTGAAGAGCTTGGATTACTTGGCTCGGCTTATACTGCATCACACGTAGACCAATCCTATATTCATGCACTGGTTAATTTTGATATGGTGGGGAGGTCGATAAACAGGAATATTAAAAAATGTATGGTAATTGCAAAAAGATCAAAGCCCATTATCAAAAAATTAAATGCTGAAATTTATCCTCAAAAGGGATTTTTTATAGCCGACATGTTTCCTGCCCAAAATTTATTTACCAGGAGTGATCAGTATTCTTTTAATCAAGTAGAAAACAATTTTTTTTTAACAACAAGCTCGGCTTTAGATGACTACTATCACACGCTGAAAGATGAATTTAATACAATAGACTTTGATTTTTTATTATTGGTTGCAAAGAACGCTGCCCTGGGCTGTAAAATAGTTATAAAATAAAAAAACATTGTAGATCATGCAGGTCATCTTCCAAACGCCAAGACTCATACTTCGCCGGTTCACCGAAGCTGATGCACCATTAATTTTAAAGCTCAACAGCGATCCCGAAATTGTAAAATATGTGCATGAAACAATATTACAAACCGAAGCGCATGCAAAACAAATATTACTGGATATTATCTTACCCCAATATAAAAACAACCTGGGCCGCTGGGCCATTCACACAAAAGACAATATGGATTTTATTGGCTGGTGCGGCTTAAAGTACCGCCCCGAGCTGGATGAAATTGACCTGGGTTACCGACTCATGCAAAATGCATGGGGTAAGGGGTTCGCAACAGAATCGGCTCAATATACCCTGGATCACGGCTTTAAAGCCCTGGATCTTAAGCTCATCACCGGAAGGGCACATATAGAGAACATTGCTTCCATAAATGTGCTTGAAAAAATAGGTATGGATTTTATCGGGGAAGGAATTGTGGATGACTGCCCGATTAGAACCTATACAAAGTCAAACCCCTCATTCGTGTAATTAGTGTAATTCGGGTAATTCGTGTTGAAATAATGTTAAAGAGGAAAAATAATATGCGAAATATTTCGTAAATCAAAAAAAGGCCTTAGATTTGTACTACTAAACATTTCGTATATAAAATATTAAGTCATGAAAAAAATTGTTTTTACCGCTGCCATCATATGTTTAGCAGCTTTTACCACAACCCTGACCGCCCAGGATGATAAAGGGGACAAAGGAGATAAAGGAAAAAAAGATGTCCAGGAGATCATCATCCGTAAAAAAGGTGAAAAAGACACAAAGATCGTTGTAGAGATCAAGGGAGACAATGTTACCATTAATGGTAAGCCCTTATCTGAATATAAGGATGATGAAATAACCATCAACCGCAGGAACATGATCATCAGGGATGGCCAGGGTAAGACCAGGATGACATTTACACCTGAAGATTTTGGAGGCATGAATTTTTGGAATGATGCTAATGGATCCGGCGCTTTCCTGGGTGTTACTACCAATGAGGTTAATGCTGAATCAAAAACAAAAGGCGCTAAAATAACAAATGTAAGCAAGGAAAGCGCTGCCGAAAAGGCCGGTTTAAAAAATGGCGATGTGATCACAAAGATCAATGACAAGAAAGTTGAGGGGCCTGAATCTTTATCAGATGTTGTAACTGCATTTAAGCCAAAAGATGAAGTGACCGTATATTATATGCGTGATGGCGTGGCAGAGTCTGCAAAAGCAATATTAGGCGAACGTACAGGTTCAAATGCCATGGCCTATTCATTCAGCGGCCCTGATGGCATGTCCAGGTCCTTTACCATTCCACGTGTAGAAGGCGTTCCAAACGTTGATATAGCACCAAAAGTATGGACTCCCGGAAGCGGTGATAATTTTGAGTTCTTCAATAGCTTTCCACGCCAGCAAAAACTGGGTTTAAAGATCCAGGATACTGATAATGGCAAAGGTGTAAAAGTTTTAGACATAGATAAAGATTCTCCTGCCGACAAAGCCGGGTTAAAAAAAGATGATGTTATTACAGAGATCGGCGGAAAAAAAGTTTCCAATACAGATGAAGTACGTGAACAACTACATGACAACATGGAAAAATCTACTTACAATATTAAAGCAACCCGAAACGGCAGTGCCATGAGCTTTGATATTAAAATTGAGAAAAAATTAAAGACTGCTAATTTATAAGCCATGAATATGCATAAAAGCGTCCCGCCATTGCGGGACGCTTTTTATTTTGAAGCATAACCATTTGAGCTTATTGAAAACTATTTTATAACTTCTGCCAGTTTGGTTTGCAGGTCATTTTCCCTTAAACCCGTTGCAATAATTTTTCCGGTGGGGTCTACCAAAACATTATAAGGAATTCCACTAATGCCATAGGTATTTACAGCTGCACTGTTCATGTATTTAAGATCACTCACCTGTTGCCAGCTTAAATTATCTTTTTTAATTGCATCCAGCCATGCGCCTTTGTCTTTATCGAATGATACACCAAGTACGGTGAAATTTTTATCTTTAAACCGGTTATAGGCAGCAACCACATTTGGGTTCTCCTGGCGGCAGGGAGCACACCAACTGGCCCAAAAATCAACCAAAACATATTTACCCCGCAACTGGCTTAATGAAAAAGGATTGCCGTTCACATCATTCATGGTTATTTCAGGAGCCATATCGCCGATGGCAGGAGTTCCTGCGGGGGTTGGTGGAGTTTGCGTCTGCGGACTCGCTTGTGATTTAATATAAGCCAATGCACCGGTAATACCTTTATGAGCAGGGAAGCGTTTAAGCAGGTTGTTCAAGGGAGCTTCAAATTTACTTAGATCTACAGGTGCCATAGTTGCCGCAAACAAAGAAAGCATCGGGCTTTTAGCCGTATCAGCATAAGCAAAACAGTATGTCGCGAAATCATCTTTTATAGCATTCATTTTATTGAGGGTTGCTATAAATACACTGTCTGTTTGTTTAACTCCCGCTTTTACATATCCTGAAAGCAATGTGTCTTGGGCCGCAACAAGAGATCCAATACTATCTGTGTGCAACAGCAATTTTTTTAAAGAGCTGTTTGCAGATCCGCTGAAATAAAAATTTTGAGGTTTACTTACATCAGCTGTAAAATTCATTTTACCATCTTCATTGATAAATAGGTAAGTACTTTTTTTATCCTCCGTGCGGATACGGAACAGACCCTCTTCGGCTGCCAGTGCTGTTACCGTAAATTTTCCATTTTTTATTTCAGCCGTATCCAAAACCTCGGGCTGCTTTTCACTGAAATATAATTCTTCCAGGTAAATTTTTTGATCAGGTGAAGATTTTATTTCCCCTGAAAGCGTGAATTTCCCTTTATCGTCCCCCGAATTACAGGAAAATAAAAATGCGGTAATGACTGCAGCAGCAAATATTTTTTTCATAGTATTAATTGTTTAATTTTTTTTCTAAAAGTGAATTTACCAGTTGCATATCGGCTTTGTTTTTACTGAGCTTTTTTACCTGGCCCGCAAATAAACCGATCAATCCTTTTTTACCCGAGCGATATTCTTTTACTTTATCAGGCATTGCAGCGATCGCTTCATCCACCCATTGTTCAATGGAATCCGTGTTGCTTTCCTGGATCAGGTTCAGTTCTGTTGCAATTTGCAGCGGCTGTTTTGCAGGCTGATCCAATAAGGCCGGGAAAACTTTTCCGGATGCTACGCCAAAGTTCAACTTGCCATCTTCTACCAATCCAATTAAAGCCGCCAGTTTTATTGCAGGTAAAGAAAACTGTTTGTAAGAAATATTATTGTCGTTCAAATGACTTTTAACCGGGCCCAGTAACCAGTTGGCCACGGCTTTATAATTACCTGTATGTTTTATTACATCCTCAAAATAGATAGATTGTTCCTTATCGTCGCAAAGTACAGATGCATCATAGTCCGAAAGCTGCAGGTTAGTTATATACCGCATTTTTAAAGCATTGGGTAAAACCGGGAGTTCATTTTTTATCTGAACTAAATAATCATCGGTGATCCGGAAGGGTGTAAGATCCGGTTCCGGAAAATAACGGTAATCATCAGCATCCTCTTTTGAACGTAAAGAAAAGGTAATGTTGTTATCTGCATCATAACTCCGGGTTTCCTGGATAATGGTTTGGTTATTTTCAACCAGGTTGACCAGCCGCTCTACTTCAATATCAATGGCCCTTTTAACATTACGGATGCTGTTCAGGTTCTTTACTTCAACACGGGTGCCCAGTTTTGTATCCCCTTTCAAACGGATAGAGATATTGGCATCACAACGCATGCTGCCTTCTTCCATATTTCCATCGCAAATACCCAGCCAGGTAACCAACTTGCGTAATTCTGTGATGTAGGCAAAGGCTTCATCGCTGCTGTGCATATCGGGCTCACTCACAATTTCCAGCAGCGGAACACCGGCACGGTTCAGATCAATGGAGGTATAATTTTCTTCAACATCATGCAGGCTTTTTCCGGCATCCTCTTCAATATGTATCCTGTTAAGCCTGATATTCCTTTCCCCGGCTGCCACCGTAATAGGCACATATCCGTTTTTACAAATTGGTGTAGTATGTTGCGAAACCTGGTAACCCTTTGGCAGATCGGGATAGAAATAATTTTTTCGGGCAAAATAATTATGCTGTTCGATTTCACAATTTAATGCAAGTCCTAACTTAATGGCATACTCAATAGCCCTGCTATTCATTTTGGGTAAAGTACCCGGGTGCGCCAGCGTAACAGGGCTGATATGTGTATTGGGAGCTGTACTGAAAGCTGCACTATCACCACAAAATAGTTTGCTTTGCGTAAGTAACTGGGTATGTACCTCCAACCCGATCACTACCTGGTATTTTTCATTTTGTTTCACAGCGGCAAAGGTAACAGACAATGGGGAATGCACCGCATCCTGTAGATAGGCAATAAAGGATCCGGTTTCTTTATATCTTCTATAAAAAAAGTCCATCCGCATAAAGCGGATGGACTTAAAATTTATCATGTGAGATCTATTATTGGATCACGACTCTGCACATGGTAATCCTGTTACCATTTGCATCACCAATTTCAACCCAGTATAAACCTTTTCCATAAGCTCTCATGTCAACGTCCATTCTGTCGTATGGTCTGCCAATGGTGTAGAGTTTTGTAAACACCCTGTCACCTTTAGTATCATAAACAGTTAATGTTCTTGGCAAGATGTTATTTGCTACACTATG